>CANDJC010000170.1 GCA_947384955.1 uncultured Eubacterium sp. | reverse complement strand
GCCTGATATCCGTTTGGCATCCTCCGTTTCAGCGTTGTCTGCCATACTTGAAAAACAAACAAGAGAATCATTTCCCTTCTGAACTGCAAGATTCTCCTGCTTTATCCAATTCATATAAAAACGTACTGATTAAAATTGGATTACCATTTTTATCATTTTTATATGATTGATTATCAAGCCTTCTTATACGTTGAAATCCCAGTCTTTCTAATAGTTTCCATGATGAAACATTCCGCACATCACAATCTCCATAGATTGTGCTAATACCCACTGATTCAAATAGATAATGAACAAGCGCATTGCCTGCCTCTGTTGCATAACCCTGTCCGCAATATTCAGGATTAAAATCATAATCTATACAATAATGTCCTTCATCATCTATCCAATAGCCAATGCTTCCTATAATATTCTGTTTTGATTTTAATTCGGCAACAAGACGGTTATCCATATCCTGCCACTCAGTAATCATGTTTTTCACCTGTTCTCCTGACATTGGATAAAAATCTTCGAATTTGCTGACTTCTTCATCAGAAAAATATTTTATAATATCCTCAAAATCTGTCACTCTATAATTTCTCAAAAGTAATCTGCTGGTTTCTATATGCAATACGATAGCTCCCCATAAATAATTTGTTTTCTTATATACAAAATCACATACAAAATGTAATATTATTAGGCATATCACATGATATAATGATAAGCTGCTTAAGGAAAAACCACCTGCAACCCAATGTATAGGATAGTGTATAGCTAAGAAGAGCAAAGCTGTACAAAAAGAGCATAACGGGTCTTGTTTGATAATTCCTGTTAAACGAGTTTGTGTCTGTTATCACCCAGTCCGGATTAACCGTTTCCTCTTTCGTATTTGCGTCTATAGTTCTGCACCATTCTCTGTAATCATCCATTTTAGCTTCTGCTGGTCTGACCAGTCTAATCATTTTTGTCTTTCTTAAAATACCGTTTTTCGTAATCCTCCGCAAATTCTGTCATACTCTCAAAATACTTTGGACAAATTCCCGCTTTTTCATATTCTGCAAGATACTTATTCAGAGCCTGATCGAAAACATCCACATTCCCCTCCAGATTTTTGGGGCTAAATTTATCCATAATTTCCAAGTCATCCACTGCGATACATTCTGCAATCTCATAGAACATCCACTGTAAAGACAGTAAATTCATAAAGGAAGAATACACATCGTCTCTGCCTGCTGCCTCGGTCATTTTGTTTTTCCAGTTAGAATACATTTCCTCATATGTTCCTCGCAGATTTTCTGAAGAGGGGAGTTCCTTTTTCTTCGGAACCTGCAGATACACGTCTGTCAGAACGAAAACTTCCGTCAGTCTTTCCCGTATCTTTTCCACCGTTTCGGCCTGAATGACGGCAAGAATCCCAGTTTCAAGGTCGAAAGGAAGTTTAAGCTGTTTAAGCTCATCCAGAGCCCTTTTCGTTCCTTTTCTGAAATACTGGCCGTTATACAGCATTACAGCATTTTCTATAAACTCAATCGCTGCTCCTGCACAGCTTCTTGCTTTTGATAAAGACTGTGCAAGACAGACCTCCGCAAACATCTTCTTTGCATCACCATATACCTTGTCAGCTTTCTCATACCGCCTGTCCGAGGCAAGCAGCTCTTCCCCCTTTCTTCTGAGCTCATCCAGCCTTTCCAATGCACTTTTATCTTTGCAATAAACGATTCTCGAATCGAACAGCTTAGATAAATGTGCGTGGCCACACTGCGCATCTTCTTCAAGCATATCCCAGCTGGTACAGTAAAGGTCATATCCTATATCAACATCATCTATAATAAATCCGTCAGCCAGAACCTGTCCGTTTTCGTCATTGATCAGAATCATCAGATCAAGATCGGATTTTTCGTACTCGTCTCCGGTAACAACTGAACCATACACACCAATCAGGACCAAAGAATCAGGGCACAAAACATCCGCTTTTTTTATAATAATGTCTATCATTTTTTCATTCATGTCATTCATTCCATACCCTCCAATATAAATCTCAGTTTTTGATTCAGGCAGAACAGGAAGCTTGTCAGTCAGTCTTATGAAAGAGTACCGTCTTCTCTTTCATGGATATTTTCCCGGCCTGCCAGCCATAATCTGCAAGCTCTTTCTTATATTTCAGAAAAGAGTGGTCAATCGGTATCCCCGCGATTTCCTGAATCTCCTCAAAGGTCAGCCGGAATGATTTCTTTTCGCTTTTCTGCACATATTCTCATAATGTATTGTATTTACTCATTAATTTTCGCCTTTTCCTTTCTGCCCTTTCTTTTTATTAATATAATCCAAATATCCCTGTACGCTGTTTTCGCCAAAGGCTTAACAGGCAGATTCGTGCATAACGCAAATGCTGCTGTATATATCACCGAATAAATCGACTGACATTTCATTATAGCCAGTCCGAAACGCCAAAACAATTTCATTGCTGTGAAATGTTTGTCTGTTGCCGTGAAATGCTGTATCATATCAATCACTCAGGCTCAGAAAATTTTACCCAGGTTAATTTTAACTCTGTGCCCTCATCTGTTCTGCCAGGGACTGCTTTTTCTGCCTGCGCACCATCCAGACAGACAGGATCACCTCCATGCCAGACAGCACAAGAAAGAACAGCCCCATTTGCAGGAACGGGAACTGATATGGGACAACTGCTCCGGCAAAAGATTTTTTACTGACTTCCGCACAGACTGCTATGGAAATCGGCAGCCCCAGGAGCAAGACTGTAAACGCCGCAAAAAGCGCATGGCACATCCCCTCGGTGACACTCATCCAGCACAGCTGCTTCATGGTCAGGCCAGCGGAGCGCAGGATACTGTTCTCCCGCTTCCGGGACATCTGGCTGGAAAGCGTCGTATTAATCAGATTGACAGCGCCGAACAGGAATATCAGCCAGGAAAGCGCCTGAAGGCTTCCAAAAATAATGCTGTTCTGCATTTTCTCATATTCGATATGTGCGGCTATGGTATCCATTCCAAGATTGCTGCGGCCCGATACCAGTTCCCTAAGACTGCTTTCCACAGACTCTGCTTTCTTCGGGTCGCTGACAATGCTCCAGGAGTAGTCAAAGTTTTCGATTTCAGGATGTATCTCAAAAAACAGCTCCTCCGGCGCGAACAGGGCCGCCGAATCCATGGCAAGCGCACCATGTCCGTTTGCTGCCTTCGACGCATCGAACAGTCCGGATATGGTAACTGTCACGGTTTTCCGGCCCAGGGTCAGCTCAATAGCAGCCCCGGTATCCATATCGGCATGGTGCTTCTGATAACCCGTACTCAGAAGGATGCTGTGGGTATCCGCCGGCATGGCACCGGATACCAGTGCAGCTTCAATATCCATGCGGTTTGCGTCCGTCAGCATGTCGCACATACCGGCTTCGGCGCTTTTGGAAGTCCTGAATTTTGCGTGCAGAGACTGGCGGGTGGCCAGCACATCCGTCACTCCGTCCACAGAAAGGAGCTCCTGCCTTAAGTTTTCATTCAGAGGATTGCCTGCAGCCATAATCTCTTCCTCTGGCTGCTCTGAAGACAGATAGAGCTTATAATCCCCGTCCGGGAAAAACAGCCTTGCAGCCTGCTCCGGTGACCGGGTCAGAACTATGGAAGACACCACCAGAAGAAGGATTCCGCCCAGGCTCAGGGACACTGCAATGCTCACTGACTTTTTACGATCACGTCCAAAATTTGCAAATCCCATGGATACGGGACTTAGTTTCCGGTGTTTCTTCCTGCTGTGTACCTTTTCCTGACCTGTGGAAAAACGCACTGCCTCCAGCGGTGAAATGCTGGCAGCTATTTTGACCGGTCTGTGAACGGAGGCGGATACCATGAACCAGCAGACCGCTACGGTCAGAAGTACAGCTGCCCCATAATAACCCCCGTGAAAACCTTTTGGGAACAAGAGCAGGCCGCAGCCTACACCTAACAGGATACCCAGCAGGATACCAATGCCGCCCAGCCTCCGGCTCTCCTTTTTCACGATGCGCCGAATCTGTCTGGATGTTGCGCCGATGGTGCGGAGCTGCCCATAGCTTTGTATTTTGTCGTTCACAGAAATACGGAAAATACTCTGGATGACTACATATCCTCCGGCAAGCACAAGAGCCGCTATGCCGAAAATGGTCACAAAGTCAATGGATCTGGAATTGGAAGCAAAATAATTGCTGTTCATCCCTACATGTGCAGAGCCAAACCGTGCGGCAATCTCAAGACAGTGGGCAGTCATGGTATCCTGGTCAAACTGCCTGTCATTTTTGAAATGCACATAGGCACGGTATCCTGCAGGGTCAAATCCAGTCCACTGTGTTAAGGCCTCTTTAGAAACGGCAATGGCACATAGATTCGCTTCCTTTTCTCCCGCATTAGACAGGATTCCGGTCACGGTATAGCCGCCATGAAAGCTATCGGTATCCAATCGGACCGTCTCACCGATTTTGGCATTGGAACCGTAAGCAGAGAGAAAATATTCGCTGACAGCGACTTCATTCGCCTTTGCCGGGAGTTCTCCTTTTACCAGCTCCATCTGGCTGCGGGCAATATACATCATGTCGCTGTCACAGTACACATAAGAAGCGTTGTATCCCTGCTCCGAATGCTCCTGCCCCAATAAATAATATTCGCCCACCCGGGCAAGCTCCGGCAGTTCTTTCAACACCGCCACATCGGACGCCTCTACGCCGGTGAAGACCGCTTCATAGGTGTCGGCCGCCTGATTACGCTGAATCTGCGCAATCGAAATGGATATAACCGCTGACAGGCAGACCAGGAACGCCGCCAGGGCGACGGCGATTACTACCATCAGGTTCCGGCGCTTCTCGCTTGCGAGGCTGCGCATTGCAAGTTTTTTCACAATGGCGCCGGTATCATTTTCAAAAGGCCATGTCATAATCTGTCATCTCCTTACTCCACGATTTCTCACTCGGGGATATATTTATGATAACTCCCGTATCTGGTCTGCCAAAGATTGCTTTTTTATCTGCCGGATCGACAAATATGAGAAAAGCATCTGAACGGCAAGCATCAACAGAAAAAAGCTGAACATTTCAAACGCCGGAAAATGGTAGCTTACTTTTCCAAAAAGGCTCATTGCGCTAAAGACCGTACAAAGAAGATGCCCTATAAGGGTTCCAAACGACACGGAAATAAGCAGTACCCAAAATGTATAAAACAGCCCCTCGGTCAAAAGCATTTTGGAAAGCTGTCTGCTGCTCAGGCCAGCCGCCTGCAAAACGCCCAGTTCCCGCTTCCGGGTCAAGATATTTGTGATAAGGGTGTTTAACAGATTGATAATACCAAAAACCCCTATGAACATAATGAAAACATAGACCGGAATACGGTA
The DNA here is from genome assembly GCA_947384955.1 of uncultured Eubacterium sp. Taxonomy (GTDB): domain Bacteria; phylum Bacillota; class Clostridia; order Lachnospirales; family Lachnospiraceae; genus Eubacterium_J. The sequence continues at coordinate 4,276 of CANDJC010000170.1, read as the reverse complement.
ATTTAACAGTTTGTCCCTGTATGCCCCGACCCATTCGTCCAATGTGCTGACATAGAGACGGGAAGAGCGCGGTATTATTTTTTGGATCTCATCTTTTACCGCCTCCCATTTATTGTCGTCTGTATCTACGAGGAATTGATAGTTGAGATTTTCCGCAGGCACAATTTCTGACAGCAGTTCCAAAGGGATAAACAGGGTATCATATCCGCCGTATGGGATATCCGCATCCACAATTCCCATCACTTTTACTTTCCTTGTCTGGCCGCCGGCTTCAATCTGAAGCTCGTCCCCAACAGACACATCCCAGCCGAATGTTTCTTCCCAATGGGGGCCGTTTTCAATGAGGATGCCATTGTTATGAAGAAGCTCCTGCAAATCTGCCGTGCCTTCAGCCAGATATTGTTCCAGCAGTTTCCTGGAATCCGGGGTAAAGCCTTCCGAAACAACCGGTTCACGGTCTCCCGCTGGCATATGGAGATCCAGGACCGTCCCCTGATATGCTTTTACGTCTTCCACGCCGTCTATGCCCCGGATTGATTCCATGAAATCCTCCGTGAGCAGGCTGGATTTTTGAAGCTCCAAATATTGTTCGCTGTCATGTGACTGCGGCCCGTAATCGCCTAATTCGAGACGGATTTCCCCATAAGGAAAACTTCTGCGCGCCATCGCCAGAGGGTCAATCGAATTAAAATATGCAGAGCCTGCCATAAGCAGGACGCCGCACACGCCTAATGATAAAACCGTTAAGGCCGTTTTCTTTTTATTTCTTGCAAAATTTAGGAAAGCTAAATTTTTCGCTGATAAGGAACGGTGCAGCGATTTTGTTTGGCCGAATGCCACATCGTTAGGCTCAGCCGCATAACGGACTGCTTCAATCGGGGTAACACGGGCTGCAGTCCTGGCAGGTTTGATTACGGCAGCCATAACGCATAGATACATGAATAACGCTGTGATGGCGGCTATCGCAAATACCATCAGAGTATTCCAGCCATCGGGAACAAGAATATATCCTGCTGCAGCACCGGCTGCTATTCCAATCGGTATCCCTATTGCAGAAAGGGAAAAGCCCTCCCGGAAAACAATCCGTTTCATCTGTCTGCCTGTTATTCCAATCGTCCGCAGCTTTCCGTATTCATTTGTTTTTCTGGTTATGGACACATAAAACAAGCTATAGATAACAAGGGTACATACCAGGGCAACAATAAGGCTGATGAATGCGATTATGGCCACATACTGGCTGCCACGCTGCTCAATCAGGGAAAAATAATAGGTTGAAAACTGCATTTTCTCCAGCCGTATCCCCAGTTCGCCGCACAATGCCGATAATTCTGCCTGTATCGCCGATTTCGACCAGCCATCAGACCCATTCAGCCGGACATAGGCGGAATAAGCCGGCGCACCGGCCTTATTTTCAATATAGGACTGCGATACATATACTGAATAATTTGCATCTTCCACAGGCAGAATGCCGCATAAAATGAATTCTTTTTCCCCGTCCCCCAAATCCAGCGATACCGTATCACCTACGGACTTAGATAATCCGGCCCTGTCAAGAAATGTCTTTGTGACAGCAATTTCATTTGTGGATTCCGGTAATGTCCCCTCCAAATCAGGATATTTTGCTAATTCCATCAGTGTCTCATCCATGGAACGGACGGTTAACTTATAATCTCCATAGGAAACCAGACCCAATAAGCTGCTCACGCCGACCTGAACCCGGTCATCATTTGCCAGTTTTGCGACCATGTCATTGTCAGCTTCATCAATGACTGCCTGATAGCGCCCCGCCGCATCATTTAATGAGGCACGCTGGGACGCAAAAAAGTACAGGGTCGTTGCCATGACCAGGTAGGCAGCTAATGCAATCGTTATGATAATGAGTATGTTCCTGCTTTTATCTGTTTTTAAGTTCCGTTTTGCCAGCTTTTTTATAACGGCGCTTGTATCATTTTCAAAAGGCCATGTCATATCTGGCGCCTCCTTCTATGTTATTTAAAAAAATACACTTATCGCAGAGCTTCCATCATGGATGACCTGCTTTGCTGCTTTAAGGCTCCTGCTGTAATCAGCACACTGCATAAAATAACAATCATGCAATATAAGACTGTAATACCCAATGGAAATTGATAATTCAAATAGCTCATCAGGCTGTTTTTCAAAAATGAGCAAAGAACATATCCAATTCCTCCACCAATTATCACAGATAATACAAGTCCCATGCCGACTACGATCAATCCCTCTTTATGAACCATCACGGATAATTGTTTTTGGGACATTCCCACGGAACGCATGAGAGAAAATTCCCTGCGCCTTACGATAATTCCCGTCAAAGTTGTATTCAACAAATTCATCACGGAAAAACAGCCAATTAAAACAATGGCTATTGCAAGGGCTAACTGTGTTCCCTGCAGGAAGTTTTCATTCTGGGCAATGGCAGCAGAAAGGGAATCCACACTCAGCCGCGGGTGATCGGATACAATCTGGTCTATTTCGTTTTCTGCCTGCTGTTCCAAAGAATCCTCTACACGAATCACATACTGATATGTCAGATTGCTGTGTGCGATTTTCTGCATGGAATCAGCCGGCAATAACAGCATATCTATTTTATCGCCATGATTTCCAATCTTACTTTCGTCAAGGACTGCCGCAATCTCAAATTCCAGGTTCTCCGTATGCTGCCCATCAAAAATCTTCAGCGTTACAGACGAGCCAACTTCCGGATGAATGCCAAAATACTTCTCAAAGTCACCCGGCCTGCCAATCACCATCTGATTCTCAGCTGCCATTTGCTCATAATCTGACAGGTTTCCGTTTAAGAGACAGCTTTGCAGCAAAGCCATATCTTCTTTCTCAAATCCTGCGATTTCAGCATCTGATTCCAGGGCCTGCAGATTATAGGAAACTGGGAGATGCTGGTCGTTCATAATCTTTTGCACGCCTGATAACTGCGAGAGTTCTTTTTCCACTTCCTCCGTAAAAGGACTTGATTCCTGCAAAATCTCCAAAGGGTTATCCATCAGCTCCTGATTTGAGATTCTTAAAACGAACTGTCCTCTTGCAAATCCAGATAAAGACATATCTTCTGCATTGATCGAAGAAAGGACAGAGGATAAGCCTAACAGCAGGACGCCAGTCAGGACAAGGGAGGCGGCTGTCAGTATATTCTTTTTCTTATAACGCAAAACCTGGTTGACTGCCAAAGACCCCGGCGTTAGCCTGTGCTGCCTGTGTTTACCTTTCGGCCCCTTATTTTGTTCATAGCGGGAAGCCTCTATGGGTGAAACGGCCGCGGCTGTTTTCGCAGGCTTTTTGATGGACAGGCGCACAGTGGCATATGTTAACGCAGCAGCAGCCGGGCATATCCACAGCACATTCCATAATCTAAATCCATGCGGAATTAAAAGATAAGCCGTTGCAATTCCCGCAGTCAGTCCAATCGGAATTGCAGGCAGCATCAGCAACGTCCCCTCCCTGAGAACAAGTCTTTGAATCTGTTTTGCTGTCATCCCTATTGTGCGGAGCTGTCCATATTCTTTAATGGAATTGATAATGGAAATATAAAAAATGCTGTATATTACCAAAACACCAGCGATTACGATAACAGCCAGCCCGGCAGCCGCCGCCAGAACCATCCATGCCGAAGGCTGGCTAAGGTTCAGATACGCTTCATTATAAGAAGGAGCCGCTTTACAGCCTGCATCAGCAGCTATCTGCGATATTAAGCTTTTTACATCCCCAGAGCCCGCATCTAAATTTACACGGAGCATGACTGCCGGTGAAAAGTGATTCCATCCATCCATTTCTGAGAAGTATTCTTCAGAAACCATAGCCGCATATAAGGAACGGTCAGTGCCTTTCGCCCCTGTTTTCAGGTATCCTGTTATAAGAAAGGATTTTTCCTCGCCGTTGTTTGGGTCTGGCAGCCGGATGGTATCTCCAATTTTAGCATTTATCTTCTGCCGGATTAAGTATTCCTGTTCAATCAGGATCTCATTCGCTTTCTCCGGCATTTTCCCCTGGTCAACAGACAGCCCATTTAATGTAAGTGCATCATTGTTGCAATACGAAATATTAAGGCGGTCATTTCCAGATTTCACGCTGCCAATTGACGCTGTGAATCCGCATAGATCCACCCGCACATCATCACTCAATTTCTGGTATTGTTCTTTTTCTATGCCGGAAATAAGCGCATGATAAGACCCTGTTATGTTATTTCCTCCATTTTGGTTCACTGTAATAATCCCAGAAACCAGGAGCAATACGGATGCCATCAAAA
>CANDJC010000169.1 GCA_947384955.1 uncultured Eubacterium sp. | reverse complement strand
CGTTTCGGATATCCCTTAACAGCGTTTTGCGCTGAAGCTCTGACAGACGGTCTAAGACACCGATTCTCGCATGATATTTTTCAATTCTCTCTGCCACTGCCTGACTGTCTCCAGCGGCTTCTGCCCATACCTTTGAACTGCCTGCAGTGTCTAAAGCAGAGGATGCAAAACTGTATGAAGCGTTCCCATTCAAAGCGTTCCCATTCAAAGCGTTCCCGTTCAAAGCGTTTCCATCTAAAACGTTCCAGTCGGAGGCTTTCGGTCTGTCCGCACTGGCTTCTTCTAACGCGGGCATTTCCAGCATTGGAACCTGTACTCTTGCCTGAGGCTGCGCAATCACGGTATCGATTACGTCCTCATATGTAATGCGTATGCCTGATTTATAAAATTCGATTCTTTCCTCAGAAAAATCCGACGTAAGATGATAGATGCCTAATATTTTTCCAAAAACCTGATTCAGCTGCGGCACATCCTGCTCCGCATGAACCCCTTTGATAGCGCCAAATTTATCAAAAGCATAGACCGCCATCGTAATCAAATCTGCCAGACCCGGATATTCCGATATCTCCAGCTCCTCCCCGTCATCATCCGGCAGGTCTGCAAGCTCCGTTAATACCTTCTGTATATCAAAATGGAAAAACAGGGAGCGTACAAGCCCTTCTAATATCAGACGGTCTCCCATAATAATAAACCGCCCGTTCCAGACTACCTGAGCACCCATTTCCTCAATCAGCCTGTCAAATACCTGCCGCTGTTCCCGATTTGCATTTATGACCAGCATTTAAAGACACCTCATTTCTTATTCGTCATTTTCTGCACATATTTTTATGGCAGAGTTATTATATCACAGAATCTGCGACATTGGAAGGTTATATCGTGAATAACTGGATTACAATAAAAAACCACCCTTGTGCAAAAGGCGGCTGGCAGGCTGTCATATCTTTGCAGCTGGGGCGGTGGCAGGCCCGTCCTTTCTGTTATCCCTCGTTTCGTTAGAATTTCAGTTTTTCGTTGATTTTGGCTATCTGCTTTTCAGCTTTCCTGATAATCTTTTCGTTTTGTTCCTCTTTGGCAAGTTCAAGAACTTCCTGCCAGTCTTCCAATTCGTCAAGCAACATCCCTTTGTACTGCTCGTTCGTCATTCCCATATCGTCCATGTTTACCTCTCATTCTGCCGTATATCAAACATCCTGCCCTGTCTGATACTGCAACTATAACTTATTTCAGTTATTATGTCAATGTTATTTTCCAAATTTATCAAGAATCTCTTTTTCTTCTTCCTCTGACTTTTCATAATAAATTAAATGTTCGGGCTGCATTTTTAAAATAGCACATATTCTATTAAGTGATTCCATGCTGATATTTGCATTGTTATTCTTTATTTTACGCCATGTATCTTGTGATAATATCCCTGTTTTCTGTGCCTTGTATGATGTCATTCCGGCAGTTTTTAAAGCACCGGAAACATCAAATTTGAATTTTATCAACTTTGCCCCTCCTTTTATCCTATTTGCTTTATAGTAAAATATCTTCAGATAAAAGTCAAGGAAATAATAACGAAAAAAAGTTATTTTGTTTCCGTTGATTATTACACCGCTTTTCGGTATAATAAAAATATAAAAATCCCCCGCAGCTGCCCAGCCTGTCTGCCGAAACAGCTGCGGTTCTGCTATCATCCGATATCGTTATTTACTAAGAAAAAGGAGGGATAACTATGAAAAAGAAAATATTAAGTGCATTCTTATGCATAGCACTGCCGGCAGTGCTGCTGTCTGGATGCGCGCCTGGCGGCACCACAGAACCGGATAGTGACAAAACGCCGGATTCTTCGGACAAACCAGACGAGAGTGAGGAAAATCAAAGCAGTGCGCAGCAGGATGAAACGAAAACAGACGAGACAGCTTCATCCGGTGAAAAGAAAAAAATTGCCCTGTCCATGCCAGAAAAATCTTCCGGGCGCTGGGTAAAAGACGCTGCAAATATGAAAAAAGCCTTAGAAGCGCTGGATTATTCCGTAGAGATACAGTTTGCAGAAAACGATGCGAAGCTGCAGGAAGCGCAGATTGCGGATTTTATTGCGGCGGAATCTGACTGCATTGTCATTGCGGCGGCAGATGCAGAATCGCTTGTATCCGTATCAGAATCTGCTAAAGAAGCCGGCATTCCGGTGATTGCGTATGACCGATTATTAATGGATACGGACGCCGTGCATTATTTTGTTTCTTTTGATAATAAAGGAGTCGGCACAGCGATTGGCAAAGCCATTGCGCAAAAGGCCGGACTGGAGGAGCTTGCCGAAGGGGAATATAAAACCATTGAATTTTTTATGGGTTCCAAAAAAGATAAGAATGCCAGGCTTTTATACAACGGCCTGATGGAAGTCATGCAGCCGTATTTAGACGACGGCAGGCTTGTGTGCCGGACGGAGCGGACTTCTTTTGATGATACCTGCATTTCGGACTGGTCTTCAAAAAAAGCTCAGGAGCGGTGCGAAAATTACCTGGAAGGCTATTATATGGATGAAGAGCTGGATATCTGCGCGGCCGCATCCGACGGCCTTGCATATGGCTGTATCCAGGCTCTGCAGACAGCCGGGTATACAGACCAGAACTGGCCGGTGATTTCAGGACAGGACTGTGAAGCACTAGCGTGCAAATACATTCAGGAAGGCACACAGTCATTTTCTATCTATAAAGACACCCGCGTGCTGGCGGAAAGATGCACATCCATGGTACAGGCTGCCGTTTCCGGTACAGAGGCGGAAATCAATGATACGGAGCAGTATGACAACCGAAAGCTCATCGTTCCCGCTTATCTGTGCATGCCGTCTGTTGTGGACAAAGACAATTTAGAAGAGCTTATCATTGACGGCGGCTATTACACAGCCGATGAAATAGCTGCGGCATCGGCGGACTGATGATAAAAATCCAGAAACTGTTCCAGCGGTTTTGAAGCATGTTTTCCCGGCTTATAGACAAATCCGATGGAACGGGCTAAAACCGGAACGGGCAGCGGTATTTCGATTAATGAACCGTCTGCCAGCTCCGGTTCAATAAACTGGCGGATGACACAGGCCGCCCCGAGTCCGATTTTGGCAAATTCTATCAAAAGGTCCATGGAAGAGGCTTCAATGCATTCCCGTACCGAAATCTGATTTTTCTGCATATATTCGTCAATATACTGTCTGGAAATATTATTTTTGTCTAACATCATCAAAGAGCAGTTCTGCAGAATCCCGCTGTCTGAAACGCCGCACTGTTTTAAATAAAGCAGATACGGCCTGGAAGCTACAAATACATCCTCTGCCTCTGCTATAAAGTCAAACAGCAGCGTATGGGGCATTTCATAGCTGCCAAGGCCCGCCAGGCCGATATCCAGCCTGTCGTCCGCAAGCAGCCTGAGCGTTTCACTCGTCGACTGGCAGGCAATGGATATATGAATCTGCGGATTCTTTTGGACAAACTCTTTTAAATAAGGAAGAAGTACATATTTACAAAGCGTAGAACTGACTCCGATTTTTAAATGCCCGATTCCAAGCCCCGATACCCTTCTGATTTTCTCTTCTCCGGCATCAAGCGTTTCAAAAGCTTCCCTGACATGTTCGAACAGGATATTCCCCTCTTCTGTCAGAGTGACGCCGCGCGAACTGCGTACAAACAGCCGGCACCCCAGACTGGATTCTAATTTTTGTATCGATTTGCTTACAGCCGGCTGGCTGATAAACAGTTTCGCGGCGGCTTTTGAAATGTTGCCGGATTTTGCGGCGGTGTAGAAAATATGATAGGATGATAATGTCTGTTCCATGCGGTCAGCTCCTTATGCTTCTGCAAAAAAGGAACCTGACCGTATCAGATACCGCCAGATTCCTTAAAATTACAGCCGCTGTATTGTTTAGTTATTAATCAGTTTGCTGTTTTCATCATTCCAGCTGTACAGCTTGCGCACTTCTTTGCCAACCTGCTCTGCCGGATGTTCTGCTGCTTTCTTTCTCATCATCTTGAAATGAACCTGACGGCCTGCCGGAGACATATCCAGAAGGAATTCTTTTGCAAAAGAACCGTCCTGAATGTCTGCAAGGATTTTCTTCATCGCTGCCTTCGTATCATCTGTAATAATCTTAGGTCCGGTTACATAGTCGCCGTATTCTGCTGTATTCGAAATCGAATAACGCATTCCTTCAAAACCGGACTGATAAATCAAATCTACAATCAGCTTCATCTCATGGATACATTCAAAATATGCATTTCTCGGGTCATACCCTGCTTCGCATAATGTCTCAAAGCCAGCCTGCATCAGTGCGCATACACCGCCGCACAAAACAGCCTGCTCGCCGAAAAGGTCTGTCTCTGTTTCTACACGGAAGGTAGTTTCCAAAACGCCTGCTCTTGCGCCGCCGATTCCGAGTGCATAAGCAAGTGCGAGGTCAAGCGCCTTGCCGGTAGCATCCTGTTCTACAGCCACCAGGCACGGAACACCTTTTCCTTCCTGATATTCAGAGCGTACGGTATGTCCCGGTCCCTTAGGCGCAATCATCGTAACGTCAACATCCTTTGGCGGTACAATGGTCCCGTAATTGATATTAAAACCATGTGCAAACATTAACATATTGCCTGGCTCTAAGTTCGGTTCAATGTCGTTTTTATACATATCTGCCTGCTTTTCATCATTAATCAGAATCATAATGATATCAGCCAGTTTTGCAGCTTCTGCTGTATTATATACTTTCAGTCCCTGTGCCTGCGCCTTTTCCTTTGACTTGCTGCCTTCATATAAGCCAATGATTACATTGCATCCTGAATCCTTAAGATTTAACGCATGCGCATGTCCCTGGCTGCCATAGCCAATGATTGCAATCGTCTTGCCGTCTAACAGTGAAAGATTGCAGTCTTCCTGATAATAAATTTTGTTTGCCATTTTTTAGCCTCCTAAAAATTATTCTAAATATGTAACATCGGAAGAACCTCTGGTTAAGCCAGTTATTCCGGTTCTAGCAAGTTCAAGGATTTCAAAGCCGGATACCAGGTCTAAAAAGGCACTCAGCTTGTCCTGGTTTCCTGTCAGCTCAATCACCATGGAATCGCGCGTGACATCTACGACTTTGCCGCGGAAGATTTCAATCACGCTTAAAATTTCCTGCCGGCTGGATTCCTGGACACGGAGCTTTACTAAAATCAGCTCTCTTGTGACAGAGCTTCCCGCCTCCAGCTTCTTAATATCCAGTACATCCTCCAGTTTCGCCAGCTGGTTTTCTATCTGTTCTAAAATAAGCCTGTCCCCGCTCGATACAATCGTAATTCTTGTATATCTCGGGTCCGCCGTTACTCCTGCAGAAATGCTGTCAATATTATAACCACGCCTGCTGAACAGACCGGATACATGGCTTAGTACGCTGGAAGTGTTTTCTACTAATAACGATAATGCCTGTTTTCTCATTGTGATGACCATCCTTTTTTCTGAATCGATATACTCACACAGGTCTTATTCTAGCACATTCGCCGGGAATGTCAATAAATTTTCTGGTCTGACGGCAGGTTTTCATAAAACTTTTTGTAACAGTCCGGACAGGGTGTTACAAACTGGTAACAGGAAGATACGAAAAAGGGCGGCCTTTCTCTGACAAAGATTACCTGAAAATAGTGTATACAAATAGCAGCAGACCTGCTATAATATAATTGTTCAGAAATAAAGGACGAACAGCCCGAAATGGAGAAAGGAGAACAAGTGAACGATATGCCAGTATTCAAAAGTTTTCTTAGAGAACAGTTAGAAAACCAGAAAGAACTGGAAAAGGCAATCAAAGAAAAGGATTTTGAAAAAGCCGAAGAATTAATCGAAAAAATGATTGACCGGACACAGAAAGGGATTGAGGACAGCTAAGCAGTTAAAAAGGGGACAGTTTCAAGCCCCCTTTTTCGTATCTTCCTGTTATCAGTCTGCGTTCATAAAATCTTTCAGTCCTTCTTTATCATTTTAAACGAAACTGTAAAATCTTTTTGATATTCTGCTGAATAATACGCTCCAGTGCCTCCAGCCTCCAGTCCGGCAGATTGTATTTCGGATGCTTTTGGAATTTAAAATCAGAAAGCTGAATCAGTTTTTTGCGCATGCCCGAATCCAGGCATGCCGCTGCAGCCGGTATCCAGTCACTGCCAATGCGCGGGCCTTTTATTTCCAGATATTTATCGATGTCTTCAAAGTCATCTTCCATTGCATATGGCAGCAGCGATATATTGTGGTCAAACAAAGGCGCCATGCCGGCAATTTTCTGCGAATCATTTTCTACCAGAAATCCAAAGTTATTTTTATGCCGGTCTTCATTCAGAATTACAGCATCAATCACAAACATCCGCCGGAAGCTGGATTCGAGGCCGTATTCTTTCGCTTTGTTTAAAACCCTTATAATATCCGTATTGCGTGTGCTTACTGAATCAAATGGCAGAAAGCCCAGCGATTCTGATGTAAAAATATCGCATACCGAACACACCCTGCCATTAACTGTCCTCAGGTCATATGATACATATTCATCTGTAAATTCTCTGATAATCTGAGACGCATAATATTCTGAATACGGTTCTAACCCTGCATTTGCCGCTCCCGAACTGCCGCGTTTTAGCATCCGTATTACTCCGTTTTCGCGAATCCAGCATTTGGCAAATGACCCGTCCGTTCCGTATTCCGGGCTGGTGGTTGAAAGCTCTCTTCCATGCAGGCCGCCCTCAAACGCAGTTTTTGCAATCACCTCGTTAAATCTGTGCGTATATAAGGATACTTTCTCCCAGGTCAGCCTGCTTTCAGCCGGCCGTACCCAGAACGTATCCACTAACGACAGCGCATGCGTAATATCAAGAAATCCGCGCAGCGTATCGCAGCCGCTTTCCTTCAAAAGACGGGCCATATTCTCTCTGTGCTTTGGTGCACGGCGGTTTCTAATAAATGCACCTATATCCTCAATCCAGTATGGCAGTTTTACATACTGCTCCGTAACAAAAATTGTATCAAGCACATCATTGATATAAAACGCCGCAATTTTCACATTTTTATTCATCAGTATATATTCCGGCTCTGACTTTTCCTCAAATGCCAGAACAAAGCCGCTGTCACCCATCTGCCATGCCTCCTTTCACTCCAAATCTATGCATAAACCGGCTTTCAGCATGCCCGTGCCTTAAAAACAGCATTCCATCAGAAATCTGCGAAAAAAAAGCCGCATAAAATGGCTTTTCCATTCTCCGCGGCTTTTCCTGTCTCCGGCTTAAAAATCAGAAAGATTCCTCCGGCATAAAATCCGATAAATCTGCTGCCGGACTTACAGCTGCGGATTCATACAGCTGTAAAGATGAAACCTCACTCTTTCCGGAATCCGGATTCGTAATCATTAATCTGATAAAATTATAAAACACATGTACAGAAAAAGACAGATAAATAATGACTGCCGCCGCAATCACAAGCGCCAGTATTTTACCGGGCGTAATCTTTCGTGCTGTTTTCAATTCCCCCTGGCTGTCCTGCTTTTTTCTGCTCATTATTTTGCTCCCTTAATAAAGAAGAATGACGAAGACCTTTCATAGCCAAGCTCTTTATAATTCATAATCTGTTCTGTACTGCCGATAAACAAAATACCGTTATTTTTCAGCGCCTGGTTAAACTTAATATAGATTTCCTGTTTCGCGTCATCGGTAAAATAAATCACAACATTTCTGCATACAATCATGTCGCATCCTGTCGGATAGGCATCCCGCAGCAGATTGTGTTCTTTAAATTCCACGCGCTTTTTAATTTCGTCCGAAATCTGGTAAGAGCCTCCGATTTCTTTGAAATATTTCTTCTTCAGGTCATCCGGCACGTTCGCGATACTCTTTCTGTTATAGAGTCCCACACGGGCCTTTTCCAGTACCTGTTTATCAATATCGGTAGCAAGAATATGTATCTGGTTCAGCGGAATATGCTTTGACAGCGCCATCACAAGCGAATACGGCTCATCTCCTGTGGAACATGCCGCACTCCATATTTTGAGGTTTTTGCCGAATTTCTGAATCAGCTCCGGAAATACTTTTTTATCTAAAATCTGCCACTGGTCAGGATTTCGGTAAAATTCGGAAACATTAATGGTCAGAAAATTTACAAACTGTTCCAAAACATTTTTATCCGTCTTTAAAAGCGACACATATTCATCATAAGATTTTGCTTTCGTCTTACCGATGAGTGTATCAATCCGGCGTTTCATCTGCTTTTCTTTATAGCAGTTTAAGTCAATTTTTGTTAAAGTCAAAACGTCTTTTTTAAATTTTTCATAATTTTCAAACATACGGCTAGACTCCCATGTGAAATATTCTTGATAAAAACAGCATATAAACAGCAGCGCTGCCTATATGCTGTAATTAAAATTTCGTATCTTCAGCCTTCGCTGCTTATTCTTCGTCCTTTGCCTGCGCTTCTTCATCCTGAATCAGCGCTTTCATGCTCAGGCTTATTTTGCGCTCTGCTTCATTGAAATCTACAATTTTAGCTTCAATTACCTGTCCCGTCTTTAATACGTCAGACGGCTTGTCGATATGCTCTTTTGAAATCTGCGATACATGCAGCAGTGCGTCAATGCCAGGCGCCAATTCTACAAATGCGCCGAAGTCTGTCATTCTTGCAACCCTGCCGCTGATAATAGTCCCTGCAGCGAATTTTTCGGCTGCGTTATTCCAAGGATTATCCTCCGGGAATTTCATGCTCAGGGCAATCTTTGTGTCGTTGATGTCTTTGATAAATACTTTTACGACATCGCCGACTTTAAATGCCTTCTTCGGGCTTTCTACACGGCCCCAGGACATTTCCGAAATATGAAGCAGTCCGTCTGCACCGCCTAAGTCAATAAATGCGCCGAAGTCTGTTACATTTTTGACTGTGCCTTCGATTACATCGCCGACATTGATTCTTTCAAACAATGCCTTGCGAAGTTCTTCCTTCTTTGCTGCCAAAAGCTGCTTGCGGTCACCGATAATCCGTCTTCTCTTTGGATTGAATTCGGTAATGACAAATTCAATCTCCTGGCCGTCATATTTGGACAGGTCTTTTTCGAAGACATCGGATACGAGACTGGAAGGGATAAATACCCTTGCTTCGTCTACGATAACACTCAGGCCGCCGTTTAATACCTGGGCTACTTTTGCGGTTAACACTTCCTGATTTTCAAATGCTTCTTCTAATCTCTTGCTTCCTTTTTCTGCGGCAAGGCGTTTGTACGTTAACAGTACCTGCCCGTCACCGTCGTTTACTTTTAAAACTTTTGCTTCCATGGTGCTGCCTACCTCAACCTGGGTAGTCAGGTCGGCGTTTGGTTCGTTGGTGTATTCACTGCGGGTAATGATACCATCTGACTTGTAACCGATATTAAGCACGATTTCGTCTGGTTTTACATCGATAACAGTACCTTCAACAACCTCCCCGTTCCTTATTGTTTTAAAAGATTCTTCCAACATTTGTTCAAAGCTTTGTTCTGACATACTTTTGAACCTCCTCAATAATTTTCTTTGGGGTAGAAGCCCCTGCGGTAATACCTACGTTATCAATGCGACCTTCATGCACTAAATGTAAATCGGCCGCGGTCTGTATATAGTAAGTATTTGCACATTCTTCTTTGCATATCTCATACAGTTTCTGCGTATTCGAACTGCTCCTTCCTCCAATGACAATCATAATATCGGAAGTTTCTGCCAGACTTGCTGCTTCATTCTGCCGTTCTTCTGTAGCGTTACAAATTGTATTCAATACACGTATATCTCTAATATAACCTTTTT
>CANDJC010000168.1 GCA_947384955.1 uncultured Eubacterium sp. | reverse complement strand
CGCAGCCACAGCCCCGGCGCAGAAAACTTAGAACTTCCTGCTTTTTGGAAGCGGAGTATCCGAAGGAAAAAATTTCTCCGTCCAGCGTCCCGAAAGAACCACCCCCCAAAAAAACCGCCCGCCATCAACACTTCTATACGTCAGATGACCCCCAGAAGTGAACACTAATCATTATTAATGCCAAAAAGAGAAAGCGAGGATTATGACATGCCATTGACCGAAAAAACAATTCAGCATCCCGGAAAATGCATAAAAAATTCTAACACACTTATATTAGTAAATGCTTCACATCCGCTTAGCAGGCAGAATATCACAGATTTAACCCCTGTTGACGATGCGCACCCGAAGATTCTTCTCAGGCGGGAGGCAGCCCGTGCATTAAAAAGACTTCTGGAAGCGTCTGCTGCCAAAGACGCCATTGTACCAGTCAGCGGCTACCGTACAATGGAAGAACAGGAGGATATTTATGAAAAATCACGGAAAGAAAACGGAGAAGCGTTTACCAGAAAATATGTAGCACTTCCAGGCTGCAGCGAGCACCAGACAGGCCTTGCCATTGACCTTGGGCTGAATCAGGGAGAGATTGATTTTATAAGACCGTATTTTCCTTATGACGGCATCTGCGGGGAATTTCGAAAGGCAGCGCCGGAGTTTGGCTTTGTGGAGCGTTATGGCAGGGATAAGGAGGAAATAACCGGCATTGCGTATGAACCGTGGCATTTTCGGTATGTGGGAACTCCTCATGCAGAAATAATGACAAAAAAAGGCATGGCATTAGAGGAGTATGCGGCGTTTTGTCTTATCTGAAAGCAGAATGAAACAGCAGCAATGGAAGCATACTGGTTTTGAAAGGAATCCATGTGTTATGAGCATAAGAAGAAAAATAATCGAATATTCAAGAGGAAACAGTCTGGGTACATTCTGGCGTCTGTATCAGCTGCAGAAAAAAATATCCGGCGGATTTTTGCACGATATTCTGACATTTCTGCTAAGCCGCAGCGCACACCGCCACGGAGGATATATCGGGCCGGATGCTGTGATAGAAGGTGAGCTGTCGCTTCCGCACGGTCTGCACGGGATTTTTATCTCAAGATATGCAAGGATTGGAAGCGGCTGCTGGATTTATCAGAATGTAACAATCGGAGAGGTTAACAGAAAAGCTCCGGTTATCGGAGAAAACTGTCTGATTGGCGCCGGCGCTGTGATAATTGGAGGAATTAAAATCGGGAGCAATGTCAAAATCGGCGCGGGAGCAGTAGTCAGCACCGATATTCCGGGCGGAAGTACCGTAGTGCCGCAGCCAGTGCGCATTATCGAGAGAAATATGAAGGAAAGCGCTGAGCGCAGTGTCATGTGAAAAAAGGAAAGTGAAAAATGGGAAATACAGAGTGGAAAACAGACCGTACATGGATAGAAGTGAACATCCGTCATCTGAGGCACAACGTGCAGGAGCTGACAAAGGCAATGCCGCCGCACTGTAAACTGATGGCGGTTGTAAAAACAGGAGCGTATGGACACGGGGCGGCTGAAATCTCGTCACATTTAAATCAGATGGGTGTGACAGCTTTTGCGGCAGCCGTCATTGAGGAAGGCATCCAGCTTAGGGAATCCGGCATTCGCGGAGAGATACTGATTCTCGGACACACCGATGCCAGGCGGGTGCCGCAGCTGGTCAGATATGACCTGATACAGACGGTCATTGATTTAGATTACGCCAGGGAATTAAACAGGCAGGGGCAGCCGCTGAACGTGCATATTAAAATCGATACCGGCATGCACAGGATGGGAATACCGGCAGAAGACGTCTCCGGTGTCAGGGAAGTGTTTGCCATGGAACATCTTCATGTGTGCGGAATGTATACGCATTTATGCTGTGCCGACAGCAGGAAGGCGGACGATATTTCTTTTACAAAAAAGCAGACTGCCAGTTTTTACAGTCTTGCAGATGCATTAAAAAAATCCGGCATTACGCTTCCCAAACT
Source organism: uncultured Eubacterium sp. (assembly GCA_947384955.1). Lineage (GTDB taxonomy): Bacteria > Bacillota > Clostridia > Lachnospirales > Lachnospiraceae > Eubacterium_J. The sequence continues at coordinate 7,823 of CANDJC010000168.1, read as the reverse complement.
GCATATCCAAAGCAGTTACGGCCTGCTGAACTATCCGGAGCTGTCCTGTGATTATGTAAGGGCTGGGATTGCGCTGTACGGAGTGCTCAGCAGCGCACAGGATGAAACGAAGCTGAAACTGGATTTGCAGCCGGTGCTTTCATTAAAAAGCCGGATTGTGCTGATACGTTTAGTAAAAAAAGGCAGCAGCATAGGATATGGAAGGAGCTTTACAGCCAGCCGTGACAGCCGGATTGCCATTCTTCCGGCCGGATATGGAGACGGGTATCCCAGAAGCCTGTCTGGCAGAAAGGCAGACGTGAGTATTCGAAAGCACCGGGTACCGGTTATCGGACGCATCTGCATGGACCAGCTGGCTGTGGATATCACAGACGTGCCGGATGCCGCGGTGGGGGATACTGCGGTTTTGATTGGTACAAAAGAAGAAGGGGCGACGGCTCCTGAGACTGCGGGGGAAGCAGGCAGCATCAGCAATGAACTGTTAAGCCGGATGGGAGCGAGGCTTCCTATTGTAGTAACATATGAATAAGGTTTAAAAGCCCGGTTTCTTTATGAAATTCAGGCTTTTTTTGTGTACTTTTCCAAAAACAAAAGATTCCTGAAAACATGCAAAGCGTGCCCGCATACTTTAAAAAGAAGCAGAATTCTGCTATGCTGAGTCAGACAGAAACAGCAGGCCAAAGGAGAAGAGCTATGATGAGGGAGTTTTTCCGGCAGTTTTTTGCAGCGCTGCTTGCAATGGCTGCGGCATTTCAGGCAGGAAACTGGGCGATAAGCTATGCATTCGAACACAGAGGCTATCAGGCGGCAGGAGGAGAATATCTGTTTATCCCGATAGTTTATTTTGGGGTTTATACGGCGGTCATTTATTTATTCGATATTCTGGAGGAAAAATATGGCACAGGCAGACAGGAAAACGAAGACTTCGAAGATTTATACTGATGGAAAAGGGGTACAGGAAAGATGCTAGGGGGTTCATTTTGGATTGCGGCTCTTAGAAACAGCATAGGAGCGGTGCTGATGATGACAGTGTTTCTGCTGCTGGACCGGACGAGGTATTCTGTGAAAAAAACAGTATGCGGTTATATTATGTTCGGAATGTCTGCGACAGCGGCGTTTAGCTTCTGGTATCTGCTTTATCAAGAAAGCTATATACGTTTTTCGGGCATGTGTTCCATTCTGGCAGTAGGGTTTTTCTGCATATTTATGAGCGGGGATACTTTGTATCTGGCCATGTATAAGCTGGCGCTGGGATTTTATCTGTTATCGCTGACTGTATTTGCCGGTATTGATATCGCACGGCTTTATTTTGCGGGAAATATCTGGGCAGACATTTTTGTGCGCATTCTTCTAACGATAGCGGTTATATGGCTGATTACAGCCAGGGTCAGAAAGAATTTCCTGGACGGCATTGATTATCTGCGTGAAGAAATGGACTGGTTTAGCGGAGTGACAACAGCGTTATCGATTCTGATTGCGGCTTTGACGGCATTCTGGCCGGGCACGCGGGAGCTTTCCAGGATGCGTATTGTGCGTACATCCATCCTGTTTTTTTTGGCGGGGGTGATTCAGTACCTGGTATTTCAGGTTTATCTGCACAGGGGAAAGGAGCGGCGCTATCAGGTAGAAAAGGAGCTGCTGCAGACGAATGAACGGCTGATAAAACGCCAGCTGGATTTTATGAAAGAGTCAAAGGAGGAGTTAGACAGGATTCGCCATGATGTCAGGCATCACTGTCTTTTAATAGAAGAATACATTCAGAATGATGAAAAAGACAAACTTCTTTCTTATGTAAAGAAGTACCGGGAGGAGATTGAAAGCCGCAAGTTTCAGGATTTTTCCGAATGTATCTGCTGCAATGAAACGATTAACAGTATTTTATATGTTTATGCCAAACGTGCAAGAGAAGAACAGATTCAGGTGACCATGCGCGTAAATGTGAAAGGGAAGATTGCGGTTCAGGATATTGACCTGGTAGCTGTGATTGCCAATCTTTTTGAAAATGCCATTCACGGATGCACGGCGTGCGGGGCGGAAGACAAAAAGATTTATATATCGGTTATGAGAAAAGGAAGGAAGATGGTTGTCCAGTGTAAAAACACATGTGCCCTGGATGTAAAACTAAAACACGGGCTGCCGGAGGGAGGCGGAACAGGGATTTTAAGCATTCTGAAAGTCGTTTCTTTTTACAACGGGGAGGCAGAATTTGCCGTAGAGAATGGAATGTTTGTGTCAAGGATTCTTTTAAATATCGCAAAGGGTGTTTAAATTCTTGTCTGAAATGGATTTCATCAAAACGCACAAAAAATTGAATATAAAATTATATGAAATGCCAATTTACAAAAATCTGGCAAACGGGTATGATATGTTTCGGAAAATGAAATCGATAACATATCGGCAGCCAAATAAAGGAAGTAAGGAGGGTTTTCATGCAGCAGGTGAATGTCAAATTTAAAGACGTAAAGCAGGTAGAACAGTTTGTAAAAATTATTGAAAAGTTTGAAACACATTTTGATCTGGGCTCTGGGCAGAGAGTTGTGAATGCGAAATCCATACTCGGAGTATTTGCGCTGGATCTGTCCAAACCGTTATCGCTGCGTTATTCATCAAAAGACACGGTAATTATTGATAAAATTCAGCCGTTTATATATCGGGGAGGTGAAGAGGAATTTGAAATGGAATCAGCCGGCTGACGAAGCAGTCTGGCACCAGCCGGATATGAACCTCGCAGCGAAGGCAGGATGCGGGAGTCCTGCCTTTGCGGGTAAAAAATAAAATACAAATAAAATACAAATAAAATACAAATAGAATAAAAGGAGATTAAGCATGAAACAGGAAAAGATAAGAAAAGCAATTTTTCTGGACATTGACGGCACGCTGACAGAGCCGGGCAGCAATGACGTGCCGCCTTCAGCTGTCTGGGCTGTGCAGCAGGCAAGGAAAGAGGGGCATCTGGTGTTTTTATGTACAGGCAGGAATTATGACATGCTAAAACCTCTGCTTGTGCATGAGTTTGACGGAATTGTAGCAAGCTCGGGAGGCTATATTGCATGCGGCAGCAAAGTGATTTATGACTGCCCGATGACAGAAACGCAGAAGCAGACTGCAATGGAAGTATTAAAAAAGAACGGTATATTCCGAACCGTGGAATGCATGGACGGCTCTTATACAGATGAGGGACTGAAGGAATTTCTCCGCGCGCATGCATCAGAGGGAAGCAACAGTGAGATGCTAAGATGGCGGGAGCAGATTGAAAAGTCGCTGAATATACGTCCGATGAGCGAATACCGCGGGGAGCCGGCGTATAAGATTGTGATAATGAGCCAGACAATTGAGCAAATGCTGAAAGCAAAGTCTGAACTTTCATCGGAATTTAATTTCTGCATTCAGGAAGGAAATAAAAACGGATATATCAATGGTGAAATTACAACAAAAGAATTCGATAAAGGCAGGGCGCTCAGGCGTGTCTGTGAATGGCTGGATATTCCGCTTGAACATACAGCCGCATTCGGAGACAGCATGAACGATTTGGAACTGTTAGAGACCGCAGCTCTTAGTATCTGCATGCAAAACGGCAGTGAGGAATTGAAAAAAAGAGCAGATGATATTTGTCCGTCCGTAAAGGATGACGGAATTAAGCAGGCATTTTTAAAATATCATCTGGCAGATGAATAGCAGCGGGCTTAAAAGCATGCAGCGCTTATTTTTTTGCCAGGAGTGAAATCGATATCACTATTTTGCACAAAATCAGATGGAAAAATTTGTCGTAATTGCCAGTTTACATAGATAAATATTAGTGTTATAAATAATACAGAAAGTGAAATCGATATCAATAAATCAAGAAAGCGGGGAATGAAAATGGCAATGGACTATGCAAAATGCGCAAAAGAGATTTTTGAAAATCTCGGAGGCAGGGAAAATCTGGTCAGTGCAGCGCATTGTGCCACAAGGCTTCGGCTGGTTACTGTGGACAACAGCAAAATTGATATGAAAAAGCTGGAAAATATTGACGGAGTCAAAGGCGTATTCAGCAACAACGGGCAGCTGCAGCTGATTATCGGAACCGGGACGGTCAATAAAGTATACGATGAGTTTTTAAAAGTCAGCGGGATGACGGCAGCTACGAAAGAAGATGTCAAAGCCGCCGCGGCGGCAAAGCAGCCGGTGTTCAAACGGATGATTAAGTCGCTGGGCGATGTATTTGTACCGATTCTTCCGGCAATCGTAGCTTCCGGCCTGATGATGGGCCTGGTGGAGGCTCTTGGCAAAGCGATTCCTTCCTTTGCAGAAGGCGACTGGTACGGCATTTTAGATATGATGGCAAATACAGCCTTTACATTTCTGCCGATTCTGATAGCAGTATCTGCGGCAAGAGTATTTGGCGGAAATATCTTTCTCGGGGCGGTAATCGGAATGGTTATGATTCATCCGAACCTTTTGAATGCATGGTCTGTAGGAACGATGGCCGCTGAGGATATTCCGGTATGGCATCTGTTTGGATTTCCAATCCGCCAGGTAGGCTACCAGGGGCATGTGATTCCGGTGGTCATTGCGGTATGGCTGATGAGCAGGATTGAAAAATGGCTGCACCAGCATGTCCCGGAGATGATTGACTTATTTGTAACGCCTCTGTGTACCGTGCTTGCGACATCTTTTATAACATTAGGACTGATTGGCCCGGTATTTTCTACAGCGGAAAACTATGTTCTGGATTTTGCCGGATGGATTATTACGGTCGGATACGGCATCGGGGCTATGATTATGGGCGGGCTGTATCCGCTGACGGTGGTATGCGGCATTCATCATATGTACAATGTCATAGAGGCAGGAATGCTTTCCGCAGAAGGCGGGCTGAATATCTGGATGCCGATTGCGTCAGCAGCAAACTTTGCACAGGGCGCAGCCTGCCTTGCGGTCGGACTGAAAGCGAAAAATATGAAAACAAAGTCAGTGGCAATTCCTTCCTCCATATCTTCTGCTTTAGGAATTACAGAACCGGCGATATTCGGTGTGAATTTAAGATTTGGAAAGCCGTTAATCTGCGGCATTGCAGGAGGCGCAGCAGGAGCGCTCCTTGGCTCGCTGTTTCATATCGGAGCGACGTCTTATGGCGTAACCGGGCTCCCTGGGTTTTTGATTACGCTTGATTATACGCTTCAGTATGCGATTGTGCTGGCTGTATCCTTTGCAGTTTCGTTTGTGCTGACGTGGTTTGTCTGGAAGGAAGAGCCGCAGGAAGCCCAGGATGCTGTACAGAGCCATGCAGCGAAGGCAGAAAAGGCTGTACAGGGCCATGCGGCGAAAGCAGAAAAGGCTGCGCAGAGTCATACAGCGGAGAGTGCAAATGCTGCGGAAAAATCTATTTTTGCGCCAGTGAAAGGAACGGTAATCAGAAGGGAAGAAATACCGGACGAAACATTTGCTTCCGGGATTCTGGGCGACGGCGTGGGAATCGAGCCGGAAACCGGAGAAGTGTCAGCACCGTTTGACGGCGTGATTTCTTCCGTGACAGATACCTGTCATGCAGTTGGAATCACCGGGCCGGGAGAGATGGAGGTACTGATTCATGTCGGCGTCGATACGGTAAATATGAAAGGGGATGGATTTCAACTGCTTATTTCACAAGGAGACAGGGTAACAGCAGGACAAAAGCTCATGACCTTTGATATCGAAAAAATAAAGGCTGCGGGCTATCACACCACTACAGCAGTGCTTTTAACAAACAGCGATGATTATCCGGCATTCCGGGTGCTGAAAACAGGAAGAACGGATGCTATGGAAAAAATCATTACAATAGAAGAGGGCCGCGTTTAAAGAACTGTCAAAACTGGGCTGCCGTACTAAGAAAAATACATAGTCTGCTTAGTGTGGCAGCTTCCATGCAAAACAGCTCTTTCTTAATGCATCCTCCGTTAATTTCTGTTTTTTTACATTAAATCTCTGGTTTCTGCATGGCAGATGGAAAGTATGGCAAAACCAAACGATATCACAGTCAGAATCACAGGAAATGCTGCATTATCTGATAAGGTAAAATCACCAATGCCTGCCTGTGTAAAAAAAATCAGTATAAAAGAAGTTACAATAGCTGCTTTTGATGATTTCATGCGCATTCCTGCAAACAGAGCAATAAAGCTCATGCTTACAGTGACTGCGGATTTTAAAATCAGCTGGATATAAAAAGACAGACTGCTGATATCAAAATCAATGGCAAAGGACGACGGCATAAAATGTGCTCCGGCAAAAATACTCAGATAAATAACCAGTTTGGTTAAAATAAGCGCCGCAAAGTTAAAAATCCATACGGCGGCCATCTGGGAAGCCAGTATTTTCTGACGTCTGACAGGGTAAGAAAACATAATGTTCATGGTTTTGTTTTTATAGGAGCTTATGATAAAAGAAGCCAGCATTACACTTGTATAAATCAGGAATGCGATACTGGTAAAAAGTTCAATGGCTGATGAAATCATATCAGCTCCGGGCGCTGCATCCAGCGTTCCGTCCGTGTCATCTGCGATACCGAAAAAAGCCAGTGCAAATAGAAATAATCCAAGCGCCGCGGCCATAAAAACGGCGCCCCGGATATATTTTCCAATCTTATTTTTTCTCCATTCAAGTCTGATTAATTTTAACATGTACGATACCTCCAGCGTTTTATAATTAGGAATTAATTTTATGTTTTATCATGCTTCTCCAGTCATTTTTAGAAAATAATCTTCCAGCGTTTCTGTATGCTGCCGGATAGAAATAATATTCACACTGTTATCTGTCAGTTCTTTTAAAACAGTCTGTGTTTTCAGGCCGCGCTCATAAATGCGGATTTTGGAATCATCCATGATTTTAAAATTCGAAAGGTGCAGCTTATCGGAAAGCACAAAGGAAGCCTGTTTCGTATTTTCTACAATGAGTTCTATATAGGCGGAATTCATTTCTGCGATTTCTTTCATCGCGATTTCTTTTATCATTTTACCATGGCTGATGACTCCGACCGTATCAGCAATGCTTTCGATTTCCGTAAGAAGATGGCTCGATATCATCAGAGTCATGCCATATTCACTGCTGAGCATTCTGAATAAGTCCCGAATCTGCTTCATTCCGGCAGGGTCCAGGCCGTTTGCCGGTTCGTCCAGGATAACCAGTTCAGGCCTGCTTAAAATCGCACGCGCAATTCCAAGGCGCTGTTTCATGCCAAGCGAACAGCTTTTGACCGGTTTATCAGCGGCATCCGAAAGACTCAGCATTTCCAAAGTCTCGCTGACGCTCCCTTTTTTGTAATATCCCATATATTCACAGTGCAGATTCAGATTCTCTCTGACACTTAACTGTTCATAAAATGCAGGAAATTCAATGATGCTTCCCATACGCTTTAATACTTCATAAGAATCTGGCAGCAGCGGTTTATCAAAAAGTATAATCGTACCGCTTGTCGGTTTCCAGAGATTTGTAATCATCTTCATCACGGTCGTTTTTCCGGCTCCGTTGGGTCCTAAAAACCCATATATTTCCCCTTTCTTTACATGAATATTCACATTCGTTACCAGCTGCTTTCCGGCTATTGTTTTGCACAGGCGGTCTGTTTGTATGATATAAGACATATACGGCTCCTTTCGTGTCTGGGTGGATTGCTGTTTTCGTAATATCATTATAGCAGGCGGGATTTTCAAAACTCTTGACGAAATCTTACGAATTTCTTTCGAGGGGATTTTTCAGGGGGGGGAGGGGAGTGGCTGAACGGACGCTGGATGGAGAAATTTTTTCCTTCGGATGTGCGGCTTCCAAAAAGCAGGAAGTTCTAAGTTTTCTGCGGCAAGGCTGTGGCTGCGGAC
>CANDJC010000167.1 GCA_947384955.1 uncultured Eubacterium sp. | reverse complement strand
AAAGCTGGAAGTTCTTAGTTTTCTGCTCAACACCCAGGATTTGGGGACACACTGCTTACAAATTTATAAATCTTTGAAGTCCCCAAAAGGCGCCTGCCAGTGCCACCGTGTAAATCCAGCCAAAACCGCCAGGGCATCAGGCGCCGGTCCGTCCGCTGCCACAAGCCCCGCCGCAGAAAACTTAGAACTTCCTGCTTTTTGGAAGCGGAACCTCCGAAGGAAAACCTTTCTCCGCCCAGCGTCCCGAAAGAAACACCGCCTCACAGCCATCCACCCCTCCAAAAAAATAACCCGCGCACCTTACCTCTTAATTCCTGCATCTTGCCCCGCATCCCCTTGCTAAACATAAAAATTACGATATCATACTTATAAAATCTCTAAAATAAAAAGGAGGATACACCGCATATGGATATTATAAATGTACAGAATCTCACAAAAACATACGGCAGCTTCAAAGCAGTAGACCACATTTCATTCAGCGTCGCCCGCGGCAGTCTGCTTGGATTTCTAGGTGTGAACGGGGCCGGAAAATCGACCACCATTCATATGCTTTCCACACTGATAGCACCGGATGAAGGAAATGCCCGGCTGTGCGGATACACGATTGGGAAGGAGGATGAGGATATCCGGCGGAGAATCGGTATTGTATACCAGCAGAATTGTCTGGATGACATACTCACCGTAAAGGAAAATCTCATTTGCAGAGGCGTGCTCCATGGGGCATCGAAAAAGGGGGCGCTGCAGCAGCTGAGGCGTCTGTGTGAAATTTTAAAACTGGATGAAATTATGAAGAAGAAGTACAGGACTCTGTCAGGCGGACAGAAACGCAGATGTGAGATTGCGGCGGCGCTTATGCATACGCCGGAGATTCTGTTTCTGGATGAACCGACGACCGGATTAGACCCGGCAACACGCCAGGATGTCTGGGCAGCGGTGCAGGAGCTGCAGAAAAATGAAAAAATAACAGTATTTTTAACAACGCATTATATGGAAGAAGCGGCTGAAGCTGACAATATTATTATACTGGACCACGGAAAAATCATTACATCCGGGACGGCATTTGAATTAAAGGAAAAATATGCATCAGATAAATTAAGATTATATTTTTTAAATGAGAAATGGGATGAGATTGCACAGGCACTGGGCAGGAGTCAAAGGATGACACGGCTGAAAAGCAAAGGAGCAGAAATACTGTTAAAATCCACACTGGAAGCGGCTGAGCTGATAGCGGCCATAAAGGATAAGGTGGATGGGTTTGAAGTTATTCAGGGCAATATGGATGATGTGTTTTTGAATGCAGTCGGGGAAGAAGACAGGAGGGGAGAACAATGACAGGGCAGATTAGAATGATGACAGGCAGAAACTTGAAATTGTATTTCAGAGACAGGGGCGCGGTGTTTTTTTCGCTTTTGTCCATGATAATTGTGATTGCGCTTATGACACTGTTTTTGGGAGACACACATATGGAAGCTGTTACAGCTATGCTTGCTAAGCTGCCGGGACGTGATGCTGCGGCTGATAAAAAGAATGCGGAGCTGCTTGTGCTGTCATGGACATTTGCCGGAATTATTTCTATCAATGCAGTGAGTGTCACGCTTTCGGCACTTGCGTCGATGATAAGGGATAAAACAAGCGGAAGGATTCATTCGATTTATACAGCTCCGGTAAGCAGAATGGCAATTGCTGTGAGCTATGTTCTGGCGGCATGGGCGGCATCGGTTATTATCTGCCTGCTGACGCTGTTTCTTACAGAAATCTATGGCGTTATCAAAGGGATGGAGTGGTATCCGGCTGTTACGCATGTGCAGCTGACAGGATTTATCATGGTGAACTCATTTGCTTATGCGTCTTTTATGTATGCGGCTGCTGTTTTGGTAAAGTCAGAAGGGGCATGGAGCGGGTTTGGAACCGTTGCTGGAACTCTGACAGGATTTTTAGGAGGGATTTATCTTCCGATTGGGGAGCTTTCGCAGAGTGTCGGCAGTTTTATGAAATGTACGCCGGTTATCTATGGAGCGGCAATGTTTCGGGATGTTATGACAAAAGATATGCTGAATACGGCTTTTGAAAATGCCCCGGAAGAAATGGTTCAGACTTATCGGGAGATGATGGGCATTGATTTGACTGTTTTTGATAAAAAGGCCGGAATACAGGCAGATTTATTCCTGCTCTTGATTTTTGGCATAATGTTTCTTATGATAGCAGCAGGACTTATAAAATATCGCAAAAAAACAGACAGATAGACTTTATTACTGGAGCATGCAATGAAAATTACAATTGAAACACCACAGCAGGGCGAGGAAGAGGAGATTATCATCCGCTGCAGGACGCTGGATGAAGAGCTTTTGGAGCTTATTTATGCAATAAAAGCCGGAAAGGGAACACTGACAGTCTATTCTGGCCAGGGGATACTGATACTGCCGGTCAAAGATATCTATTATTTTGAATCAGTAGATAACCGGGTATTTGCATACTGTGCAAAAGAGGTATATGAAGTCCGCAAAAAATTATATGAATTGGAAGAAGAGCTGGTCAGCCAGGATTTTCTGCGGATATCGAAATCTTCAATTATACATTTGTCAAAAATATCGTATTTAAGGCCGCTGTTTAACGGACGCTTTGAGGCAGTCTTAAAAAACGGCGAAAAGATGCTGATATCCCGGCGCTACGTTGCAGAGATGAAGAAAAAGCTTGGAATTTAGGGAGGTGAGGGAATGAATAAAATCATGATAAAATTACAGGAGTTTATCAAGTGGTTTGTATTTATTACAACCGGGATACTGATTGTCTGTGCGGTCTGTTTTTCCCTTTCTCCAGAAGGAAAAGTAATCCCGGGTATTACTTTATGGGAAATTCTTCTGTCCGGACTGCTTACGTCTGCGATTACGACTTTTTTTCTTTCCAGGGAAGCTCTGGATAAATGGAGCGTGATTGTAGTATTTATTCTTCATTATATTTTTCTGGATATGGCGATGTTTGCCTGCGGAGTCTGGTTTGGATGGATGAGCCTGGATTTCACCGGAGTATTTAGTATGAGCTTATCGGTAGCGGGAGTGTATTTGTTTACGTTTGCCGTGAATTATTTTCTGGATGTGCAGCAGGCGGATGCAATTAACCGGAAGCTGAAGGAGAAGTATAAGGAATGACAAAGTGTGCGGCTTTTTTTAGCATCTGCGGGGGCTGTATTTTTAGAATGGACAGTGTCAGGGATGGAGCACTGGCGGCGCTGCCATTGGCGGCCCGCTTTGCAGGGGCAGGCGCCAGTCCGTCTGCTTCCATGCAAAGCGGGGGTTCATATTATGATTCCCGCACGATATGCAGGAAATATTCATCCAGCTTTTCCTGCAGCTTCACTCCGAGTCCGCGCAGCACATCATCTAAAGCACCCAGAGTCTCCGTCATATTGCTCACAGTGGCGTTTGCCCCCATATGACCGATACGGATGACTTTTCCGGCAAACTCATCAAAAGAACCGGCGAGCATAATGCGGTGTTTTTGCTTCATCTGCTCCAGGATATCTCTGACGCTGATTCCTTCCGGGACATTGAAGACAGTGACCGTATTTGAAAAACCGCTTTGCTGGTACAGCTTCAGACCTGCGGCTTGCAGGGTTTTGCGTGTGGCACTGCCAATGGCTGCATGACGTTTCAGCATATCCGGGTCGGATGCGATATTGTCAAGTGCTGCCCGCAGTCCGTAAATGTCACTGATGGGCATCGTATATGGAAACCATTTGTCTTCATAGTAAGTCTCGAATAATTTCAGGTTTGCATAGAAAGAAGCAATCGGGGTCCGGCGGCTGTTTATAGCTTCTTTTGCGGCGCTGCTTATGACTACAAAAGACAGTCCGGGAGGCGCTGACACAGCTTTCTGGGAACCGCCGCAGAGAATGTCTGTCTGAAATGCATCGGCATCAATATATTCTCCAAACATGGCGGAAACGGAGTCAACAACCGTTAAAATAGAATACTGTTTTAATAACGGACATATTTTGCTGATATCATTGAGCATTCCGCTTGGCGTATCGCAGTGTACAACAGCTGCGTATTTGTAGTCATGGTGTTCCTTTAAGTATTCCGCCAGGGCGCTGACATCCAGAGTATGTTCATAACTGGCATGGTAAATATCCGGTATGCCGCCGTACATACTGACAAAGTCAGCAAACCCTTTTCCGTAAACTCCGTTATCGAGTACAAGAACTCTGTCGCCGGGTTCTGTAAGAGAAGCACATGCGGCTTCTAATCCGAGGATTCCCTCTCCGTCTAAAATCAGGGTTTCATTTTTTGTGTGCAGCAGCGAGCTGATTAGCGTGCATGTTTCCTTATAAAATTCTACAAATTCCTCATCTAAATCGGGATTGGTACATGCAAGGCTCCTTGCCATTCTTACATTTTCCAGAACCTGAGTAGGGCCTGGTGTCATTAGTTTATATCGGGCAGTGCTGTGAAATCGGTTCATAAAATCCTCCTTTTTGTGTGCGGTATCCTTGCGAAGCGGCTGCGGTCGGCTGTCAGGATAAAATCGTCTTATATGCCGCAGTCCGCAGCTTCTCAACGGTTAAAAGGACAATTACGGCTGCGGCGCCAGTCTGGACCAGATTTCCGGGAATGGAAGCAGCCGGAGCGGCCCAGTTACCGTAAATCAATGCTTCAGCGGCATAGTAGCCCGTAACTTTGATTACACATGCTGCTGCGATTGCCAGTGCATCCCATTTCAGACCGTGATGCTTTTGTGTGAGCGCGCCGACGGTATAACCCATGAAAGCCACAATAACCAGTGTAAACGGCGCCCATGCTGTCCAGCCGGAGAGAAGGTCAAATAAGGCCATTCCGAAACCTCCGGCAATCGCTCCGCATTTTTTTCCAAAAATAATGGCGCAGATAAACAGCGGGACATTTCCCAGATGAATCAGTCCTCCGGCTGCTGCAATCGGAAGGCGGATATTCACAAAAGCAGTGAATACATACGTTAATGCAAGAAAGACAGCTGTAATGGTAATAAATTTTACATTTGTAACTTCTGTCCGGATGTCTGCGGAATGTGCGGTGTAAGTTTTTGCTGGCATAATCAGTCTCCTTTTCTATTTACTGCAGATTTTATTCGTGCGGGGCAGCGGACCGGATGCAGTCTGCCGCGGGGCATTTTATGTATGGTAATCATATGGCAGATTTGGATTAATGAAAAATGCCAGTTTTAAAAAAGCTGACCAGGCCAGTTTCATATTCTGCATAAAGCGGTCTGATTCTGGGAATACTGCTTCAATATGCCATAAAATGGAACTGTTGCAAGGAGTTTAATTTATGCAGAAAGTAATTTATATGGATGAAGCCGGTGAGTATGCAGATTATATTGCACCCAGAGCAGGAGGCTGCATCCGTCATGGCCTTACGGATACATTTGAATGCTATAAAAATTATACCCTGTTTATTTTTCCGATGTACGATATTCATAAGACCAGCCAGGCGGCGGATCAGGTCATTATCTATTTAGACCACGAAGACCTGATTCTGCTTTGCGAAACACAGCGCGGTTATGAGCGTGTCACGGGCATGTTTGCCAGGGAAGAGACGAATGAGCGGGCTTTGTGGGGCTTTTTCCAGAATCTTTTGAAAAATGATATGGATAATCTGGAAGACATGGAGTGCGAGGTAGCCGATGCAGAAATGGCTGCCATGGTGCGTTTTCAAAATGATTATATTCGAAAAATCATCGCTTACCGCAAAGAGCTGCTGCGGCTGAAGCGCTATTATGAGCAGTTAGATACGATTATGGACAGCCTGATTTTAAATGAAAATAAGCTGCTTACGGAAGAAGGAATCTGCCGTTTTACGATTCTTGCCAGGAGGACGACGAGATATCTGGGCAATGTGCTGAATCTGCGTGATTATGTAACGCAGATGCGGGAGGCGTACCAGTCGCAGATTGATATCGAGCAGAATAACCTGATGCGCCTGTTTACCGTTATTACAGCTATTTTTATGCCTCTGACGCTGATGACAGGATGGTACGGCATGAATTTTTCGCATATGCCGGAGATGGAATGGGAGTATGCGTATCCTGTGTTTGCCGGAGCGAGCGCGCTTGTCTGTACGGTACTGCTGATATTTTTTAAGAAAAAAAGGTGGGTCTGATGCAAAAACCGGATGTGATTTTCTCCGCGGTGTGTTAGAATAACTAAACAGGAAGGCAGTTATGAAAAAGCCGGAAGGAATATCATGTTCCAGGCAGGCTGCCGGGATGGAGAGTATACGATTATGAGAACAATTTCGCAGAATTTTATAAGGCAGTGTGCTGCAAATGATGCCGTGTATCACCGGGGATATGAGCTGTTTGTGGATGAGAGTGTGCAGAACATGAAAATCTTTAGTCCGGCAAAGGGAGTGTGTGAAATTGCAGCCAGGGTTACTGGAAGCCAGGGAAGGGCATATAATACAAATGTTAAAATTACATTTCAGGAACACGAGGTACAGTCCGGGGAGGGCTTTTGTGAATGCAAGGCATATTCCAAGTATTCAGGCATGTGCAAGCATATGCTTGCGCTGATGTTCGAATACAATTATCTGGTCGAGGATGATGAATTCAATGAATACAATAAATTCAGCGAAAACAGCCAGTATTTTGAAGAAAGCCAGAAACAGCTTGCAGAGCTGAGCAGGCACAAGCCGGGCGTCCAAAAGTCCAGCGATACGGAATTAAAGGATTTGATGGATTATTATGTCCTTGCAGACCGAAACAGGTTCTGCCAGCAGTACGGCAACGGAGATGTGAGGCTGGTTCCGATTCTGCATCTGGAATCCGACCGGGAGTCTCTGGAGCTGAAAATCGGGACGACACAGCTGTATGTAGTAAAAGATATTGGGGAACTGGTAAATAATATTAAACAGATGCGCTACGTGACTTATGGAAAAAAACTGGCTTTTACCCACAGCCAGAGCGCTTTTACAAGGGAAGCGACCGGAATTGTAAATCTTTTGCTGGAGCTGGACAGCGAAAATGAGTTTTCATACCGTTATCAGGGATGGGGTTACAGCAGCAGCCAGGCAAAACGCTCCTGCACGCTGTCTCCGCGTATGCTGGACCTGCTTATGGAACTGTATGAGGGAAAAAAACTGCGCGTTGACGACCAGCTGCTGAAACAGGAGCGGGATATGGAGGTCGTGCGTGAGAATCCCAGACTGCCGCTTCGGATTACGGGGATACAGGATAAAGGAGCGGATATTGAAATGGACCCTGTATATCTGCTGGAAGGAGGCAGTTTTTTATATATTCTGTGGAATCAGTGTTTTTATATCTGTACAAGGGAGTATTACGAGCGGGTAAAAGGATTCATAAAGCTGATGACCGAGGCAAGGGAGCAGCTTTGGAGAGACAGCTATTACTATTATTCTGACCGGGAATTGAAAAATCCCCGGTTTTATTTAAGCGAACAGGATTTCGGCGCGTTCTCGAAAAATGTGCTTCCTATGGTATCGGGGACACTGGATGTGCAGATAAAGGACGTGAATTTTGACGCTTATGAACCGGAAGAAGCGGTATTTCACAGCTTTCTGGACAAAGCAGGCAGCCATATCGAGTGCAAAGCAAAAGTGCTGTACGGCGATATGGAATATGATGTGGCCAAAATTCCCGCAAAAGAAGAAGCGGTTCGCGATATCCGCAGTGAATTTCAGGTGCGCACGATACTGGAAAAATACTTTGAGCTGGCAAGCGACCAGCAGACTTATTACAGCAGGGAAGAAGAACATATGCTGGATTTTCTGGAAACCGGGCTGCACGAGCTGGAAGCTGTTTCGGAAATATTTGCCACAGACCGCTTTAAAAATATGCGCGTGATACCGATGCCGGCCGTTTCAGCGGGCATATCTATGAAAGGAAACCTGCTGGATATCAGCTGGAATGTGGAAGGAATGAGCGCCGAAGAGGTTATGGAAATTCTGGCTGACTATAAAAAGAAAAAGAAGTATCACAGGCTGAAATCCGGAGAGTTTCTGCGCATGGACGAAAATTCTCTGGCTGTACTGGCTGAGTTAAATGACGGCCTGCATCTGACAAAAGACCAGCTTAGAGAACGCAAAGCACAGGTGCCTTTGTACCGTTCCTTATATCTGGATTCTTTAATGAAAGAAAATGCCGAATACATAAGGCTTGAGAGGGATAAGAGATTTAAAACCGTAATCAGGGAAATGCGGTCTATGGAAGACGGCGATAACGAAATCCCGGCGCAGATTCATGCCCGTCTCCGGCCTTATCAGGAAATCGGATTCCAGTGGCTGTGTTCCCTGTCAAAGTTTGGCTTTGGCGGCATTTTAGCGGATGACATGGGTCTTGGAAAGACGCTGCAGGTACTGACCTTTCTGGCTGCGCACCCGCAGGAGGGCGCACTGGTCGTCTGCCCGGCATCGTTAGTATATAACTGGGAAGAAGAGTGCAGACGCTTTTATCCGGAGGCAGAGATTACAGCCGTGGCAGGAAATGCGGCAGCGCGGCAGATGCAGATACGGGAGTGGGATAAAAAAAGCATACTGATAACTTCCTATGATTTATTAAAACGGGATATTGATTTATATGAAGACAGGCATTTTACCTATATGATTATTGACGAAGCGCAGTATATTAAAAATGCTTCCACACAGGCGGCAAAAGCCGTAAAATCCATTTCATCCGACTGCCGTTTTGCACTGACCGGCACACCGATTGAAAACCGTCTGAGCGAGCTGTGGAGCATATTTGAGTTTCTGATGCCGGGATATCTGTTCAGCTACAAGCGCTTTAAAGAAGAGCTGGAGGGCCCGATTGCAGAAACAAAGGACGAAGATGCCAGAATCCGCCTTTCCCGCCTGGTCCGCCCGTTTATCTTACGGCGTCTGAAAAAGGACGTATTAAAAGAACTCCCGGACAAGGTAGAAGATGTTATTTACGCCAGAATGGAAGACGAGCAGAGCAGCCTGTACCATGCCCGTGAAAAACAGCTGCTGATGACCCTTGCCAGCCAGTCTGAAGCAGAATTTAAGACACAAAAGCTGCAGATATTAGCAGAACTGACAGCGCTGCGCCAGATTTGCTGCGACCCTTCCCTTGTTTACGAAAACTATACGCATGCTTCCGCAAAAACACAAGCCTGTATCGAGGTTGTAGAAAATGCAGTCAGCGGCGGACATAAAATTCTGCTGTTTTCGCAGTTTGCCTCCATGCTCGAACATCTGCTCGCGGCATTTCAAAAACGGGGCCTGAAGACGCTGCTGCTGACCGGAAAAACAAGTAAAGAAGAACGCAGACACCTCGTTGCAGAATTTCAAAATGGCGGAGCGGATATTTTTCTTATTTCTTTAAAAGCCGGAGGGACAGGCCTGAATCTGACGGCGGCAGATATGGTGATCCATTATGACCCATGGTGGAATCTGGCAGCCCAGAACCAGGCAACAGACCGTGCTTACCGTATCGGACAGGATAATAAGGTTACGGTGCTGCGCCTGATTATGAAGGGGACGATTGAAGAGCGTATTTTGAAGATGCAGGAGGATAAACAGAGTCTGGCGGATTCGATTATTTCTGAGGACGGGGTGTCGATAAGCGGGCTGGATAAGGAACAGCTGCTGGCTGTTTTGGAGGAAGAGGGGAGGTAACCGTTTAGGAGTGTCATACCAAAGAATGTGTAAAATAATCTATGGGCGGAGCTTTGCACAGTTTATTTTACACATTCATATAAGTTAAGTTATCATTAGCGGGTATTATTTTTTTAAGTAAGGATTTTCTGAAATAAATGCATTTATTTCTCCTGGAATATCTTTTCGCAGAACCATATCAATTACCTCATCAAT
>CANDJC010000166.1 GCA_947384955.1 uncultured Eubacterium sp. | reverse complement strand
TTCGCCCTGGCTGAATGCCAGCAGCTACCGGTGCCGCTACGGCTTCGCCGCCTGGGTGTTTAGGCAGAATGCTAAGGGCTTCTAAACATTCTTCCAATGCCGCAGGAAGACCGGGCAAATCCCCTCTCCCGGCTGGTTAGTGGCAAGCGTTACATGAAACATTCTGAATGCAGCGTGGATTATTTTTCAGGTGTCGTTGTTTTGTTAAATGAAGATTTAGTATCTTTTCGGCCGTTATCATGTAAAGCTGTTGAAAACCAGCCAGGTGGCGGGAAGATGACCTGTTTTCCGGCGATATCTTAGGGCAGCTGCAGGAAGTCTGAATAAATTCCTTCTTCCAGCTGATTATTGGCAAGTGTCGCACAAAACATTCTGTACGCAGCACAGATATCCCTTCCATGCGCAGCATGCACTCTTCTTATTAAATAAAAATTTAACGCTGAGTCTGCCATTATACACGTAAAGCCCGAGAAAACCAGCCGGGTGACGGGAAGATGTCCTGGCTTCCAGCGACATTGGAGGAATGTTTAGAATCCCTTAGTATTCTGCAAAAAAACCAGGCGGCGAAGCCGAAGCGGCACCTTTAGCTGCTGGCAGTAAGCCAGGGCGAACTAGGTGCCGCGTCCCGTCCGGTACCACAGCGTAAATGCAGAATACTTAGGGATTCTTAACATTCCGGAGCCGGAGCAGGAAGCCAGGACATCTTCCCGTCACCCGGCGTCCGGGCAGCCATCCCCCCAATCCCTCTCACCCACACATTCACCCTATAAAACATCCTGTTATAATTAATATATTGCACACCTGCCACAAATAGTTTATAATTCATTAAATAAGTATCGCCTTCTGTTCATTATAGCGATATGAGCAAAAAATGCAAGAGCAAAGCAGGTGTCAATGTGCGAAAGAGAATCGAAGAACTGGCAGAAGGGAAAATTCCCTATGAGTATCCAAAGATAGTGTTCTCAAAAGAAAAACTAGAGCTGGAGGCTGTAGAAGGCCAGTCTGTATCCGACAGCTTTCAGATAAAGAGTGAAAATGGAATATGGATGAGAGGCATTATTTACTCTTCGAATGCGAGAATGGAATGTCTGACGCCTCAGTTTGAAGGAGAAGAGGCAGAGATTCAGGTACAGTTTCGCGCAGACGGCATGCCGGAGGGAGAAACTGCATCCGGTGAACTGTATGTGGTATTAAACGGAGGAGAATACCAGCTTCCCTTTTCCGTGACAGTGACCAGACTGTATGCAGAAGCGTCCTGCGGGAAAATTAAAAATCTCAGGGATTTTGTAAAGCTCGCCAAAAAGGAATGGAAAGAGGCATATCATATTTTTCATTCTCCGGCATTTAAAAATATACTGACGCCAAGGGAATTAAAAGCGTCCTTATTATATGAAGGGCTTTCCAGGCCTTCCATTACCGAACAGACAATGGATGAATTTTTAATCGGCGCCGGAAAAAAGGAGCGGGTATCCTTTTCTTTGGAAAAACGCAGCATCGAGGTGTTTGAAATCACAGGGCCCGCGGAAGAGCAGGTCAGCATTCAAAAAGAAGGATGGGGATTTTTGGAAATCCGGATTTCTTCCAGCGATGCATTTTTAGTACCGCAGAAACGCTTTCTTACAGACCAGGATTTTGCTGGAAACAGCTATCCGTTTACATTTTACATAGATAAAGAAAATATGCATGCCGGCAATAATTTTGGCTGCATTTATTTTGAAAACGACGTTCAGAAAGAGGAATTCCACGTATGGGCATCTGCGGACAGTATCAAAATACGCAAGGAGCGCAAGGTGCAGGCGCTGCAGCGCGCAACCTGTCTGCTGACGAGATGCTATATTAATTACAGGCTGAAAAAAATAGTGACCGGGGAATGGACGAAGCAGACGCTGGCGTTAATTAAACGTCTGGAAGAGCTAAAGCCGGATGATTCCTGGTATATGCTGTTTAAAGCATACGCGCTGCTGCGCAATAAACAGCGCCAGGATGCAGAGTGGCTGATGAATGATTTCAGGAAGAAATATAAAGACAGGAAAAGGCCGCAGTGGGCATTTTATAATTATCTGTGTCTGCAGAAGGAAAAAGAACCGGCTGTCATCGAAAAGCTGTTAGATGAAATTGAAGAAATCGCAAAGCGTTACAGCTCGCATCCGATGATTTTTTTTCTGACACTGCGTTTAAACAGTGTGCTGCGCAAGCAGCCGCAGGTAAAGCTTCGGGCTATTGAGAGCCGGATTTTGCAGGGACAGTATTCGCCGCTTTGGTATGTCGAGGCAT
This sequence comes from uncultured Eubacterium sp., assembly GCA_947384955.1. Taxonomy (GTDB): domain Bacteria; phylum Bacillota; class Clostridia; order Lachnospirales; family Lachnospiraceae; genus Eubacterium_J. The sequence goes on along the minus strand of CANDJC010000166.1, from coordinate 7,652 downwards.
TCCGGGTTTATCTCGAACAGCCGTATCTTCTGACGAAGCTGGAGCTGTCTGAAATCCTTTTGATGAACTGGGCATCCAGACAGGGCGTGATGACCAGGGATTTAGCGGACCAGATGATGCGCCTTGCCAACAATATGCGCCAGTTTCAGCCGATTGTATGCAGAATCCTGTTCCGCAGCTATGAAAAATATCAGGACGAAGACATGCTGGCAGGGGTGTGCGCCTATCTGATTAAGGGACAGTGCTACCAGAGAAAGTATCACAAATGGTATGCAAAAGGAATCGGGGAAAATCTAAAGATTACCGGACTGTATGAGGCATATCTTTTAACGATGGACCTGCATAATATCCAGCCGCTGCCGAAAGTCATCCAGATGTATTTTCAGTATAATAACCAGCTCGCATACCAGTATAAAGCGGCGCTGTATGTAAATATTATCGCCCACAAAGAAGAACAGCCGGCTATGTATGCCAAATATACCGAAACGATGAAGCAGTTTGCCATCGATGAGATTTTAAAAGGGCATATGGATGACAACCTGGCGGTTATTTATGAAGAAGTGCTCGATAAAGGCATTCTGACTCAGGAGCTGGCAGGGCCGTTAGCGGATATTTTGTATACACATAAATTTTACTGCATGAATAAAATGGCCGCCTTTGTGGTGGTTATCCAAAAGCATATGAAAGAAGAGCAGAGAGTGGCGATTAGCTCTGAGTGTGCGTATTTTCAGCTGTTTTCGAATGATTATGCGATTGTACTGGAAAATAACAGGGGACAGCGGTTTGTATCCCCGGAATCCTGCCAGCTGGAAAAACTGATGAAGCCGTCCCACTATATCCGCAAGTGTCTGAATTTTGCGCCTTATAAGCTGCAGTATCTGATGCATCATATGGACGGAAAGACAGATTTGAATGTGCCGGTTAAGACAGATGTGGAGTATCTGCGCATTTTAATGGAAGCTCCGCAGATTAGCACAAAATTTAAAAACCAGATTGGCCCCGGACTTGTGCGCTACTGCTTAATGAATCAGCAGGAAGAAGGACTGGAAGGCTATTTTTCACAGATTGATTTTGCGGGCATGAGCAGGGCGAACCGGAATATTTTAATTGAGCTGATGGTCCGTCATTCCTATCATGAAAAAGCCTTTGAACTGGTCAGCAGCTATGGATACGGCGGCATCGATAAAAAAATACTGGCGCAGCTTTTGTCCTTTATGCTTCGTGCAAAAGATATCGGAGAGGATGCGTATTTAATGGAAATGTGCATGTCTGTCCTGAATGCGGGCATGAGCAGTCCGGAGATTACCGCTTATCTTGCAAAATATTTTGAAGGCCCGTCCAGGCAGATGATGATGGTGTTTCAGGCAGCCGGGGCATGCGGGATTGAGGATGTGGCAGAGTTAGAAGAGCGGCTTTTGGTGCAGTCGTTGTACAGCACAGTATATGTGGACCGGATTTTGGAAGTATACCAGGGATACCGGGCACACAGCGGGAGGGAATTTATTTTACAGGCGTACCGGTCTTACTGCATGCACGAATATGTGGTTTCGGATGCGGCGCCGGCACAGAGCCTTTTTATGGAAGCCGTCCAGCTGTATAAGGATGGGAAATTAAGGGGGACAGCCTGCCGTCTGGGGCTTTTAAAATACTATTCGCAGGCAGAGCACCTTGACCGCTATCAGTTAAGCCAGGCAGATGAACTGCTGCACGAATTTGTATCGAGGAATATGGTGTTTGCATTTTATAAAAATCTGCCGGACAGCCTGTGCGCCAGATATCAGCTGTATAACAGGATTTTCGCAGAGCATCATGCAAGGCCGGACAGCGTGATTAAAATTCATTACCGGATGCTGCCGGGCCAGGAGGAATTTATTACAGAAAAGATGCAGCATGTGTATGGCGGGATTTTTACCTGGGAATTTTTACTGTTTATAGATGATGAAGCGGAATATTATATTACAGAAGAACTGGAAGACGGAAACCAGCAGATGGTTACAAGCAGCCGGCTGTCAGGCGCGGATTATCAGGATACGGCCTGGGGAGGACGGTATGCATATATCAACCGCATGCTGTATCTGCGCAGGCAGGGAGATTATAAAGAGCTGCTGCGTACGATGCAGGAATATGAAAAGTTACATATATTGAGTGCAAAGATGTTTAAAATTATCTGAATCACTCGTGTATCTGGAAAGGAAAGGCGATGGCAGTTAGTAAACAGCAGTTATATATTGGAATTGATTTAAATGACAGCTATGCCATGGTCAGTTTTGCTACAACATCGCATCAGGAGCCGGAAACCGTAAGTGCAGTAGCGGGCAGTGAAATCTTTCAGATTCCGCTGGCAGTGTGCATGGCGTCTGCATCCGGCCAGTGGGTGTACGGAGATGAAGCAGTCCGTTTTGAAAAAGCAGATATGGGAAAATGTGAAAGCAGGCTGTTAACAAGAGCTCTGGAACGTGATTTTACGATTATTAAGGACCAGACCTATGAAATAAGGTACCTTCTTGCTATTTTTATCAAAAAAATACTTTTGCTGGCCGGAAAGCTCGGGCCTAAAATTGAAATCGGAAGGATTGCCTTTACATTTGAAAAATTAAATGAAAAATTAATGAGTCTCATGGAGTATGTATTTGAGCAGATGCCGGTTGACAGGAAAAGAATCACGGTTATGGATTATATGGAGAGCTTTTATTATTATGCAATGAGCCAGAAAGAAGGGCTTTCCAATCATGATGTGGTCATGTTCCGGTATTACGGTGAAAATATGCTCTGCTGGTATCTGATACGCGGAAAAAAGTCCAGCCCGCAGATTGTGCAGATTATGGAGACGGACTGCGGATATCTGACGGAAAATAAGGATTACGTATTTTCCAAGATTATTCCCAAAATATTCGGAAAGAAAATCATTTCGTCTATTTATCTGGTGGGAGAGGGATTTGACGGGGACTGGATGAAGCAGTCTCTGCGGACGCTGTGCCAGGGCCGCAGGGCGTTTCTTGGCAAAAACCTGTTTTCCAAGGGAGCCTGCTATGCGGCGGAAAAACAGGCGGGGCTGTTTGCGTGGAATTATACTTATATGGGCGAAAACCAGATGAAATTTAATGTCAGCCTGAAGGTGCGCAAAAATAACGAGATGGCGTTTCACACACTGATTGTAGCGGGCGACAACTGGTACGAGGCGGAGAGTACCTGTGAAATGATTTTAGACGGGCCTGGCGAAATTGATTTTTGGATTCAAAGGCCAAACAGCCGCGAGGCAAGGATTGAATCGCTGGAGCTGACGAACCTGCCGGCGCGCCCGAAGAAGGCAACCAGACTGCAGATACAGGCAAAGCCCGTTTCAGACCGTTCTGTGAAAATTACAATCCGGGATCTGGGGCTTGGAGAGTTTTTTAAAGCAAGCGACATGGTGTGGGAACATGTGATGAAAGTAAATTAAATGAAATACAAATGTGTCAGGAGAGGAAATGAGCGGACTGATTTTTTGCAGCTATAAGCGTGCTGCCAGGCCTTATTATCTGGAAAGCGCTGGAAAAAATATCTATTCCATCGAAGAGCTGTGCTATTTTTTGCAGGATAATATTTATCTTCTGGATGAAAATATTATGACACCGGAGTTTTGCAGCTGGTTAGAGACGGAAGTAAAGGCTGCGGAGCTGTCAGAAAAATTAAGGCGGCTGATGGAGGGCAGGAAAGGCTTTCGGGCCTTCTGCATGCAGATTATTACGGATTCCGGTTATTTTTCCAAGAACGAGATGCAGTTTCTGGGAATGAAGCTGCAGAAAATGGACCATCAGAGCAATTATGAAAACCGCAAAATAAAGGCAGACCAGCTGATGGAAAAAGGGAAATATCTGGCTGCGGTTTTTGAATACCGAAATCTTTTAGGGCATGCGTCCAAAAGCCCTTCGGATATCCGGGTAAGCGGCGATATCTGGCACAATATGGGTACGGCTTATGCAAAAATGTTCTGCTTTGAACGGGCAGTCAGCTGTTATGAAAAAGCCTACGAGCTGAGCCACCGGGCAGATTCCTTAAAAGCAGCTTCCCAGGCAGTCTGTTTTCTGGAAGAAAGCGAACGGGTTCAGAAGTTTCTGCAGCGCTATCATATCAGTGCCAGGCAGTATGAAGCGATGAAAAAGAATTTAAACGAATTAATCCAGATGACCGAAGCTTCGTCCGAGTTTGAAACGACAGCAAAATTAGAGCGGCTTTTGCAGGTATCGCAAATCCAGGCAGCCAGCGAAGCGGCAAGGCAGGTCAGCCAGTGGAAAGAAGAATATATCAAATATAAGGGGTGATGGCATGGGATTTTTTAAGCGCAGAAAAGATCAGAAAGGGCTTAAGAAGGTATTAGAAGACGTACAGATACCGGGAGGGCTCGAAGGGCTTGCAGACCAAAGCCCGGCAGGCACGATAATAGAGCGCTGCGAGCGGGTAATGGAAAACGCGAGAGAAATCGATGACGGGAAAAAGGAGTATTATATCGTCACTTCTTATTTAAACGACATTGAATTAATAGAAAATCTAGCGCCGGATAAGGCGGAAGAGATTCAAAAAGCCGCAGACTATGTAGCAAAGCTGAATCTGGCAAGGGACCAGTTTTTAAATACATCCAAGAAAATATCAGATGCACAGTTTCAAATGATACAAAGGCAGGAAGAACAGATTCCGGACGCAATTAAAAACCTGCGCTCCAATGAAGAATATCAGGCCACGGTAAAAAGAGACATGCAGTATCTGGAAGGAGAAAAGCAGGAATGGGAATTTCAGAAAAAAGATCTGCGCAGGCTTCGCAAAAGACTGCGCCAGGCGTCTTTTATGCTGCTTTTCGCAGTGCTGACAGCGGCGGTTCTGCTAATTGTGCTGGAAAAAGGCTTTTATTATGACCTGCAGTATGCCTGGATTGGCGTGATAGCAGCGGCATTTCTCGGGGCAGCTTATATTGTACTGCGCTTAGAAAGCAGCAGGCGTGACAGCAGACAGGCGGAAGTAAATATCAATTATGCGATTACACTCCTAAATAAAGTGAAGATTAAATATGTCAACATTACAAATGCAGTGGATTATGTACACGAGAAATATCATGTCAGGGATTCCAGGGAATTTGAATATCAGTGGGATTTGTACCAGGAAGCCATGCGAGAACAGGAAAAATACAGAAAAACAAATGAAGATTTGAATTATTATTATGAAAAGCTGGTCAGGCTTTTAAAAAAATGCGAGCTGTATGATTCCCGCGTATGGATAGAACAGCCGCAGGCGCTTGTGGACCAGAAAGAAATGGTGGAGATTAAGCACAATCTTTTAGTGCGCCGCCAGAAGCTGCGTTCCAAGATTGCTTATAATCTGGATATCGTCAAGAAAGAGCGCCGGGAGATAGACCGGCTGAGAAACCTTCATAAAGAAGACAGCCCGAGGCTGCGTGAGATGATTGCACAGATTGATGAAATGGCTGAGCTTGGGAAGTAAATGGAAAGTATTTATGGATGATTTGGATGATTTGGATGATTTGGATGATTTGGATGAAGTTCGAGAAAGGAAAGGAATGACGCAGGATGGACAGCCATATGCATACACATGACCCGCAGCAGATGAAAGCGATTGTGAACCGTCTGTCGAAAGCAATCGGGCATCTGGAGGCAGTCAAAGGGATGGTAGAAGACGGCAGGGACTGCAGTGAGGTGCTGATACAGCTGGCCGCAGTAAAATCTGCATTAAATAATACAGGAAAACTTATTTTGAAAGAGCATATCAGCCACTGCATTGTTCACGCAGTCGAGCATGGAGACAGCCAGGCGGTAGAGGACTTAAACCGTGCCATCGACCAGTTTATGAAATAAAAAGACTAAGCGTTCAGCTATGCAGATTCGTGCAGAATGTATAAGAGGGCCGGAATTTCTGTAATTCCGGCCCTCCCGGCTGTAAAGAATCTGTGACAGCCGTATCAGGAATCCTCTTCCTCAAGCTTGCGGATTTTTTCAAGATCAGCAATCAGTTCTCTTGAATATAATTCCGCCTGGTTATAAACGGATTCTGCTTCGGTATAGCTGCCGGCTTTTAATGCTTTGATTGCTTCGCCGCCGAACTGATGAAAGCGCTCATGCTTTTTGCCGAGACCGTCCCATATCTGTCTGACTTTCGGAATATTCGGCGTCATTGCATAATAGAAATGACCGAACCCGCATTTGGAGGAATCGAGCTGTAACGGTACGATACTGCGCTGCTTTATCATATTTTTCAGATTCCGAAGCCATGTCTGATGCGCAGTAATCGCGTTATTAATATGTTTGATAAACTCTCTTTTCTCCAGATGGAAAAATGCGTCTTCCGATAAAGCGCCCATCTGTCTGACTGTTTCATCCAGTGTCTTTTCAATTTCCACAACCGGTTTAGTCGCCTGTTTTAAATCATGACTTACATTCTGCATAAAATCCGTGCTGTCATGCAGCTGGTTTTCCATTTCAGTCATAGAGCTGCTGATTTCTTCGCTGACGGCGGCAATGGAGCTGACCGATTCATTGACCTTTGTAACATGCTTATGGGTCTGGTCATTCAGTCCCCACACATTTCCGATTTTATCAGTCATGGATTCAAGCGCCTGAATGGTTCCCGAAGCGCTTTTAACGCTCTGGCGAGAAGCGGATTCGATTTCTTCCACAAAACTGCCCATATTTCCGGTAAGCTTCTGCGTTTCTCCGGCCAGGGCGCGGATTTCATCTGCTACCACGGCAAATCCTCTTCCGGCTTCTCCGGCTCTTGTAGCTTCAATCGAGGCGTTCAGCGCCAGCAGATTTGTCTGCAGCGATATGGATTCGATACCCGAGATGACATCATTCATGCGCCCGATAATTTCAGACAGATTATCCATATCTTCCTGCATTTTACGTGATATATCAATCGTTTTTACAGACAGATTCCTGATATCTGTCAGTTCATTCTGACAGGCCTGTATTTTATCGTTCACTTCGGAAGTTTCAGAAGCAATATTTGTAATCATATGTGCCAGTTCCTCATGCTGGCTGCTGGAGGTTCCTGAAAACATGGAATTGCCGGTGGCTGTTCCGAAAATGGTATCGGCAGCCTTTGCTACCTTGTGCGATATATCCAGAATTTTTTCCGTCTGGTGCTGCATGGTCAAATCAAGGGAGCTTATCTCCATTACTGCTTTGATATTTTTTTCAAATATATCTGCAAACTGCTGACGGGCCTTTATCAGCCGCTGGTAAATGTCATTTAGTTCGGGTTCTTTTGAATAATCTTCCTCCCTTAATTCGGATACAGCGTTGATAAGTTTAGCTTTTTTTCCTCTCATAGCATACCTCTGATTCTCTCTGAATATTTTGATTCATTTTATTCTGATTCCTGTGATGCAGTGTCTTTTTTTCTGCATATAAATTAATGATACGGAATTTTGGAGATTTTTGCAACCTTTTTGTGCGATATTTTAAAACATTTCCGCAGGAAGGGAAGGGGGATGGCTGCTCAGACGCCGGGTGGCGGGAAGATGCGCTGGCTTCCGGTTCCCGCTCCGGAATGTTAAGAATCCCCAGGCATTCTGCATTCAGGCAGTGGCTGCGGACGGACGCGGCACCCATCCGCCCTGGCCTTCTGCCAGCAGCTACGGGTGCCGCTTCGGCTTCGCCGCCTGG
>CANDJC010000165.1 GCA_947384955.1 uncultured Eubacterium sp. | reverse complement strand
ATTCTGCCCAAAAACCAGGCGGCGAAGCCGCAGCGGCACCGGTAGCTGCTGGCAGAAAGCCAGGGCGAATAGGTGCCGCGTCCCGTCCGGGGCCACAGCGTAAATGCAGAATGCTTAGGGATTCTTAACATTTCGGAGCCGGAGCAGGAAGCCAGTGCATCTTCCCGTCACCCGGCGTCCGAGAGGCCAGCATCCCTCCCTTGTCAAAACTGTTACCGCGAAAACACGAACGCAGGTAATTTTTCTTCAATCTTAACAGCAGCGCTAAAAAGCGAACTGAAAATTCAAATCCGGCAGAACAGCCCCGGTTTTGAATTTCACTCTTGAGTAATGAATCCATTTTATGTTATGATGTCAGTGGTTCCGCCTCGTTCCTGCGGAAACAGAAAATGAAAAAGTACATAGGAAGCATGGGAGCTGAGACAAAACATATGGAAAGAAATACGATTATCATTGCGGATGACCAGGAAATCAACCGCGAAATACTCAAGGATATTTTTTACGAGCAGTACGAAATTTTAGAAGCGGCTGACGGCCTTCAGACCATTGAAATACTGGAAAATCATTATGAAAAAATTGTCCTGATATTTCTGGATTTGCTTATGCCGCACAAATCGGGTCTGGAAGTCCTGGCTTACATGACAGAAAAAGGGTATATGGATGTGATACCGGTCATTATGATTACCGGCGAATCTTCTGCGGAAACGGATGAAAAGGCGTACGAATACGGCGTATCGGATATCATTTACAAGCCGTTTGCACCGAAAGTCGTTATGCGGCGTACGATGAATATCATCGAACTGTATGCACACAGGATTGATATCGAGCAGAAGCTTAAGCAGCGTACGATGGAGCTGATGGAAAGCCAGAAAAAACTAGAGCGGCGCAACGAATTTCTTATCACGGCCTTAAGCTCTGTTGTAGAATTCAGAAGCCTGGAATCCGGGGAACATATTCAGCGGGTGAAGTATCTTACAAAAATTATGTTAAAATATGTCAGGATTTATTACCCGGAATTTAAACTCACCAGGGAGAAGGCGGATTTGATTGTGAATGCCTCCGCGCTGCACGATCTTGGCAAGGTTGCAATTCCAGACAGCATTCTGTTAAAATCCGGGAAGCTTACGGACGAAGAGTATGAGGAGATGAAGAAGCATACGATATACGGGTGCCAGCTGTTAGAGCAGTTTCGGGAAGAAGGGGAGGTGTCTGAATTTTATCATTACTGCTATGACATCTGCCGGTATCATCATGAGCGATATGACGGCAAAGGCTATCCGGATGGTCTGAAAGGGGATGAGATTCCCATCTGGGCGCAGATTGTATCGATTGTGGATGTGTTTGACGCGCTGGTGAGCAAACGGGTTTACAAGCAGTCTTTTGCATTCGAAGAAGCTTACCGCATGATACGGGAAGGCGAATGCGGGCTTTTTTCTCCGATTATGCTGGACTGCTTCCGGCTTGCCAAATATGATTTGAAAAAAGCGGCGGAAGAAAAACTATCTTTTGCGGACGGCGAGATGGAAGAGGAGGCTTAAACAGCAGACGGGCAAATCGGTTAAAAAAATAAAGAAAAGGCCGGACTGTGCTTTTGAATATTTTGAATCGCTGTCCGGAATCAGGAAAATGAAATTAGGGCTTGCATTCAAAAAAACGTTATGCTAAGATAAAAAACATCAATTCTTCATCAAATAAATAGAAAAATGCAACGAAGGAGACTCGTATCTTCAGAGGCCGACAGGAATACAGCGTCACCGACTGAGAGCGCTGTTTGGAAGAGAAGATATAGGGAACACTCTGGAGCAGACTGGCTGAACAGCTTTTCATCCGGCATACTGCGGGATGATAAAAAGAGTAGGCTGGTACGTCGTGCGCGTTAAGTACAATGAGTGGAATTATCCTGCCATTTTACTTTTGATACAGGAAGGATAATTCAATGCGGGTGGTACCGCGGATAATGCAAAACTGCTTATTCGCCCCGGAATACAGACGAAAGTATTCCGGGGCTTTTTCGTTTTCGAATACAGCTCCGGAATCAGAAAAAAGCATGAAAAGGAGTGTATGATTATGAGCAGCATTTACAGAGATGTCACAATGGGCCAGGTGAGCGAGGAGGATATTGGAAAAACACTGCGCACAGCCGGATGGGTGGAAAATATCCGCGACCATGGGGGCGTATCGTTTCTGGATGTCAGGGATATGTATGCCGTGCTGCAGGTGGTTATCCGCGATGCGGCTCTTTTAAAAGGAATCCGCAAAGAGCAGGCCGTGTCTGTGAAAGGCCTTGTGGAAAAAAGGGATGAGGAGACGTACAACCCAAAGATTCCGACCGGAACGATAGAATTAGAAGCGCAGGAGATACAGATTTTAGGCGATGTGTTAAAGCCTCTGCCTTTTGAAATCCTTACAAGCCGGGAAGTGCGGGAAGATGTCCGCCTGAAATACCGGTATCTGGATTTAAGAAACCAGAAAGTAAAAGATAACATTGTATTCCGTTCAAAGGTCATTTCCTTTTTACGCCAGAAAATGACAGAGCTTGGCTTTTTGGAAATCCAGACGCCGATTCTGTGCGCGTCTTCCCCGGAAGGAGCAAGAGATTACATTGTGCCTTCCAGGAAGCAGAAAGGGAAATTTTACGCGCTTCCCCAGGCGCCGCAGCAGTATAAACAGCTTTTGATGGTATCCGGGTTTGACAAATATTTTCAGATTGCGCCGTGTTTTCGGGATGAAGATGCCAGGGCAGACCGCTCTCCGGGAGAATTTTACCAGCTGGACTTTGAAATGAGCTTTGCCACACAGGAGGATGTATTCGCAGTCGGAGAACAGGTGCTTTCCTCGGTGTTTGAAACATTTGCGCCAAAAGGCTGTGAGGTGACAAAAGCGCCGTATCCGGTATTCAGCTATCAAAAGGCGATGCTTTTATTCGGTACCGATAAGCCGGACCTTCGCAATCCGCTTCGGATTATGGATGTCACGGACATTTTCCAAAAGTGCACGTTCCAGCCGTTTTTAGGACGCACGGTGCGGGCAATCCGCGTTCATGCGGAAATGTCGAAAGGATTTCATGAAAAACTTCTGAAATTTGCTACAGGCATCGGCATGGGCGGCTTAGGATATCTGGAAGTGCTAGAAGACGGCACATACAAAGGGCCGATTGATAAATTTATCCCGGATGCATGCAGAGAGGAATTCCGCGCTCTGACACAGTTAGAGGCCGGAGATACGATTTTCTTTATTGCGGATAATAAGGAGCGGGCGGCATATTATGCGGGGATGATACGCACGGAATTGGGAGAAAAGCTGGGACTGATTGAAAAAAACGCGTTCCGTTTCTGTTATGTCAATGATTTTCCGATGTATGAAAAAGACCCGGATACGAAAAAGACCGGATTTACCCACAACCCGTTTTCCATGCCTCAGGGCGGCATCGAAGCGCTGCGCACGAAAAATCCGCTGGATATTTTAGCTTATCAGTATGACATTGTGTGCAACGGGGTAGAACTGTCATCCGGCGCCGTGCGTAACCACGAGCTGGATACGATGGTAAAAGCCTTTGAAATCGCAGGCTATGAGGAAGAAACACTGAAGGCAAAATTCGGGGCATTATACGAAGCATTTCAGTTTGGCGCACCGCCGCATGCCGGAATGGCGCCAGGAATTGACCGTATGATTATGCTGCTTCGCGGGGAAGAAAACATCCGGGAAGTCATTGCATATCCGATGAACGGAAACGCGGAAGATTTAATGTGCGGCGCCCCGAACACAGTGACCGAGCAGCAGCTTCGGGAAGTGCATATCAAAGTGAGAGACTGAGCGAAGGAAAGGAGAAGCTATGGCACATATTATTTCAGATGAAACACTGGAAAATGCGGCAATTCTGGCAAAGCTGGAACTGTCGGAGGAAGAGAAAGAAACTGCAAAGTCCGATATGGAAAAAATGCTTGCTTATATTGACAAACTAAATGAATTAGATACAGACGGCGTGGAGCCTCTGTCACATGTGTTTGAGACGGTAAATGTATTCCGGGAAGATATTGTAACAAACAAAGACGGGCATGAAGAGGTGCTTTCGAATGCGCCGGAACAAAAGGGCAGGAGTTTTGCGGCGCCAAAAACGTTTGCATAATTTTGTATAAATATATAGAAACAGAAAGTTACGCGAAGACAGGAGGAAGTCATGAGTCTTACGAGTTTAACCGCAGTCGGATTAGCCGCTAAAATCCGCCGTGGCGAGGTGTCGGTGGAGGAAGCGGTCAAAGATTCGATGATGCAGATACAAAAAAAAGAGCCTGACATTCACGGATTTGTAACCGTGGATGAACAGGGAGCTTTCGGGCAGGCGAAAGAGGTTCAGAAAAAAATTTCATCCGGCGCGCTTACCGGCCCGCTTGCCGGAGTTCCCGTAGCAGTGAAGGACAATCTGTGCACGAAAGGGCTGCTTACGACCTGCAGCTCGAAAATGCTGTCCGATTTTGTGCCGTTTTATACAGCGGAAGCGGTAGAAAGGCTGAAAAAAGCAGGGGCAGTTGTCATAGGCAAGACAAATATGGATGAATTTGCGATGGGTTCTACGACGGAAACGTCTTATTACGGGCCGACGAGAAATCCGTGGAATCTAAATCATGTGCCAGGCGGTTCCTCCGGCGGCTCCTGCGCAGCGGTGGCAGCAGAGGAGTGCGTGTATGCTTTAGGCTCTGACACTGGCGGCTCCATCAGGCAGCCGAGCGCATTCTGCGGCGTGACGGGAATCAAGCCGACCTACGGGACAGTATCCCGCTACGGGCTGATTGCCTACGGTTCATCCTTAGACCAGATTGGGCCTGTGGCAAAAAATGTGGAAGACTGCGCGGCCGTGCTGGAAGTGATTTCCGGGCATGACCCAAAGGATTCTACATCCATCCGGCGTGAGGATACGGATTTTCTGTCCGCGCTTACCGGTGATGTAAAGGGAATGAAAATCGGCATACCGAGGGATTATTTTGGCGAAGGGCTGGATTTGCAGATGAAAGAGGCGGTTTTAAAAGCGGCGTCTGTGCTGCAGGATATGGGAGCCGTTTTGGAGGAATTTGACTTAAGCCTTACAGAATATGCGATTCCGGCCTATTATGTCATTGCATGCGCGGAAGCAAGCTCGAACCTGGAGCGGTTTGACGGGATTAAATACGGATTTCGGGCAAAACAGTTCGAAGGGCTGCATGACATGTATAAAAAAACCCGTTCCGAAGGATTCGGTGCAGAGGTAAAAAGACGCATCCTGCTTGGTTCTTTTGTCTTAAGCTCGGGCTATTACGACGCTTATTATTTAAAAGCGCTGCGTACCAAAGCGCTCATAAAAAAAGCCTTTGACGAAGCGTTTGCAAAATACGACGTGATATTAGGGCCGGCAGCTCCCGCGGCAGCTCCTGAAATCGGAGAGAGCCTCAAAGACCCGATTCAGATGTATCTGGGCGATATTTATACGGTTGCCGTAAATCTGGCCGGGCTGCCGGGCATATCGGTTCCGGCCGGAACAGACAGGCAGGGGCTTCCGATTGGAATTCAGTTTATCGGGGACTGTTTTCAGGAAAAAAAGATAATCCGCGCAGCTTATGCGTTTGAACAGACAAGGGAATATGAAAGATGCCCTTATGCATGCGGGAAGGAGGGAGCAGGAGAATGAGTGAATATGAAACCGTCATCGGATTAGAGGTCCATGTGGAATTAGCCTCAAAGACGAAGATATTCTGCGGCTGTTCGACCGCATTCGGAGCCGAGCCGAACGCACATACCTGCCCAGTCTGTACGGGGATGCCGGGTTCGCTTCCGGTACTGAATAAGCAGGTTGTGGAATACGCGGCTGCCGTGGGCATTGCAACAGAATGCGAGATTACATCGTACAGCAAATTTGACAGAAAAAATTATTTTTATCCAGATAATCCGCAGAACTACCAGATTTCCCAGCTCTATCTTCCGATTTGCAGAAATGGAAAAGTCACGATTCAGACGCCGCAGGGCAGCAAAGATATCAGAATACATGAAATCCATATGGAAGAGGATGCCGGAAAGCTGATTCATGACGAGTGGGAGGATATATCCCTTGTAGATTACAACCGTTCCGGCGTCCCGCTCATCGAAATCGTATCCGAGCCGGATATGCGAAATGCCGAAGAGGTTATTGCCTATCTGGAAAAGCTGCGCATGATTATCCAGTATCTGGGCGCGTCAGACTGCAAGCTCCAGGAAGGCTCGATGCGTGCGGATGTAAACCTTTCAGTCCGAAAAAAGGGTGAGACGGCGTTTGGAACACGTACCGAAATGAAGAACTTAAACTCGTTTCGCTCCATTACAAGAGCCATTGAAAATGAAACAAACCGCCAGTCGGACCTTTTGGAATCCGGTGAAACAGTCATACAGGAAACAAGGCGCTGGGATGATACCAAAGGATATTCGTATGCGATGCGCTCGAAAGAAGACGCCAAAGATTACCGGTATTTCCCGGAACCGGACCTTGTGCCGATTGTTATCAGCGAAGAATGGCTAGACCGCATACGGGCCGCACAGCCGGAGCTTCAGGATGCGCGTATGGCCCGCTATCAGAAAGAATACGGCCTGCCGGAATATGACGCTTCCATTATCACAGGCTCGAAGAAGATGGCAGACTTATTTGAAGAAACATCGAAAATCTGCGGGAAACCGAAAAAAGTGTCCAACTGGCTGATGGGCGAAACCATGCGCCTGTTAAAGGAAGCCGGGAAAGATGCGGATGAACTCAGCCTGGATGCGCAGAGCTTTGCAGCACTCATAAATCTGGCAGACTCCGGCGCGGTCAGCAATACGGCTGCGAAAGAAGCCTTTGAAGCATTTTTCAAAGACGGCACCGACCCGCAGCAGTATATTGAGGAAAAGGGCTTGAAATCGGTAAGCGACGAAGGTGCGCTGCGCGGCGTTATTGAAAAAGTCATCAGTGAAAATCCGCAGTCTGTACAGGATTACCGGAATGGGAAGGAAAAAGCAATCGGATTTTTAGTCGGGCAGACAATGAAAGCGATGAAAGGGAAAGCAAATCCCGGGATGGTAAATCAGATTTTGAAGGAAATGCTGTAATTGCGGGATGGTGAGTCAGATTTTAAAAGAAATTTGAAGGAAATGCTGTAATTCCAGGATGATGAATCAGAGTTTAAAGAAAATGCTGTAATTGCGGGAATGAAAAAAAGAAAGGCAGGGGGTTGGATGTATCTGATGCTGAATGATACTGCAGTCATGCGTTTTGATTTTGAAAAGAATATATATGAGGTATTGAACGCACAGCTGCTTCCCTTCCGTCTGCGGGAAGCCGTATGCACGATGCCCGAGCGGACGTTTGCCAATCTTGACAGCTATCTGAATGCCAGTGAGAAAAACCGGGAAATACTCAGATATTTTTTCGCTCACAGGGTACTGACTCTGTCAAGACGCAATGCAAAAAAGATTTACGATGCTCTGCGGGAAGAACAGGACCAGACGGATATCAACAGGTCCAATATTGCGCTGAAGTACCATGCCGCGTCCATACTGGATAATTACTGGACAAAAGAAGAAGCAGAAACAGTACAGTTTCAGGATATTTCCATTCGGGAAAACCCGCTAAACGAAGTGCTTACAATTGCTGCGCTGCAGGGAGCTTCGGTTTCTTTGGAAGGGTCAGTCTGCAGTCCGGAAATCGCAACAGACGGAACCGCGGCAAAGGGATGGAAGCGGGAGAATGACCGGCTGTGGCTGTATAAAAAGGGCAGCAGACAGAAAATGGAGGTCATCGTTTCGAACCTGCTTGACAATATGAACATCCGTCATGTCCCTTATGAGGATGCGTCGGATGCTGGCAGTTACTGTGCAAAATGTCCCTGTATGTCAGATGCTGGCCAAAATGTTGTTCCGGCTGTGGATGTACTGGCATATTGTGCGCGTACACGCCGGAAGCTGCCGGATGATGAGGGATATTATAAAATGTGGATTGCTGATTACCTGATATCAAACAGTGACAGGCATGGAAGAAACTGGGGGTATTATTTTGACGCTGTTACGGGACGCCTGCTGGGAACGCATCCGCTGTTTGACCATGACCATGCTTTTGACGAGTCTGTGATGGAAAATCCTAATATACCTTACAGGGCTGCTTATCAGTATACAATGAAACAGGCGGCTCATATTGCAAGGAAGAAAGTGGATATTTATTATAAACGGGATTTTGAGAGGGAAGATTTTCAGACGGACAGGCAGTATGACTCGTTTATGGAAAGGGTGAGGGAGCTGGATATCAGGAAGAGGGGATGAAAGTGGGCAGGAGGATTTACCGTGGAAGTCAGATTGGAAAGAATAGGTATTGAAGATGCAGTAAAATTGTGGAAGATGCAGGTAACAGCTTTTCAGGAATTATATGACAGATATCAGGATACAGAAACCAGCCCTGCAACAGAGTCTGTGGATAAAATAGTTATGAGATTAAAGCAGCCATTTACTTATTATTATTTTATCGTTGCAGACGGCATAGCAGCAGGTGCTATAAGAATTATTGATAAACATGAATCTGGCACAGCCAGGCGGATATCCCCTGTTTTTGTAATGCCTGAATACAGAAATAGAGGACTGGCGCAAAAGGCAATAAAATTAGCCGAAGAAAAGCATGGATGTTCTGACTGGGAACTGGATACTATCCTGGAGGAAAAAGGCAGCTGCTATTTATATGAGAAAATGGGGTACTGTCAGACAGGAGAATTGAAAGTAATCAATGAAAAAATGACACTTGTATTTTATAAAAAGAATTGATACCGGAAGAATTATCAGCCTCTGTCATAAAAGGATAAAAACAGATAGCTAAAAGGACAGATTTCGCATTGACATGATTTGGGAATTCTCCTATACTGAATATTAGGATTAACATCCGGATTACAGGATGAAAGGAAAAAGGAGAACAAACATGAAAAAATATGGATTTGGCGTAGATATTGGCGGGACAACGATTAAAATGAGTCTGTTTGAGATGACCGGGCACATGATAGACAAATGGGAGATTCCGACGAATACGGAAAATAACGGAGCATCGATTCTGGATGATGTAACGACAGTCATTGAGGGGCGCCTGGTGCAGGATGGCATTGCAAAAGAAGATGTAGAAGGCATCGGCATCGGTGTTCCGGGTCCGGTTATCCAGAATTCTGTTGTTACAGGATGTGTGAATCTCGGCTGGAACCGCGTAGACGTAGCAAAAGAGCTGGGTGAAAAAACAGGCCTGAAGGTACGCGCAGGAAATGACGCGAATGTAGCTGCGCTTGGCGAAATGTGGCAGGGCGGCGGCAAGGGCTATAAAAATGTCATTATGGTAACGCTTGGGACTGGTGTAGGCGGCGGCATTATTATTGACGGAAATATTGTAAATGGCGCAAACGGCGCCGGCGGAGAAATCGGGCATATTTTTGTAGAAGAAGCCGAAGAAGAAGCATGTAACTGCGGAAAACGCGGCTGCTTAGAACAGTATGCTTCCGCAACCGGCGTTGTCAGACTGACGAAACGCGCGCTGGCAGCGGATAACAGGGAAAGCACGCTGCGTAAATCAGAGGAAATTACAGCGAAGGCTGTATTTGACGCAGCAAAAGAAGGGGACGCCCTTGCACTGGAAATAGTAGAGAAGATGGGAAAATACCTTGGGACGGCACTGGCAAACGCAGCCTGTGTTGCGGACCCGGAAGTATTTGTAATCGGCGGAGGCGTGTCCAAAGCAGGCTCGATTGTTACAGAAGCTATCCGCAAATATTATATCGAACGCGCCTTCCATTCCTGCAGAAATGCAAAATTCGCGCTGGCAGAGCTTGGAAATGACGCGGGTGTTTACGGATGTGTTTATCTTCTTTTAAATGATAATTAAAAAATGTTCTGTGTAAAGTCTGGCTGGAGGAACTATGAAACTGATTATTCAGATTCCCTGCTATAATGAGGCGGCGACATTAGAGACAGCGTTAAATGCGCTGCCAAGACG
>CANDJC010000164.1 GCA_947384955.1 uncultured Eubacterium sp. | reverse complement strand
CATTCCGGAGCAGCCGCAGGAAGCCAGTGCATCTTCCCGTCACCCGGCGTCCGCGGAGCCAAAATCCCCCTCCCCCGCTGCAAAGTCCCTAAAAACCGCATATCAGTCCGAAAGTAAATCCATCCCTTCGCAAAGTGAATATGAACACAGCACTAGAACTGAAAATAGATAAACCCAGCCTCATCATACCCCGGCCCCCAGATTCCAAACGTCAGAATAAAACAGACTGAAAACACAATCACCGCACACCGAAACCAAAAATCCTGTGCCATAAAAGCTTCCCGTAACCGTATCCCTTTATATTTGCATATATCTGCAAATAAAAGAACAAAAAGGCAGAGCACCATCAAATAAAAATTCTTCATATCCAGACCGCACTGATAGAAAGAGCCGTCAAAAAGCACCCAGGGATTTTTAACGCGAATCATCTGCCGGATAATTTCAAAAGCATCCCGAAACCGGTCTGCCCTGAAAAAAATCCAGGAAAAATCCACCAGCAAAAACGTTCCCGCCGTGCAAAGCAGCCTGTGCCCGAAAGAAGCGCGGTTTAAGCGAAGTATCCGCACGGCTTTATCGCGAAACGGTTTTGTGATATCACCGAAAACCTGATACAGTCCGTTCAGGCCGCCCCACGCCACAAAAGAAAACTTTGCGCCGTGCCACAAGCCGCTGGCCGTAAATACAATCAGTCTGTTGAGGTAACTGCGCAGCCTGCCATTACGGCTCCCGCCTAACGGAATATACAGATAATCCTTAAACCACGATGTCAGCGATATATGCCAGTTCCTCCAAAACTGCGCCACGGACGCGGACAGATACGGCGCGTGAAAATTTTCCATCAGCCGGATTCCGAGTATCTGCGCCGCTCCCATGGCAATGACAGAATATCCGTAAAAATCGCAGTAAATCTGAAACGCGAACAGCACCGTCGCGGTCACCAGATACCATCCGCCGTAAGTCATATAGTCCCCGTAAACGGTATCTACAAAAACCGCAATCCGGTCTGCCAGAACAATTTTCAGAAAAAATCCCCACAGCATCAGTAAAAGTCCGTCCCGCGCCCTTTCATAGGAAAAGCGTGCCGGAACTGCCAGCTGCTTCAGCAGATTTTTCGAGCGTTCAATCGGGCCTGCAACAAGCTGCGGAAAGAAAGAGACAAACAGCGCATATTTGAAAAAATTTTTCTCCGCATAAATATCTCCCCGGTATACATCCATTGTATAGCCAAGCGCCTGAAACGTATAAAAAGAAATCCCGACCGGAAGCAGCACGTCGAATGTCGGGAGCGATAGCTGGATATGTACTTTTTGAAACAGTACCGCTAATACATTTAGCGCAAAGCTGCTGTACTTAAATAAAAACAGCACTGCCAGGTTCATTGCAATGCAGACTGCCAGAGCCGCTTTCCTCCACCCGCTTTTTGATACGCTTTCTATGCAGCGCGCGCCCGTATAAGTGACCGCTGTAGAAAATAACATCAGCAGTGCATACCGCGCATTCCAGCACATATAAAAATAATAGCTCGCGGCAAGCAGCCAGTAATTTTTCAGCTTGTCCGGAACGGCAAAGTAAAGAAGCACCGCTATAGGAAAAAAAATCAGAAACTCCATAGAATTAAACAGCATTGTAAACTCCTCCCCTGCAAATCAGCCTGATTCACATCGTGCAAAGCGCCCTGCACATACGCAATCATAGCACAAATAAACGCTATTTTCAATAGCATTTTACAATAATTGCTATATTTTTTAGCCTTTTAATTCTTTATTTTGCATATAATTCATGTAAAAAGGCGGTGAATTTATGAATACACAGTTTGGAAGCTATTTAAAGAAATTAAGAAAATCGCATCACTACACACAGGAATATGTAGCTTCTTATCTGGATGTTATCCGCCAGTCCTATTCCCATTATGAAACCGGACGCACAGCGCCAGGTATCGAAACGCTAAACAAATTAGCAAACCTGTACCAGATACCGTTAAGCGAACTGCTTGCACTCCAGCTAGAGCATGCTGTTCCCGATTCCTGCCATTCCCTGCAGCCAAACCTGTCAGCCCGGGAACTGGACCTTCTGAATTCCTTCCGCGAGCTGGAAGAACAGGACCAGCAGGATATTCTGGATTTTATTCAGATTAAAGCTGCACGGACGAAACGAGTTTCGGCAGGAAATGTCCGCAAATAACATGAAAAAGCCAGCCGCGGCATAATGCAGCAGCTGGCCCTGTCTTCATTCGTATCAAAATTTAAAATTAGAATTTATCGTCTTCAGCCAGCATAACCCTGCACTTATCTCTGTAACAGGCTATTCCGTATCTGAGAACTTTTCGGATACCTTCGTTATAAAACGCATCCCCATACTGTTTTTTGCATATCTGTCTCAAAGCTTCCTCACACGCCGCATCCAGACGGCCGTCCCTTGCATATTTTACTTCTATCACAATTCCTGCCGGTTCCTCTTCATCCGTCTCCGCCAGAATATCTGCATAGCCGTCCCCGGCTTCCCTGTTCGATGAAACCGCCCAGCTGCCTTTGAAAGCCAGCAGTCCGAGCAGCATGCCATGATAAAAGTTTTCCTTCATCTCTCTTCTTGCAAAAGTATCACGGATGCTAATCGTCTTTTTCAGGTATTTTTGGAACTGCTGCTGCACCTTCCCGGCATCGCCGTCCTGCAGCGCCTGGCATAAAACATCCAGCGCTTTCCCGTCCTGTCTTGCATTTTCTCTAAACATATCCATAATCTGGCCGGTAAAGATTTCCCTCACCTCCAGATTTGGAATTGCAAGATGAAAGCTGCGCCCGGCGCCTCTTCCCCGCTGGGTCAGATAACCAGTGGCAAACAATACGCTCCAGATATTTTCTATAGACTGGTACATATTCTGATACGTGATTTCCTGGCGGATATCCTTCGTCACCGTTTCCCCGGCAATCAGACTCTCAATCTCGCGCTTCAGCGTGATATTACCGCCCGCTTCCTGGATGAAACGCCTGACCACATCATTTCCGCTGCTGTTCGCCCAGTAGTTCTCAGGCCTGGCATAAGGGTCTGCACGCAGCAGCGCACAATAATTTATCACATCCCATGGACAGTATACATCTGTATGTCCAAACCGATAACCGTCATACCATTCTCTGACTGCATGATATTTATCAGACAATTCAAAATAATCCAAGAGTCCCCTGACCTCTTCATCTGTAAACCCAAAGCATTCATCCAGACGCACATCCGTTATTGTCAGCACACTTATATTATTCAGACCCGTAAATATACTTTCCCTGGAAATCCGCATGCATCCGGTCAGAACTGCAAATTCCAGGCTGTCATTTGTCTTAAGCGACTGATGAAAGAGACTCTGGATTAGAACGATTATTTCATTATAATAGCCCCTTTCGCGCGCTTTTGCCAATGGCACATCATATTCGTCAATCAGTATGACTGCGTTTCTCCCGTAATGTTTTTGCAAAAGCCGCGACAGCAGTTCCAGACTGCCGCAGAATACTGCTCTGTTCATTTTTCTCGACAGCAGTTCTGAAAATGCCTCTTTTTCATTTTGGGTTAGTTTTTCACTGTCCAGAAGAAAGCTGTATTTCCCGGCTTCTTTATTTATGAGCATAACCGCCATTTCGAATGCCGTCTCATAAGACTCTGCATCAATGTTTTTCAGAGACAGCAAAATAACCGGAAATTTCCCCATATATGTTTCGCAGATTTCAGAATCGCTCATAATTTCCAGACCTTCGAAAATTTCTCTGTTCCCGTCCGGTTCAAAGAAATACTTCAGCATGCTCATATTTAAAGACTTGCCAAAACGCCTCGGCCGGGTAAGCAGCGTCACTTTTGCAGGGTTTCGCATCAGTTCACGAATCAGTCCGGTTTTATCGACATAATAATATCCGTTCTGCCTGAGCTTCTTAAAATCTTCCATCCCAATCGGAATCATTTTTGCTGTATCCTCCATAAAAATTCCTCCAATCAAATTTTAAGATAGCTATAGTATACCATATTTCTATAGCAATACTACAAATATTCCCTCAGCGCCCTGGCTCTGCATTCCCATGTATGAAATTGTGCCGCTGCGGCCCTTCCCCGGCACGCTGTCTCATACAAAAGCTGCGGCTCTTTCAAAAGCTCCCTCACCCGGTCCGGCAGCGCCTCCAGATGTTTCAGGTCATAATACACAAGCGTATCCATATCCCGGAATTCTTCCCAAAGATACCTGCTGTCATCCGTCAGCACTGCCGTATTTTGCAGCATCGCCGTAAAAATCCGGTCATGTGCGCCGTCCTTAAACCACGGCATTGTATTCAGCGCGATTTTTCCCTGTGCCACTGCCCGGACACAAGAGACAGAATCCGTCATCTGCCCGGATGAAATCAGATTCCCGGGGCATTTACAGGAAACCCGGTCCCAGTCTTTGCCAAAAACATGTACCCGGATTCCGCCCTCAGCAAGAGTACGCACCGTTTTTTCCCGAAAAAAGGTGCGTATCCACAAATCCACAGCCGCCATGGTACTCATAGCTTCACAGATTCCTGCATTGTCCAGGTCCGGCATTTCCCGTCTCAGAAAGCGCTCAATGCAGGAAAACAGCTCCTGCCTGGGATTCTGCACAAACGCCTCTAAAATCTCGTGATAAAAATCCCTGTACTCCGGCTCAAGATTCTGGAACTGTTTTTCAATATTCAGAATCGGAACATAATTGGCTGTAAAAACGACCGGATACGGACGCTGCATCCACTGGCCAAACGGCTCTTTATTTGGTGTCTGCAGAATGGATTTCGTCCGGTTACTGACTGTAAGAATCTTATTTTCCGCCCAGCCGCCGGTTTCCGGCAGATTTCCCGCAAGCGGCAGAAACTCACACGGTATCTCAGGGTAAAAGCGCCGCATATATGCCGCATGGTCCCTGTCGATACAGAATGTCTTCATGCCAGGCACCGGATGCTTTAATACCTTATAATAATAAAGCGGATGGTCCACCATAAGATTCAGGCATAAAATATCCAGCTTTTCCCAGATGCTCGTCTGCGGCATCCCGGCATCATCCAGCTCCCACAGCCCTTCTTCCCCGCTTAAGCCGATAAAATTAAACGTAATGAGCACTGCCTGTCTGCCGCGTGCCATCTGCCGCAGCTTCCAGGCGCCAAGCCCTGTCATTTCCATATCCATCCAGAATATTTCGTATCCCCAGGATGCAAACGCACAGGCCATCTGCTTCGAAAAATAAGTCAGTGTTTCTACTCCATGTTCACAAAAAATGATTAATTTATCCATATTCAGCCAAACTGTCTAACAAGCTCCTGCAAAGCAAGGCCCTAATTTTTAAAGCTGTGCACAGGTGCCGGAATCCTGCCCGTACGGTTTACAAATGCACTGCAGTCGTAAGGATTTACCGGCATAACCGGCGCATGGCCGAGCAGCCCGCCGAATTCCACCGAATCGCCTACCCCTTTGCCAATCACCGGAATCAGGCGCACTGCCGTAGTCTTTTGATTAATCATGCCGATTGCCATTTCATCAGCAATGATACCGGCAATCGAAGACGCCTTTGTATCTCCCGGAATTGCAATCATATCCAGTCCGACAGAGCATACACAGGTCATTGCCTCTAATTTTTCCAGCGTCAGAGCATTTGCTTCCACGGCATCAATCATCCCCTGGTCTTCACTGACCGGAATAAATGCGCCGCTTAAGCCGCCCACATAAGAAGACGCCATAATACCGCCTTTTTTCACCTGGTCGTTCAGCAGTGCAAGAGCCGCGGTCGTCCCCGGCGCCCCGGCATATTCTACGCCGATTTCATGCAGGATATCCGCCACGCTGTCGCCGATTGCCGGTGTCGGAGCCAGAGATAAATCGATAATGCCAAACGGAATGCCAAGCCTTCTCGACGCTTCCTGTGCCACGAGCTGTCCGGCGCGCGTGATTTTAAAGGCCGTCTTTTTAATTGTTTCGCAGAGTACCTCAAAGCTCTCGCCGCGCACCTGCTCTAATGCCGTTTTCACAACGCCCGGCCCGCTGACGCCGACATGAATGACCGCATCGCCTTCCGTGACACCGTGAAACGCACCTGCCATAAACGGATTATCATCCGGCGCATTGCAGAATATCACTAATTTTGCACAGCCGAGCGAATCCTGCTCTTTCGTCCGTTCCGCCGTTTCTTTCACAATATCGCCCATCAGGCGCACGGCATCCATATCGATTCCTGTCTTTGTAGAGCCTACATTGACAGAGCTGCATACAAACTCTGTTTCCGCCAAAGCCTTCGGAATTGAACGGATTAAATTTTCTTCCGCCGCAGTCATTCCTTTTGACACCAGTGCGGAATAGCCGCCGATAAAATTTACCCCTGTCTTTTTCGCTGCCTTATCTAATGTACGCGCAATCGTCACAAAATCATCCGGCGTTTTGCATGCAGCGGAACCCGCAAGCGCCACAGGCGTTACCGAAATGCGCTTATTGACAATCGGAATGCAGTAGTCGCGCTCGATTTTCTCGCCGACAGTCACTAAATCCCTTGCCAGTGCCGTAATTTTGCTGTAGATTTTTTCATTTAATTTCTCAAGGTCTGAATCCATGCAGTCTAACAGACTGATGCCCATCGTAATCGTGCGCACATCCAGATTCTCCTGTTCAATCATTTTATTTGTTTCTGCTACTTCACGTATATTTATCATGAAATTCTCCTTATTCTGCTAAATCCGGTGCATCTTCTCAAATATCTCTTCTTTCTGGCATTTGATGCTGACTCCAATCTGTGCTCCGATTTTGTCAAGGTCTTCGGAACATTTGGAAAAAGATACTTCTGATTCGTTCATTTCTACAATCATCATCATGTTAAAAAATCCCTGCACAATAGTCTGGGATATGTCTAATACATTGATGCTGTTTTCTGATAAATAAGTACATACTTTTGCAATAATTCCTACGGTGTCTTTGCCGAGAACGGTAATGATTGCTTTGTCTGAGGTTTTTACTGAAGTCTGTTCCATTTTTTCTCTCACTTTCTATGACGCGCGTTTTCTGTCTGTAAAGGCGCGTATTTTCATTCATTTCTGTCCGTTATCATAGCATAACCGGGAAGTAACTGCAAGATGTAACAGGGCGTTTTCAGTGTGATAAACTCACTGCAAGGAGAGTGCCGATAAGCAGGAACAGGACAGATGCTCCCAGCAGGCAGATGATGTTTAGTATTTTGGACGGACTTTGTTTCTAAAAGTATGCCGGTAAAGATGCCGAAGGGGAGAAAGGCTATGAAATTAGCGATGATTTCGTCAAGGTTTATGGTTCCGTTTGTGACTGCGGGGGCAGCGAATGGAATCAGATTGATGCTTCTGATATGGGGCAGGTTTTGAAATGGCAGGCTCATTTTAAAAAGGATAATCCAGATGAGGAACAGGATGTATATGGATAGTAAATATTTGGTGATTTTTTTAGACTGCATGCTATACTCCTTTATGGGTAAATTTTATTGTTTTTATATAGTATAGCAGATGCTGATGATGTATGGAATATCTGTTTTGTCTGCGTTTTTTCTGATGAACTGCCTGTGAAATACTTACGAATTACCTGCAGATTCTTCCTGCATGATTTCTTCTTTATTCCCATGACAAAGAATCATCTGCAGTTTATTCCTGAGTTCTGGAATTTCTTCTATCATAGCTTCCCAGACGGTATCCCTGTCAATGATATCATAATCATGTGCATAAATATTTCGCATGCCCTTTATCTGGCGCCACGGAATATCAGAATATTTCTTAACAAAATCATCATCTAATCTTGTAACGAGTTCCCCTATCTGTATGATACACATTCCACTTGCAAATTGAAATTCCATATCATTTTCAAAATCTTCCCTGCTATAATGATGTTTTTCTAAAATCTGTGCTATCTTATCACAATACCAAATCATTTTTTGCAGCACAATCTGTTCTGATTTTTTACCTCTCATAAAGTTTCACCTCATCTCTTGTAATTTCTTCTATAAAATTTTTATCTTTAACCGCATTTTTCATGACCAGATCGACATGGCAGTGAAAAATGTCTTCTAAGTCCGCTATCATCCCGCAATAAGAAAGAATGCCTTTCATGCTTCCTTTCAATATCAAGAAGTCCAAATCACTTTTTTCGTCTGCTTCACCTCTTGCGTACGAGCCAAACAGGCTGAGTGCATCTACGCCATAGCGAACTGCTACTGGTACTGCTTTCATTCTAATTTCATCTATGGTATAAGGCATTACGCATCCCTCCATTCTCTTTTATCAGACAGCCTGAAGCGAAAACTGGTCAGAGAAATTATATCACATTTTATGAGATACTTCTACTTCTCATTTATCTTTTTATATAAATTTAGAATAAGCCGCAGTTTTATTATATCCTGACAGCCGCTTTTAAAATATATTACACAGGATACCTTATCAGGTATCCATTTTTCATAAATCAAAGTCTTTTTTCCCATATCTTTTGATACTGCTTATAATCAGTATCAAAAATAGCCCAAACCGTATCATGAAATGTTTATATAAAACTGTCGCTAAGACAGACGCAGCTATCATCGCACAGCTAATCAGAACCGTTATCCTTTTATCTATGATTTCATCCAGACCGGCTTTTCCCTTTATCGTCCGTTTCATAAAAAAGAAGTGTCCAAGCGCAAATAATACATAAGAAAATAAGGTTGTATACGCACACACACGATACCCGAATGTAAGAATTCCAAAATAATTTAAAATAATATTAACGGCTCCGCAAAATAAAGAAACATACATAACATAATTTGTTTTCTCATAATATGTCTCAATATTTACAAAAAGCGTATAGAGAAACATAAAATATACGCTTACAGATATAGGAGGTATGCACGCTGCCGCTTCCTGATAGCTTTTCGGAAACAAAATTCTCATAATCTCCGGGGCGGCAAGGATAAATAAAACAATTGCTGTGCTAATGGCAAAAATAAGGATACTGGTTACCTTTCGAACTGCCTGATACTTCTTTTGTTCCATCATCTGATAACGCCATGGCAGCAGCGACTGATTGATTGAATTTTGAAACAGGCTGATTACATTTGCAAGGCTGTATGCAGCCCCGTAATAAGCTGCCTGCGCATTTCCTGCCATTTTTCCAATCATAACGCGGTCTGCCTGGCCTAAAATCAGATAGGAAAGCGAATGCAGTACCAGCGGCCCTTCAAATCGCAGCAAAAATGCCCAATACTTTATCATATTGTCTTTTTTTACAGAGAGATAGTTCATATGGCGTATAAAGAAAAAGAAACAGATAACACTGGACATCACAGCGGAAGAAATATATTTTATAACCGCAGTACGTCCAAATAAAAGCAGACTGGCCAGTGACACAATGATATTTACAAGACTATAGAAAAGCGTAGCAAACACGGCTTCCTTATATGCATAGGAAGTCCTCTTTTCAATCAGCCAGCACTGATACGAAGGCTGAAGCATGAAAAACAAAAACATTGCTGCCATGACAGATACTGGGATTCCTATCTTTTCTGTAATCCAGCTGTGAAAAACTGAAGCAAATGCAAAGCATATCGTGGTAAGTATATTCATCAAGAACTGAGCAGCCGCAGTAAAATCTTCCGCTTCTGCCTTATATTTAAAAATTCCCTTCTGATACGCCCCTATCTGAATCTCCCAGGTGGCAAGTATGTACAGCATCTGCTCATAAGTTAAAAAAATCGAAAGTCTGCCGTATTCCTCATCCGGCATCAGCCTTGTAAATACAGGAACCGTAACAAACTGAATGCCTTTTAGCATGACGTTACAGACCGTAAACCAAAAAGCCGATTTCGCTGCCTGGCTCATGCTGCGGTATTTATGAATTAGCTTTTCTGTCAAAAATCCGTCCTCCATTCAAAAATGCTCCAGCCAAAAGTCAAATTCAAGCTCCTCTGCTGATTTTCCCTGTTCTATATAAGGCGCATCTATAAAATCCCTGAATCTGTCTGTATCATCTATCCCAAATATAAATACATTTTCGTAATCGT
>CANDJC010000163.1 GCA_947384955.1 uncultured Eubacterium sp. | reverse complement strand
CTGGATGCAGAATGCCTAGGGATTCTTAACATTCTGGAACCGCCGCAGGAAGACCGTGCAAATCCCCTCTCCCGGCGTCCGCGAAGCCATCCCCCCTTCCCCCTCCCGGCGTCCGCGAAGCCATCATCCCTCACCCGCCCGTCAAAAATATCCCCCAAAATTCAGAAATCGTCCCCAAATACTATATATACACCGCAAAAAATGATATAATTCACCTAAAAAGGGTTTTACCCCGCACACCCGGTTTCCAGATTTCACAAAGGAGGAACATTATGCTGGGAGGATCATTCTGGATTGCTTTTTTTCGAAATACATTGAGTGTAGCTCTAATGATGTCTTTTTTTCTAATGCTGGACCGTCCCAGATTTTCGATGAAAAAGACAGTATACAGCTATGCATGTTTTGCCGTTCTGATGGTTACGGCATACAGCATCTGGTATCTGGCTGCGAATGAGAGCTTTGTGAAGTTTGCCGCTCTTTCCTCGCTGCCGGTAATCGGGATTTTCTGCAGTCTGATGAGCGGGGAGATATTTTATCTGTCTTTGTATAAAATGGCGCTTGGATTTTATCTTTTTTCGGTATGCGTGTTTTGCGGAGTCGATGTGGCGAGATGGTGGTTTGATGGGAATCTGTGGGTAGATATTCTGGTGCGTTTTCTATGTATGGTAATTATTCTGACAGTTACATGGAAAAAGCTCAGGAAGAAGTTTTTAAGCGGAGTCGACTTCTTAATAGAAGAGATGGATGCATTCAGCGCTGTCACGCTCTTTGTATCGGTGCTGCATGGCGCTGTGATTGCTTACTGGCCTAATTTACAGGGATTTTCAATTTTTAATATGGTACGGGCATTTACGATTTTATTTATGGCCGGAGTGCTTCAGTTTACGATTCTCCACCTGTATATTCATCTGGGACAGGAGCATTATTATCAGGCAGAAAAAGAGCTGCTTGAAATCAACGAGCAGCTTTTGCACCGCCAGATGGAGCTTATGAGGGAATCCGAGCTGAGAGTGGCACGAATTTATCATGATGTGCGCCATCATATGCTGCTGATGAAGGAATATGTGCAGAAAGGGGAGCTTGAGAGTCTGTCAGAATATCTGGAGCAGTACAGTGAGGATGTGGAAAACGGACAGACGAAAGATATCTGCAAGAACAGGACAATTAACAGTATTCTGTCGGTGTATGCCGCAAAGGCTGAAAATGAACATATTTTCGTAAAGATGGATATCAGGGTATCGCCAGGGCTGCCGGTCCGCGACATTGACTGGGTTGCGATTTTGGCGAATGTTTTTGAAAATGCGATTCACGGATGCGTGAATTCCGGCCAGACGGAAAAGGAAATCCATATTTACATGGCTCAGAAAGAACAAAAAATCATTATTCAGTGCAGAAATACAAGCAGTGATGCGGTCGTTTTCCGAAAAGGGCTGCCGCAGTCAGATACAGGAGGAGGAATCGGCACGTCCAGCATTTTGAAAGCAGCTGCCCGGTATGAAGGGGAAACTGATTTTTCGCTTGAAAACGGGATGTTTCTAACAAGAATTATGCTGAACCTTCCGGGGGGGGGTAATTACGGATTGGAGGCTATTGCAAAGCACAGGAAAAAGAAAAAATAAAACGGCTGTTTCACAATTTTTATTACAATATTGTTACAAATCGTTGACACCGAAATAAGAGATTGCTATAATATAACAGAATTAGAAATTTATGGTATAAAATTGTTACATAGATGAATAGAAAAAATAGAAAAAACGACAGATAATCTGCAGTCTCAGGAGGATATCAATGAAATACAGGTTTATAAAATCAGGAGCAGTTTTTATGGCGGCTCTTATGGCAGTATTGGGAACAAGTCCGCAGCAGACAAGGGCAGCAGCCGTCCGGGCCGGTGTCAGCGCTGCTTTGACAGAGTGCTTTAGCGAAGGTACGAAAGCGGTAACCGTATCACAGGGAAGCGCCGCAGTACATACGGTAAGGAAATTAGATGTAAAATCAGAAAATTCAGATAAAAAATCGAACAAATCAGATTCTAAGAAGAAAATCAAAAGCCTGCAGAAAAAAGCGGAGGAAGACAAAACAATCTGCGGATACACGAATCTTGGCATTGCAAATGTGGATAATTACCTGAATATCAGGCAGGAGCCAGGGGAAGACGGCAAAATAGTGGGCAAGCTTCCTGCAGACGCTGGCTGTGAAATTTTAGAAACGGAAAACGGATGGCATCATATCCGTTCCGGCAAAGTAAGCGGCTATGTAAAAAGCGATTATATTATTACGGGACAGGAGGCTGAAAAACTCGCGGATAAGCTGAAAAAGACAGTTGCGACTGTCAATTCCGTGACGGTTTACATACGTGAACAGCCGAATACAGACTGCACGATTCTTACGATTGTAACGGCAGATGAAGAACTCGAAGTGGTAGAAGAGGGAAAAGACTGGGTTGAAGTAAAGCTGGACGACGAAAACGGCTTTGTCAGCGCGCAGTATGTGGACTTGTCCGAGGAACTGAAAAAAGCAATGGTATATACGGAAACAGAGCGGAGCGCAGAAGTTTCTGATAATAAATATTCCCTGGCACAGAAGGCCTTAAGCTATGTCGGCGGCCGTTATGTCTGGGGCGGGACAAGCCTTACAAACGGTGTGGACTGTTCCGGCTTTACGATGCGCATTATGGCGATGTACGGCGTATATCTGCCGCATTCTTCCAGGGGACAGGCCGGTTATGGCAGAAGCGTCAGCACGTCAGAGCTGCAGCCGGGAGATTTGATTTTCTATGGCAGCGGAAGCTCTATCAGCCATGTAGCGATTTATATCGGCGGCGGACAGATTGTGCATGCAAGCAACAGCCGGGACGGCATAAAAGTATCCAATGCATTTTACCGTACGCCAATCTGCTGCAGAAGAATGCTGTAGTTATGTTTAACCAGGTATGCTGTAACGGATAATAAAAAAAACAGTTTACTTTGCGTTTCATCTGTGGTATATTGAAAAAGCATGAGCCAGCCCGTATTCGGTAAATGGATTCTCCGACCTTTTACTGAGTATCATGTGAAACAGGGCGGTTAAAAATAAATGGAGGACAAGACATGTTATCAAAGGAAAAGAAAGCATCAATTATCAAAGAGTATGGACACAAGCCGGGAGATACAGGCTCGCCGGAGGTGCAGATTGCACTGCTGACAGAACGCATTAACGAATTAACAGAGCACTTAAAAGTAAACCAGAAAGACCATCATTCCAGAAGAGGGCTTTTAAAAATGGTTGGTCAGAGAAGAGGTTTATTAGCTTACCTGAAGAAGAATGATATCGAAAGATACCGTTCGCTGATTAAGCGTCTTGGATTAAGAAAATAGTTCTGTATAAGAAGGGCGGGGATATTCCGCCCTTTTTAAGGCTGCAAAAAATATTGGCTGGGGTGTTAAAAGGAAGCTGCCTTTTAAGAGGGCATTTTTTAAGAGGGCATTTTCCTTTTGACACCCGGACCAGTCAGGTAAAGGAGAAAGAAATGTATAAAAGTTATTCTATGGAAATCGGCGGTAAGACACTGACTGTCGATATCGGACGCGTATGCGCACAGGCTAACGGCGCTGCGCTTTTAAAATACGGGGAGACAACGGTGCTTTCTACCGCGACAGCATCCGATAAACCAAGAGAAGGAATTGATTTTTTTCCGCTGAGCGTGGAATATGAAGAAAAGCTGTATGCGGTAGGAAAGATTCCGGGCGGATTTAACAAACGCGAGGGAAAGGCGTCGGAAAATGCGATTTTGACTTCCCGTGTCATTGACCGTCCGATGCGTCCGCTGTTTCCGAAAGATTACCGCAATGATGTAACCTTAAATAATATGGTCATGAGCGTAGACCCGCAGTGCCGGCCGGAAATTACAGCCATGTTAGGCGCGGCGATTTGCGCGAGCATATCTGATATCCCGTTTGCAGGGCCCTGTGCGATGACGCAGCTTGGCATGATAAACGGAGAGTTTATTATTAATCCTTCCCAGAAAGAATGGGATGAAGGAGACCTTCAGCTTACAGTAGCTTCTACCATGGAAAAAGTCATTATGATTGAAGCCGGCGCGAACGAAATTCCGGAAGAAAAGATGTTAGAAGCGATTTATCTGGCACACGATATCAATCAGACGATTAACGCGTTTATCAACCGGATTGTAGAAGAGTCCGGAAAGCCAAAACATGAATATACCAGCTGTGCCGTGCCGGAAGAAATGTTTGCAGCCATGCGTGAAATCGTAACGCCTGCTGAGATGGAAGAGGCTGTATTTACGGATCAGAAACAGGTACGGGAAGAAAATATCCGAAAGATTACCGAGAAATTTGAAGAAGCGTTTGCGGATAACGAAGAATGGCTGCCGCTGCTTTCCGAAGCAGTTTACCAGTATCAGAAAAAAACAGTCCGCAAGATGATTTTGAAAGACCATAAACGCCCGGACGGCCGTGAGATTACACAGATTCGCCCGCTGGCAGCGGAAGTGGA
Organism: uncultured Eubacterium sp.; assembly: GCA_947384955.1. Taxonomy (GTDB): domain Bacteria; phylum Bacillota; class Clostridia; order Lachnospirales; family Lachnospiraceae; genus Eubacterium_J. The sequence goes on along the minus strand of CANDJC010000163.1, from coordinate 5,575 downwards.
TTTAATTCCGAGAGTGCACGGTTCTGCCATGTTTACAAGAGGCCAGACGCAGATTTGCGATATTGTGACACTGGCTCCGATGTCAGAGGTACAAAAGGTAGACGGACTGGATGAAAATATTGTGCAGAAACGCTATATGCATCATTATAATTTCCCGTCTTATTCCGTCGGCGAGACAAAGCCGTCGAGAGGGCCGGGACGCCGTGAAATCGGACACGGTGCTCTCGCAGAAAAGGCGCTGATTCCGGTACTGCCTTCGGTAGAAGAGTTTCCGTATGCAATCCGCGCCGTATCGGAGACATTTGAGTCGAACGGTTCGACTTCCATGGCATCTACCTGCGCATCCTGTCTGTCGCTGATGGCAGCCGGCGTGCCGATTAAAAAAATGGTAGCCGGGATTTCCTGCGGCCTTGTAACAGGCGATACGGATGATGATTATATCGTTCTGACCGATATTCAGGGACTGGAAGATTTCTTTGGGGATATGGACTTTAAAGTAACCGGGACCCATGACGGGATTACGGCAATCCAGATGGATATTAAAATCCACGGCCTGACCCGCCCGATTGTAGAAGAGGCCATTGCAAGAACAAGGCAGGCAAGGCTTTACATTATGGATGAAGTCATGTCCAAAGCCATTGCGGAACCGAGAAAAGAAGTAGCGCCGTTAGCTCCGAAAATTATCCAGATTCAGATTGACCCGATGAAAATCGGCGATGTAGTCGGCCAGAGGGGCAAGACGATTAACGAAATTATCGAACGCACCGGCGTAAAAATCGACATCAGCGAGGAAGGCTCTGTTTCTATCTGCGGCACTAACAGGGCGATGATGGATAAAGCTGTGGAAATGATTGAAATCATTACGACCAACTTTGAAGAAGGACAGATTTTCAAAGGCAGAGTTATCAGCATCAAAGAGTTCGGCGCATTTATTGAATTTGCCCCGGGCAAAGAAGGCATGGTTCATATTTCCAAAATTACAAAAGGCAGAATTAATCATGTAGAAGATGTTCTGACGCTTGGCGATATGGTGACGGTAGTCTGTCTTGGAAAAGATAAGATGGGCCGCGTAAGCTTCAGCATCAAGGATGTACCGAAAACAAAATAATTCTTTGTATAAAAACAGCAGCTGAAAAGTAACGGTGAAGATATCCGGGCTGTTACTCTGAGAAGAGGCTGTCGTAATAAGTTTTGAACATACAATATATAGTATACAATGTTGTATATGATTGCGATATATTGTATTGCTCTTCCTTAATGCGGCAGCCCCTTTTCTTTTCATGCAATCCGTGCATTTTGGTTTCTAAACTGCACGAAACTCTGATATCCGGATATCATATCTGCAAGGAGATAAAGGGATGATGTTACCGTGTTTTACATCGCTTCCGGATGCGCTTTCTGACATTTTCGGGAGCAGCATAAAAATCACGCAGTCTGTACAGCTGTCCGGCGGGGATATCAATCAGGCATGCAGACTGACTTTAAATGACGGCACGCATATTTTTATGAAAGCGAATACAAAAGAGAATCTGCCATTTTTCAAAACAGAGGCGGCAGGCCTTTCCGCAATCGCTAAGACAGAGACAGTCAGGACGCCCCGGATGCTTGGATACGGGACGGATGAAGCGAAGGGAGGATACTCCTTTCTGCTTTTGGAATATGCGCAGGGGAAAAAACAGGCGAAGGATTACTGGGAAAATTTCGCAGGACAGCTGGCTGCCATGCACCGGGCGCCTGCTTTGGAATTTGTTTCCGGGGGACGGTACGGGTTTTTGGAGGATAACTTTATCGGAGCCGGCAGGCAGGTGAATACGGCGTCAGACAGCTTTGCGGCATTTTTCCGCGACTGCAGGCTGAAACCGCAGATAGAGCGTGCTTTTCGGTATTTTGAAAAATCGGATTTCAAAAAGCTGGACTGGCTTGCGCAGCACACAGACCGCATTCTGACCGAGCCGGAATATCCGTCTCTGCTGCACGGTGATTTATGGTCTGGCAATGTGATTACAGGAAATGACGGAAAAGCCTGGCTGACAGACCCTGCGGTTTATGTCGGGCATGCGGAAGCGGACCTTGCCATGACAGAGCTGTTCGGCGGATTTCCCCGGGCATTTTATGAAGCTTATCAGGAAGCGGCGCCGCTGCAGCCCGGCTACAGTGAACGGCGGGATTTTTATAATCTGTATCATCTTTTGAATCATTTAAATCTGTTCGGGAGAGCGTATCTTGGGCCTGTTATGAGCGTGGTTTCCAGGTATGCGGGAAGGATGTAAGCAGATAAAATGAAACAGAAAGATTTAACAAAAGGGCCTGTGTTTCGGACGATGTTTTTTTATGCCCTGCCTATGATTTGCGGCAATATCCTGCAGCAGGGGTATAATATTGCGGATACCTGGGTGGTCGGAAATTTTATCGGCACAGGGGCGCTTGGAGCGGTCGGTTCCGCGTTTGCGCTGATGACATTTCTGACCTCTGTGCTGCTTGGCCTGTGCATGGGCAGCGGAGTTGTTTTTTCGCGCTGTTTTGGCAGAAAGGATGAAAAAGGGCTCGAACGCGGCATCTGTGCATCGTTTGTGCTGATAGCGGCGGTGTCATTTGTGCTGACGGCGGGTTCTCTGCTTCTGACAGATTGTTTGATTGCATGGATGAAGATTCCAGATGCCGTAACAGACATGACAAAGGATTATCTGGCGCTAATTTTCTGGGGCATTCCGGCGGTGGCGCTGTACAATTTTTTCGCGGCATATTTAAAAGCGATTGGAAACTCTGTGATGCCGCTGGTCTTTTTGGGGATTTCTACGGTATTAAACATTTCGCTGGATTTTTTCTTAGTCGCTTATCTGAGGCAGGGGACTTTCGGCGCTGCGGCTGCCACGGTCGCGGCACAGTATGCTTCGGGAATCGGAATGGGTGTCTATGTGCTGATGAAAAGGCCGGAGGCAGCAAGGGCGCTTCTGCATTTTCAGGTAAACAGGGCCAGCCTTAGGGAAATTGCGGACTATTCGGTTCTGACATGCATGCAGCAGTCGGTCATGAATCTTGGCATTTTAATGGTACAGGGACTGGTAAACAGCTTTGGAACGGATATTATGGCGGCGTTTGCGGCAGCGGTCAAAATCGAAGCCTTTACTTATATGCCCGCACAGGAATATGCAAATGCGTTTTCCACATTTACTGCTCAGAATGCGGGAGCGGGCGACAGCGGACGCATGCGGGAGGGCGTGCGGTGTGCGTTTGTGACTTCTGTTACTTACTGTATGGCGGCCTCTGTGTTTATCTGGTTTCTGGCAGAGCGGCTGATGCGCCTGTTTGTCAGTGACCGTGCAGAAGTGATTGTAAAAGAAGGCGTGCGTTATCTGCATATTGTCGGGCCTTTTTACTGCGGAATCGGGTGCCTGTTTTTGTTTTACGGATTATACCGGGCAGCGGGCAGGCCTGGGATGTCTGTTGTGCTGACGGCAGTATCGCTCGGGACACGCGTAGGGCTTGCGTATGCGCTTTCAGGGCTTACGTTTGCGGGAGTCTGCGGTATCTGGTGGTCAATTCCGATTGGGTGGGGACTGGCGGATGTTATCGGGGCGGTGTATTATAGAAAACTTGGAATGGGGTGAAAAAGATTACTTTTTAGCTGGCTTTTTTTCTGTTCATGTTTTATAATGGCTGTATAGAAGCCAGTGATGCAGTCAGCATTTGAAAAAAAGAAAGGGGATTTTTATGAAGCAGATTAGGAAAGCTGTACTGGCTGCGGTTCTTGCCGGTACAGTTTCTATTGCTCCTGCTGCAGGCTTTATGCCTGTAACAACTGTTTTTGCACATGGACATCATGGAGGATGTCATCAGGGAACAGTTTCGACGCATTATTATTACTGCGGAGGCCACAGCGCACATACACATCATAACGGAGTCTGCCCGTATGCAGATGATTATGGCTATGATGATGACTATTATTACTGCGGAGGCCACAGCGCGCATACACATCATAACGGAGTCTGTCCGTATGCATATTATGTGAGCAGCAATACCGTAAAAAGAGTTCAGAAAGTATTGAACCGCTGCGGATATTCCTGCGGGACGGCAGACGGAGTGATGGGAACAAAGACAAAGAGAGCTTTAAAAAGATTTCAAAGGGATAATGACCTGAAAGCTGACGGCGTAATCGGAGAACAGACATTGACTGCATTAGGGCTTTAAATCCGGATATGCTGTGAAAAAAGGATGTGAGCGTAAAACTCATATCCTTTTTTCTATGAAACAGAATTCTGCGGGTGCTCTGAGCCGGCCGGCAGAATTAAGGCGGCTTCGGGCATTTCTGCAGTCAGGAATTTCTTTCATCGTGAACAGCCTTTTCGATAATTCCAAATCCCAGAGGATAAGGCCCGGTGTGAACTCCGATTGTAGCGCCAATCTGATAGGCTGGAAAATCTTTGATATCATATCCGTTTTCCTGTAATACATCCCGCGCATGGTCACGGAATGCCAGTCCTTCTTCCAGGTCGTAGCCATATCCGACAGCAAGAGAATAGCACTCAATGCCAAGAGCAGATTCTTTTAAATATTCCAGCAGTAAAGACATCACTTTTTGCAGAGTCCTCCTGCGGCCCCGCTCGATGCCGGAAGGGAAGATTTCACCTTCTTTCAGCGTGATGACCGGGCGGATATTCAAAAGTCCTCCCGCTGCGGCAGCAACCTTTCCGATTCGGCCGCCGTGCTTTAAATATTCCATATTTCCAACAGTAAAGAAAATCCGTCCCGTGCTTTTAATTTCTTCAAGCCGCGATATGGTATCCTCATAACTGAAGCCGCGCTCACGCATCGATACTGCTTCCAGTACAAGCTGCCCCTGGAGTACCGTGTTGACGGCAGCATCCATAATGGTGATGACCGCATCCGGACAGGTTTCCAGTACAAGCGAGCGTGCATTTAGGGCAGACTGCATGGAACCGCTGAATTTTGTTGTAATGCAGATACAGATAACAGGCATGCCGGATTCTGCAAAGGGAAGGAAAGCCTCTTCATAATCATGGACAGAAGGCATGGAAGTCTTTGGAAATACACCTTTGCGTTCCGTCATCTGCTGGTAAAAGTCCCGGATGCCGATTTGAACATTCTCTTTCAGATAATCTGTGTCATCAAAGGATACATAAAACGGCACGACGGTAATATTTTTCTCCTGTGCCAGTCCGGCGGGAAGGTCGCAGGAGCCGTCGCTGATAATATGGAATGATTCTTTCATAAATATAAAACCTCTCATTTGCGTGATTTTGGGCTGCCTGATAAGCTGAAGGCAGAGGGCAGCCGCTATTTCTATATAGAATACTACATCTGAATGGAAAAAGCAATCGTTTTTTGTATGTTCATATCTGAATTGATGATTTTGATAACTTTGTAAAATGGTATTAAAAACTATTTTGCGGGGGAACGAAAATGCAGTGGATGTTCTGAATTATGCATGACTGGCAATTGGGTGCTGCTTTTTTGGGGGGGGGTAGGGGAGAGGGAGGAGGGACGCCGGACGGAGAAATGTTTTCCTTCGGATACTCCGCTTCCAAAAAGCAGGAAGTTCTAAGTTTTCTGCGTC
>CANDJC010000162.1 GCA_947384955.1 uncultured Eubacterium sp. | reverse complement strand
AGGCCAGGGCGAATAGGTGCCGCGTCCCGTCCGGGGCCACAGCGTAAATGCAGAACGCTTAGGGATTCTTAACATTCCGGAGCCGTCACAGGAAGCCGGTGCATCTTCCCGTCACCCGGCGTCCGCGCAGCCATCCCCCTTGCCCAAGCCGTCACGAAGACTTGCATTTTTACTGTATTTTTTTGCCTGAAAGCAGATTTTTTTTCAGGAATCTGATATACTTAGAACTAATTAAAATTCAGTCATACGGAGGAACATTATGAATATACAGATATACGGCACAAAAAAATGCTTTGACACAAAAAAAGCGCAGCGTTATTTCAAAGAGCGGAATATCAGGTTTCAGTTTGTCGATTTAAAAGAAAAGGAGCTGAGCAGAGGCGAGCTGCGAAATATCAGACAGGCTGCCGGCGGAATTGATGCCATTTTAAATGAAAGCTGTAAAGACCAGGACGCACTTGCACTTGTGCGTTATATTGCAGAAGAAGAAAAGGAAGAAAAGCTTCTTGCGAATCAGCAGATTTTGAAAACGCCGATTGTCAGAAATGGAAAGCAGGCCACGGCAGGTTATCAGCCGGATGTATGGAAGCACTGGCATTCATGACGCAGGCCAGGGTGTTTTCCCGTCATCCGGCATCTGAGGGGGCTGGTTTTCAGAATCAGCGCTGGCTTTCAAATACGATATCCGTTATCTGATACGAGCCCCTTTTTTTCTTTAAGTCCACATGGAAGCGATGGACTGTGACATCATCCTCCGCCCCGCCCCAGTAAGAAGAAATCCTGATTTTTACTCTGTATATATGTTCTTTTTTCACAATCTTATATGTATGCTGTGCGTACCAGTCACCCCAGTCCGCAAAATTCATGAGGATATATTTCCCGTCATGCGAAATCATGTAATTGCTGGAAACCGAAAAGCCTTCTCCGGTGGCAAAAGAAATCTGAAAGGAATCTCCAAATAGCGCCTTCCCTTTGTTTTTTACTGCTGTTTTTACAGAGCCTGTATACCGGAATACCCCGCCATACGGCCTGTACTTTTCCATCAGCGCAGAATCACTGCGGTACTGGCTGGATACGGCATCCTTTTCCTTCACATTATGAAAAGCAATCTCTGTCTTCATCCTTTTATTGTACTGAAAATACTCCAGCTTTTTCGGATAGTTGCAGGCACCCTCTATATAGTGGATGATGCTGCTGTCCATCAGTTTCTGAATCTTCTTTTGTTCGCCGGAAGGCACGCTGGCAGCTTTTGCCGGTCTGACATTCAGCGGTACTGCTGCAGCAAAAACTGCCAGTATGCACAGTATCTCCACAATGGCTGTCCTCAATTTACTGTATATGGTTTTCATTGTGTCATCCTCTCACTTCACGTTTTTAACAAGTATATATCTAGTTGTTGAATAAAGTCAACAATATATTTTGTCATGTGTCTGTCTTTGCTCAATAAAATTATTATAATGTTGACAAATTTCAACAATAAGATATATACTGTTCTATTGAAGGAGGAAAGGAATCATGAAAAAAAGGATTTTATGTACAGCAGCCGTGTGGGCAGCCTGTCTCATGTTTCCTGCTGTTACAGCCAGAGACTGTCCCGCCGTACGGGCAGAAGCAGCCATGCATGCAGAAAACGGAAAGACCGGAATTGTGAAAGAAAACGGGGCATTCCGTTATTATGAAAACGGACAGCCTGTGACGGAACGCTGGGTCACTGCAAAAGGGCATACGTATTATTTTGATGAAGACGGAAATGCATCTGTATTAAAATGCAGAATTGACGGGGATTATTATGTTTTTGATAAAGAAGGCAGGCTGCTTCTGCCGTCCGGCAAAAAGGTCGTCCGCCTGGAAACACCAGACGGGGAGTTTCAGACTTATTATGTTGATACAGAGGGAAAAGCTGTGAGCGGCTGGTCTGGCGGCAAGAAGTATTATTTTGACAAAACGGGAGAAGCCGCCACTGGCATTACGGTCATCAAAGAGAAATTCTATTGTTTCTACAAAAGCGGCCGGCTGAATGAAAAGAAGACACAGAAAATACGCAGGGCTGCAAAATATGAACAGCCGTTTTCCAGCCTCAAAAAATATATCGGTGAGCCGGAAAAAGCAGGCTATTACGAAAGCTGCTACGGGGCAGGAAAAGACGGTATCCTTCGTTACGGCAGTTTTAAAGTCTATACTTTTAAGCCTGACAAGGGAGCAGAAATTTTTATGGGTGCAGAATAGGAGGAAACTATGTTTACGAAAACAGGAAAGAAACCGGGAACGATGTTTAGAAAAATTATGGCTGCCGCACTGGTGTTCTGTATAATCGCGGCATCCTTTACACAATCCGTAACGGCCGCACCGTCTGAGAATCAGCTGGAGGAGAAGGCCGCACAAATTACCGGTGCAGAAACCAGGGCAGACGACAGTACAAAAAAGAAACTGAAGAAGCTTTTTTCCTATATGCAGAAGGAATACGATTACGCGCGCAAAACCGGATTTGATGCATACAGCGGCTGGGAAAAGGATTATGCGCTGGAAATGCTTGAGGCACAGAAAGGGAGCTGCTATCATTATGCCGCAGCCTATGCGTTTCTGGCAAAGAAAGCCTCCGGCTGCAGTGTACGAATCGGCGTCGGGCAGACGGACGGGTTCAGCGGAAAGCTGCAGAAGCATGCATGGACAGAGGTTAAAATCGGCGGGAAGTGGTATATCTGCGACCCGAATATGGATAAATACGCTGCGGATTCGTCCGGGAAATATTTCTTAAAGAAAAGAAGCAGCCTGAAAAATACTTACAATAAATTCAAAGATACAAAATACTGTTATGCGGCATTCTAGAACACGTACGGCAGAAACAGCGATACTGCCCGGAATAAAAAATACCAGGAGGACTGCATATGGTTTTTAGCTCGCTTGTATTTCTCAGTGTGTTTCTTCCTGCCGTGCTGCTGCTTTACTGGATGCTGCCATCCACTGCCGCAAGAAATGCCCTGCTTCTGGCAGCCAGCCTTCTCTTTTACGCATACGGGGAGCCGGTGTTTGTATTTCTAATGGCCGCGTCCTCGCTGTTTCATTATGCGTGCGCTTTATGGATTCACAGAATTAAAAAATGGCGCAGGGCTGTTCTGGCGGCAGTGGTCATTGTCAATATCGGGCTTTTGTGCATGTTCAAATACGCGGCATTTCTGACAGAAATATGCAGCGCCGTTACAGGCCTGAGTCTGCCGGTGCCGCAAGTGACGCTCCCGGCAGGAATTTCTTTTTTTACCTTCCAGGCAATGTCCTATGTCATAGATGTGTACCGCGGGCAGGTGCAGCCGCAGAAGAATTTTGCACATGTCTTGCTTTATATTTCGCTGTTTCCGCAGCTTATTGCCGGCCCGATTGTCAAATACCATGATGTGGAAAAGGAACTGGCAGAACGCAGCCTGGATGCAGAGGAGACAGCGCGCGGCATCCGCAGTTTTACTGCCGGGCTTGGCAAAAAAGTGCTGATTGCAGATTATATGGGTGAAATTGCGGACAGACTGTTTGCGGCGCCAATGGAACAGGTGAATATGGCGGCCGCCTGGCTGGGCGCAGCTGCTTTTATGCTGCAGATTTATTTTGATTTCAGCGGGTACAGCGATATGGCAGCCGGGCTCGGACAGATGTTTGGTTTCCATTTCAGGGAAAATTTCCATTATCCGTATGGGGCAGGCTCAATCCGGGAGTTCTGGCGCAGATGGCATATTTCTCTGTCGGGATGGTTCCGGGAATATCTGTACATACCGCTGGGCGGCAGCCGCAAAGGGCGCACCAGGACCTGCATCAATAAATTCATTGTGTTTGCCTGCACCGGCATCTGGCATGGCGCAGATATCACCTTTCTGTTCTGGGGGCTGTTTCATGGATGCCTGCTGATGCTGGAAGAATTTCTCCCGTTTTTTCAAAAAGAACTCAGGGGATGGAAAAAAGCCGCCTGCCATATTTATGTACTTACAGCTGTTATGACTGGATTTGTATTTTTCCGTGCGGAAAATATGGGCCAGGGAATCCGCTGGGTGGTGAAAATGTTTACCGGCATGCAGTGCAGCAGCGCGTCCATGCGCCTGTTACTATCGGTACTGACGCCTGTGCATATAGCTGCATTCGCGGCAGGCGCCTTTGCGTCCGTACCGGTTATGGAAACGACTGGCAGGTGCGAAAAGCTGCAGAAAATATTATGGCCTGCCTCGCTCGCACTGCTGCTTGTCTGTATGCTAAACCTTGCAGGAGGCACCTATAACCCGTTTATTTATTTTCGGTTTTAACAGTGCTTTGAAAGGAACGATAAAAAATGACGGCAAAAAACAATTTCAGGAATAAGACTGCCGGAAAATATCATGCCGCAAAATATATCGCAGGTATTTTTACGGCTATACTGATAAGTCCCGGCATAAAATCAATTACAGCAGCCGCTGTCCTGCCCGAAATGCCTGTCAGCGGTCAGGAAGAAACATGCAGCCGGCAGATATCCGGATGGCAGGAAATAAATGGACAAAAGTATTATTTTCTGCCTGATACCGGGCAGATGGCGACCGGATGGATGGAAATTGACGGAAAATCTTATTATTTTTATCCCGATACCGGACGGATAGCAGCGGGATGGATGATGACCGGATGGATGAAGATTGAAGGAAAAACCTATTATTTTTATCCCGATACCGGGCAGATGGCGGCCGGATGGGCGGAGATTGACGGCGAATCCTATTATTTTTATCCTGAATCTGGACAGATGGCGGCCGGATGGATGGAAATTGACGGAAAAACCTATTATTTTCTGCCTGAATCGGGCATTATGGCATCCGGGTTCTGGGAGTCTGGCGATGATACCTGCTATTTTTCGCCTGAAACAGGAGAGATGCTAACCGGATGGCAGGAGACCGAACTGGGGCGGCGCTATTTTTCCGAATCAAGCGGCAAAATGGTATCCGGGTGGATGAAAATAAAAGGCAGGAAGTATTATTTTTCAAAAGACAGCGGCGAGCCTGCCGCAGGGCTTACAGACATTGACGGGGACTATTACCTGTTCCATTCAGACGGACGCCTGGCTGCTTCCGGAAAAACCAGCCTTGTCCCTGCCGGAAACCAGATTTACTGCGCAGATAAAAACGGCAAGCCTGCAAGCGGCTGGCAGTTCATTGGAAAGAAGCTTTACTATGCGTCAAAAACCGGCAGATTAAAAAAGAACACGGTTTACCGCGGGATTACATTTGGCAGCAGCGGGGCCGCAGAAAATGATGTGAACACCCGGTTAAAAATAAAGGCCATGGAGACCTTTGCCTCTATTACAAAAAAGAATATGACAAAAAGCCAGAAGCTTGCCGCCTGCTGGTCATATGTTACAGACGGCACGTTCCGTTATGCGGCAAAATACCCGGACCTGAATGCTGACGGATGGCAGCGGGAAGCCGCATACGATATGCTGTCTTCTCATACGGGAAACTGCTACAGCTTTGCCTGTGCATTCGCAGCGCTTGCCGAAGAGGCAGGCTGCCAGCCTTATATTGTATGCGGCCGGGTGCGCGGCTCCAGGGACAGGATGGCGGATGGATACACACGCCATGCCTGGGTCAGGATTAACGGGAAATATTATGATCCCGAAGCGCATTATGCCGGATGGAGGCGCGGCATTTACGGAAACAGCATCTACCCCGTTTCACATACGATACAAAAGCTTGTCGCATATTAGGAGCCGTTCATCATGAAAAAGAAATATTCTGTTTATAATTTACTGTTTCTGCTTATCTGCCTGCTCCCGTCCGCGGGGCTGTTTGTTACCGGAATCAAAGAGTCCTCGGAAAACAGGGATAGTGCGCAGATGCCCGTACTGCTGACAGAAGCCGGGCCGAATCCATATTTTTTAAATGATGCCGGAAAGTGGTTTGAAGACCATTTTGCATTCCGGGAAGAAGCTGTGACCGGGTATGCACTGCTTCTTGGAAAAGGACTGGGCGTATCGTCTCAGGAAAAAGTCATTACCGGAACAGACGGATGGATGTTCTATCAAGATTCCCTGGCGGATTTCCAGGGAACGATGCCGATGACAGACCGCCAGCTTTTTGATACAGCGCACTGCATTGCCATGGTTCAGGAGTACGCACACCAAAGCGGCGCAGATTTTGTGTTTGCTGTCGCACCAAATAAAAACTCCTTGTACGGGGAATATATGCCTTATTATTACCAGCCGCCTCACATAGAAAAAAGCAATCTGGAACGGCTGGAAGCATACCTGCAGGCGGAGCATGTGAATTACGCTGACCTGTACGGATGCTTTCAAAACAGCAGCCGCGTGCTGTATCATAAAACGGATTCCCATTGGAACAATCTGGGCGCGGCACTGGCAGCTGACAGGATTTTAAGCGGGATTGGAAAAGCGCATGCATCGTATACAGACAGGCCGTACTCCGTCTGGAAAGATTTTCAGGGAGACCTGGCCCATATGCTATACCCGGCTATGCCGGTTTTCGAGGAAGAGATTTATTATGAGCCAGCACCGCAGTTTTCCTGCTGCGGAAATGTAAAAAGTAATTTTGAGCCGAAAATCAGCACACGTTCAGACGGGGACGGAAGCCTTGTGATGTACCGGGATTCCTTTGGAAATGCCCTGCTGCCATTTATGGCAGAAGCATTTGAGAGTGCCTGGTTTTCCCGTGCGCTGCCGTATTATCTGTCAGACCTGTCCGAACACAGGGCGGATGCGCTGGTCATTGAACGCGCGGAGCGGTTTCTGCCTGAAATGGCACAGCAAGCGCCCGAAATGGAAGCCCCCGCCGTTGTATGGGATGCTGCTGTGATGGGGGCCTCTGTAAAGGCAGAGTGTCTGGAAGAAACTGTAAAAGGAGAATATACAAAGGTTACAGGAAATCTTCCTATGCATGTGATAAAAGAGCAGTCCAGAATTTATATACGCATCGGTAAAGGCAGGTGTTATGAAGCATTTCCGGTCTGCGCCGCTGACAGTCAGGAAGGCTTTGCCCTGCTTGTGCGGACCAGAGAATTACAGGATGCAGACCATGTGCTGGAAATATTTGTGTCCGAACAGGATGCCCGGGCTGATACAGACAGTCATGCCAAAGCTGCAGGCGGACACGAAGCCATGGAAAAGACCGAAGTCCGGCGGGAAGATTATCCAGACTGTGACGGGAGCGGGCATGGCTATGCGGAGATTTATTATTCGGATGGGAGCATGGAAATAGAAGAATATTAATTTCCGCACCTTCCGGCCCGTCTCCCGGCCGAAAGGCATCTGGCAGGCTTACTGCTTTTCTATGCCATGAGTATCGTTATGATAAAGACGGATGCACTCGTCTATGATGCTTTCTATAATCCGTACCTCTGCGGCAGTCAGCTTATCCAGCTTATCCGATAACAGCAGCTTATCCTTATCAATAATATCACCCGTAAGCAGATAGTCGGTGCTCACTCCGAGCGCCGACGCAATCTTCATCAGATTTTCCGGCCGCATAGCGCGTTTGCCAGATTCGGCATAGCTGACAAACTGGGTTGTTAAATCGCTCATCTCAGCCAGTGCCTCCTGTGTCAGTCCCAGTTTCTTTCTGCGCTCCATCACCCGTTTTCCAACCTCATCCAGATACAGTTTCACATCCATCATTCATTTCACCATTTCCTTTCATATCGTTAAATTCTATCAACAGTTACAGAAATAAATAATAGTTTATCGTTGATATAATTCAACATGCGTTTATCATATCAAAGGAGGTTTACCAGAATGAACAGACAAATGACAAAGCAGAAACCCCGGAAAGCAGAAATTCAGACATACAGGATTTCATTTGGAGGAGATGATTCTCTTTATTCCGTCTCTTTTAAAGCTGCGCTGAGACAGCCGGAAATTAACAGGCTGCTTGCCTCTGCCCGCAGCATATTATATGAAAATCTCCCAAAGACCATCCTGGACTGTCTGAATTCCTCCCGCCTGGAATATTCCGATTTTGTCTCAGACACCGCACGCCTGGAGCATGAAACAGTTATGGCATTTGCAGACAGCCTTCTTCATGACAGCTCCGGCGCCTGCCTGGACAGACTGGCTGGCAGTGCGGATTCTTATTACGGGATTATGGATTATCAGCGCCAGACCGGCAGAAGCTGTTACGAAGGATGCTGTTATGCCGTATCGAGAACTGTTTCCATGCAGAATCAAAAGGCAGAATGCTATGTAATCGGACAGACCATCCGGTACGATATATCCAGCGGCAGGGAAAATTCTTTTTTTGCTATCAGAAGAAAGGAAGACGGACATCCTATGTATACGTTAGAAGAACTATCCGGCTGCCCGGTTCTGTCCCCTTTTGGCTGCGTAGATGTGGCAGGGCTTCTATTGAACATCTATTCTGTCACAGCCAAAGAGCACGCCGCCAGGATTGCTAACCGGTAAATGCAGATTTTTTATCACAAAACCACAGGGCATGACAGCCGCCATGCCCTGTGGTTTCCACCTCCAAGCCATCGCTTGCCAGGCTATTTATTAAAATCATTATCGGTTAATCTGGCATATACATATGTGTCCTTCCAAATTGGTTTTTCAGTTTTATCTTTCCAGAAATATACATTTTTTCTGAAATGAGCTTCACGCTGAAATCCTAATGTTTCCAGTAATTTCCATGAGCTCTTATTATCAGGGTCACACTCCGCATATATTCTGTGCACGCCATTGGAAAATGCCCGCCTGATTAAAGCTCTGCAGCTTTCAGCAGCATAACCATATCCCCAGTAATTTCGGTTAAATACATATCCAATTTCCAATGCTTCAAAATCACGCCTGCCCATATATACATTCCCAATCATTTTGTGAGAATTCTTTAATTCAACAGCAATCATTTCATCTGTACCAATGCGCCATTCAAGATTTTCTTTTGTTTCATCGAAGGTTTGTGGTCTGTATGGTTCGTATCTCACAGTCTCCTCATCAGATAAATATTCAAATAAATCCTGAACATCTTCTTTTGTGTATCTTCTTAAAATTAATCGCTCTGTTTCAGTAATAATGACTTTGTTCTCCATAGCTCACACTCCATACATTAATAATCTTTGACTGGTTTCTCTTTTGCTGCTTCCAGCTTTTTTTCCATAATTTCATAAACCAGTCTGACATCATTTTGCAATTCAATCATTCCATGCCCTACGGTTTTATATCCCCTGTGTTCATATAAAAATACTGCCGCAAGCGAAGCGTCTAAGAGAACTGTATCATATTTTTTTGAGACTGCCTCTTCCAGACAGTCCATAATCTTTGAACCACAGCCTTGTTTCTGATAATCCGGCAGCACATATACTCCTGTAATATGATTACCGTCATAGCATCCCGTACCGATAATAATATCTCCATCTATCAATACTCCCATATTTCCAGATGCTATCCCTTCCAGCACATGTTCTGTGCTATGATGCTGGCAAAAGAAATCTGCCACTTCTTCAGGATAATACTTTGGATATACCGTTCTTATTGTTTTATGAAAAATATTATGTATTGTATCCGCCATTTCCACTGTTGCTGTTAAATACTCCATATCTTTCCTCCCAAAAGCTTTCCGTTTACAAATGTTTCTGCTGCGGTACCTGAATCTTGTTTTTTCGGTTTTCTATGCTTTTTATTGCAGAAACCAGCGTAACATCGTTGTTTTATACGGCGTATTTTTATTTCTTCTTACATATTGTATGGATGGCAATGATTATCATCAGGCAGTCAAAAACTACAATGCCACATGAAATATATGCAAAACCAGCTGGCAGCACGTCCTCAAACAAACCCATAACAAGAATAAGAACTGTTATAACTGCCATTCCAAATCCTGTCGTTCTGCATAATTTCTTTTCATCGTATTTCGCTTTTTCTTCTTTTGATGCTGTATTATAGCCAGAAATAAACCAGCTTCCATGACCAGAAAGCAGAATGATGGAAATCGCCAGAAAAATGAGAAATAAAACCCATATGATCCAGTCTGCACCGCTTGATATGTCTGCTAATTTCATTATATGATTTCCTCCGTCAAATTCCTGCTTGTCTTTTTGATTATACCACTTTCGCTCCTCACCTGCCACCATAAAATAAAGAATAGGATATCCGCATTGTGTGAGAAGCCGGAAAGCAGTAGGCCCGGCTCAAGTTTTTGTAGCTATTTTATCTGAATTATGCTAGAATATATGCAGAACACAGAATTGAGAGGTCAGCTATGGACGTAACGATACGAAAAATACAAAAACAGGA
>CANDJC010000161.1 GCA_947384955.1 uncultured Eubacterium sp. | reverse complement strand
TTCATTCTTCGAAAGATATCGAATTTTACCATTTGCGGACACCTTTCATCCAGTATATTGACAGCCAGCAGCGTATCTTCTATGCGCGTACGCAGCTTTAGCTCCAAATCCTTAAAATACTTCTGTTCACAGGAGGATAAATACTGCATGCCCTGCAATGGAAATTCGTTATTCAAAAAAGAATGAATCGCAGACAGACGCTGTAAGCCATCTATCATATTCAGCTTTCCTTCACTATCCTCCTCCACGCTAAAAGACGGAATCGGAATCCGGAGCATCAGTGATTCCATCAGCGCACTTTTACGTCCGTCATCCCACACCAGATTCCGCTGATATTCCGGAAACAGATTCAGTTTCCCATCCAGAATCCAGTGCTCTGTCTGGAAAACAGTTATCATTTTCTGATCAATGCGAATATTTTGAATTTCATACGGCTCTTCCGTTTCTTCCGATTTTTCGAAATTCTCTGCTTCAATACCGCTGTACTCTGCTTCCATTTTTTCAGCCTGGCTTAAAAACTTCTTAAAATGTTCCTGCAAAATAATCCCTTCCATACACAATGTCTTTCTCCAGCTGCCTCCTCAGGCTGTCTATCCCGTCAAATTTCATTTCCGGGCGCACAAAAGCAAGGATGCTTACCCGTGCCTGCTTTTCATAAACATCCCTGTGAAAATCATAAATATAAGTTTCCGCCCCGGCCGGGCTGTCCCTGTCTATCGTAGGTTTTTTCCCGATATTTGTAATGCCCTGATAGCACTGCCCTTCAATCTCGATGCGGGATACATAAACGCCGAACGGAGGAAGGAGCTTGTTTTGCGGCGGCAGGATATTGACAGTCGGAAATCCAATCGTGCGGCCAATCTGATTGCCGTGCGTAATCTTTCCCTGGATAAAATAGGCATAGCCTAACAGCTCGTTTGCCAGCTCCATATTGCCTTTTAAGAGCTCCTCGCGGATATACGTACTGCTGATATCGCGTCCCTGGTACTGCATCTTTTGAACGACCCTGACCCGGTACCCGTAAACGTCTGCATACTGCTGCAGCATATGGTAATCTCCCCTGCGGTTATGTCCAAAACGGAAATCCGTTCCTGCTATCACCCATTTCACCTTCAGGCGGCGCACCATTTCTTCGATAAACTTCTCTGCCTCCATATGCATGATTTCTTCCGTAAACGGGCATTCAATCAGATAATCCAGCCCCCGCTCGAAAAAAAGCCGGCGCTTTTCCTCATTGGTTGTAATGACCTTCTGTTCGTGCAGCGATGACTGTTTTGGCGGAATGTCAAAGGTAAATACAGCTGTTGCAAGGCCCCCGGATGCTTTTTCAAATACCGAGTCCATCAGCAGCTTGTGACCGCGGTGCAGTCCGTCAAATTTTCCAAGAGACAAAACAGAAGGCTCCGTAAGCTGTAAATTCTTAAAATCTCTCTCGTATCTCATTGCCCTTCATTCCCCTGTCCAAATATTTTCACCGGCTTAAAATCCCCTTTTTTATCATCCGGCGCATAGAGTCCCCAAAAATCATTGTTCAGATATACACGCAGCAGCCCGCCGCTTGTCCCGCTGGCGGAGGCGGTATCTGCCGCATCCCGGCCGTCATAAGCTTCTGCCCTCAGCGCCTGTTTCGGAAGGCGGTTGCCGTTTCGCAGCATTTTTTCAAATTCCGGTGTAACGGCAGCCCCCGGATATTCCATAAACAGCCCCTCAGGCGGCAGCAGTATCTCTGAAATCCGGTTTTCGTCTGAAAGTCTCTGTATCTGCGACAGCTTCACGGACTGTGCGATATCAAAGATACTGACCTTTGTACGCAGCAGCTCTTCCATGCATCCGCCGCATCCCAGCCTGTGTCCGATGTCATGGCACAGCGTTCTGATATAAGTGCCTTTGGAACAGTGTACGCGCATCCAGACTCTGGGAAGGCTGATTTTTTGAATTTCGATTTCATAAATCTGCACCTGCCTTGGCCTGCGCTCGATTTCCACGCCTGCTCTTGCCAGGTCGCAGAGCTTTTTACCGTTTACTTTTAATGCGGAATACATCGGCGGTATCTGGTCATACGTTCCCTGAAAGCTCAGGACAGCCTCTCTGATTTCACTCTCCGCAGCGCATACCTTCGTCTGTTTTAAAACCGTTCCGCCGGTATCCTGTGTATCCGTTTCGCTCCCAAGCAGAAGAACCGCTTCATACTCCTTGTCTTTGTCGGTTAACAGGCCGCATACTTTCGCGGCAGTTCCCAGACAGACCGGAAGCACCCCCTGCGCATCCGGGTCCAGGGTTCCTGTATGCCCGATTTTCTTTTGATGCAGCATCCCCCGCAGCTTCGCCACCACATCATGTGATGTAAAGCCCTTCTCCTTATAAACATTTAAAATCCCATTCATAAACTCACCCCGAAATGCCTGCGTCTCTGTCAGAATCAGTCTTTTGCCATAAATGCTTCTATGAGCGCTAAAATTTCTTTCAGGCACTCCTGCGGCTCCATGTCCGTAGATGCCCCGGCCGCGCGCACATGTCCGCCGCCGCCGTAATGCATGGCTATCTGAGCCATATTGACAGCATCGGAAGCCGCACGCAGACTGATTTTGTATTTTCCGTCATCCTTCTGATAAAAGAATACCGCGGCTTCCACGCCTTTCGTAGAACGCAGCTGCGAAACAATGCCGTCTAAATGCTTCGGCAGCACGCCGCATTCTTTCATATCTTTTTGTGTAATGACTGTGGAAATGCAGGTTCCGTTCAGATGCAGGCTGCTTTTTTCGATAGCTCTTGCCAGAATCAGATTCTGCTCATAAGTCTTTTGCACAAACGTCCTGTCTGCAATCCCGGAAAAATCAATTCCCAGGTCCATTAAAAATCCCGCTGTGCGCATCGTTTTCGAAGACGTACACGAATACTGAAACATGCCGGTATCATTTAAAATACCCGTATAAATGCATTCTGCAATCGGCTTTGTAATGCGCTCCTTTTCCAGCAAATCAAAAATCAGTTCCGATGCAGAGCTGGCATCTGGAAAAATATACTGTTCATCGCCAAATCCGGTATTGCTGATATGGTGGTCGATACAGATAACCTTTCCGGCATGTTCCGTCAGCTTTGCAGCTTTGCCAAGCCGCGCCGCATCACCGCAGTCCTGGACAATCAAAAGGTCATAATCTTTTTCATAATCCGAATCACTGATAATTTCTTCACTGCGGGATAAGAATTTAAATTTATTCGGAATCGGCTCCAGATAAACGGCTGCCTCTATCTGCGGATGGTACTCTTTTATATAATTATAGGTAGCAAGGCAGGAACCTGCGCAGTCGCCGTCCGGCCTGATATGACCGGCAATGGCCACGCTGCGTACTCCTGCAAGCTGCTCTTCCATGTCTCTCATGACTGCCCTCTCTTTTCAAACAGTTTTACCTAAACTTACGGGCGCCTTCAGCTGGTTACCGGCTTCCGTTCACCTCATCGATTAAATGCGACATATGCACGCCGTATTCAATCGACTGGTCAATAATAAAGGTAATCTGAGGCGTATTGCGCAGATTAATCTCTCTGGCCAGGCTGCGCCTGATATAGCCTTCTGCGCTTTTCAGACCGGTCAGCGTGTCTTTTTGAGACTGCTCATCGCCAAGCACGCTGATATAAGCCTTACAGGTCTTTAAATCCGGTGCAACTTCTACAGACACCACGCTTGTCATAGGATTGATGCGCGGGTCTTTGATTTCGCTGCGGATAATTTCGCTGAGATGCCGTAACACCTCTTCATTAATGCGTATATTTTTTATACTGTTTTTTCTCATATTTTATACCCCTGCTGTCTTTCTTACAGGCCCCTGCATATGACAGATGCGGTTAACGCGGCACTTCGACCATCTTATAAGCTTCAATCTGGTCAAATTCTGCGATATCATGAAAGCCTTCAAATACAAGCCCGCATTCATATCCGCTCTTTACTTCCTTCACGTCGTCTTTAAAACGTTTTAAGGACGCGAGCGCTCCGTCGAAAAGCTGTTCTCCGTCTCTTGTAATGCGGCACTTGCAGCCTCTTTCAAAGACACCGTCCAGAATATAGGAGCCCGCGATGTTTCCGACGCCGGAAGATTTAAATACCTGGCGCACTTCTGCATGGCCGATAACCTTTTCTTCGAAAACAGGGTCTAACATGCCCTTCATAGCCGCGGATACATCTTCGATGGCATTGTAAATAACCTTGTACAGGCGGATATCTACGCCCTCGCGCTCTGAGGTGGCTTTTGCTACCGGGTCCGGACGCACATTAAATCCGATAATAATCGCGTTGGAAGCAAGCGCCAGATTGACATCGGATTCATTTACAGCGCCTACGCCGCCATGGATAATCTTCACGACAACCTCTTCATTCGACAGCTTCAAAAGACTCTGTTTTACAGCCTCTACCGAACCCTGTACGTCTGCTTTTACAATAATATTCAGTTCTTTTACATTGCCGGACTGAATCTGGGAGAACAAATCATCCAGCGACATGCGTGACCTTGTTTCCTCAAGCAGCTTTTCCTTGCTTTCCGAAATATAAGTCTCTGCAAAATTTCTGGCTTCTTTTTCCGATTCGCATACAACAAACGTTTCCCCGGCATCCGGCACGCTGCTTAAGCCTAAAATCTCTACCGGCATGGACGGCTTTGCATCTTTTACACTGCGCCCTTTGTCGTCTATCATAGCCCTTACTTTTCCGTAACTGCTTCCGCAGGCAACCGGCTGGCCCACTTTCAAAGTACCTTTCTGTACAAGCACCGTAGCTACCGCACCGCGCCCTTTATCCAGCTTTGCCTCAATGACAACGCCGCGGGCATTTCGTTTTGGATTAGCCTTAAGCTCCAGCACTTCTGCCGTAAGCAGAATCATTTCCAAAAGCTGCTCGATGCCTTCTTTTGTATGGGCAGATACCGGTACAAAAATCGTACTGCCGCCCCAGTCTTCCGGAATCAGTTCGTGTTCGGAAAGCTCCTGTTTCACACGCTCTACGTTGGCATTCGGCTTATCAATTTTGTTGACTGCAACTATAATCTCGATGCCTGCCGCTTTTGCATGGTTAATCGCTTCCACTGTCTGCGGCATCACGCCGTCGTCTGCGGCAACTACTAAAATTGCAATATCCGTAGAATTCGCCCCGCGCATACGCATTGCCGTAAATGCTTCATGGCCCGGCGTATCTAAAAATGTGATATTTTCACCGTTGCATTTTACCATATATGCGCCAATGGCCTGTGTAATGCCCCCGGCTTCTTTGTCGGTTACTCTTGTATGGCGGATTGCATCCAAAAGAGAGGTTTTGCCGTGGTCGACATGCCCCATTACGCAGACTACCGGCGGACGGGAAACCATCTTGCTTTCGTCTTCTTCCTCTTCCTTTAACAGTTCTGCAATGACATCAATCTTTTCTTCCGGCTCTGCGATACAGTTAAATTCCAGTGCGATTTCTTCTGCATGCTCGTAATCAATTTCCTGATTTACGGTGACCATCGTGCCTTTTAAGAACAGCTTCTTTACAATTACAGACGGCTGTACCTTCATCTTATCTGCCAGTTCGCGGATTGTCATATGCTCAGGCAGTGTAATCGAACGGATGGCATCTTCTTCCTTCTGTACCGGCTGCGCTGGCTGCTGGTTTTTCTTTTTATGCCCGCTTGTTTTCTCCAGGTTTACATAGCGCTCCTGTCTCTTTCCGCCGAGCTTGTCGTATTCTTTATTTCCGCCGTTCTTTTTGCGTCCGTTATCGCGGCTTCTGCTGTCACGGCTTTCTTTCTGCAGTTCTTCCGGTGAAGACTTTGCCGCTTCTTTGTGGAATCTTCCTCCGTTCTGGTCTAATCTGCCCTTAAATTCCTTCTGGCGATTCGAACCGACTCTGCTGCCGTTTTTATCACCATAATTATTACCGGAATTCGTTCGATTATTCTGATTATTTTTCTCACCTTTCTGCTCAAATCCCGCATTCCTGCCACCTCTGTCATTCTGACCGCGGTCCGGTCTTGTATTCTGGCTGTTCATACGCCCTGCGCCGCCCGGCGTTCTCTGGCTTCCCATTGCACGCACACCGCCGCGGTCTGACTGCTGTCTTCCCTGATGGCCGCGGTCTGCTCTTGTATTTGCATATCTTTCGCCTTTTTCTGACCGTTCTGTTCTATCCGGACGCTCGATTCTGGAAGTTCTGTCTGCGCGTTCGCTCTTATCCGGGCGCTCGATTCTGTCGGAACCGCCTGCATTTCTGTCTGTATTTCTATCTGAATTTCTATCTAAGTTTCTATCCGAATTTCTATCTATATTTCTATCTGTATTTCTATCCAAATTTCTATCTGCATTTCTATCCGAATTTCCTGTGCTTCTGTCCGCACGTTCATTTCTATCCGGACGTTCTACTCTGTCTGTGCGTTCCGGGCGTTCGCTTTTTTCTGCCGGCTTTAGAATCTCGTCATCCGGAACATGCGCAGAGGCTCTGTCATAATTCGGTCTGTCCGCATTCGGACGAATCGGTATATGCGGCTTTTCTGCCGGTTTTACACTGCGCGGCCCGCGTTCGCCACGCTCGCCCGAAGGCTTATTCCTCTGATTTGAATTCTGCCTGCGGTTCTGCTTGCTGTACTGCGCATTAAACACAGCGGTAATGCTCGCTTTTTTCTTCGGCCTTGCTTCTGTGTCTTTTCCTTCCTTTGGCTCTTTTCCTTCCCTGGAAGCGCCTTTTGCATCTGTCTGCTTTTGGGCTGCAGCCTTTGCCGGACGTTTTGCTTCCTTATCGGAAGAGTTCTGGGATGACTCCTTTAACCTGGCATCCGTTTTTGCAAGCGTATCCAGATTTGCCCTGATGTCAGCCGCTTCTTCATCTTCGATTGCGTTATTGGATGTATATTTTTTATCCTTTGCTTTTTTGTTCATATAATCTACAATTACTTTGCTTGCTATCTTTAACTCTTTTGCGAGTTCATGTATTTTCTGCTTTGCCATATGCTATTTATTACCTCCATTATTCAGTTGTCCTGCCTGTGTTAACTTATTCATAACTGCCTTAGCCAGATGTTCATCTGTAACTGCCAGCGATGCCCGGTGTTTTTTTCCAATACAATTGCCCAGACGCTCCTTATCCGCATACTCTGCATACGGAATGTCCCGGTAAGCGCACATGTCTCTAAAATGCTTTTTGGTATTCTCTGACGCATCCGATGCAATCACTGTCAGATAAGCCTTCCCGCCTTTCACTGCTTTTTCTGTCGAAAACTCACCGCTTTGTACATTTCCTCCCCGGGCAGCTATTCCAATCATAGACAATACGTTATCTGGCTTCAACCGCACTCATCTCCTTTTCTAATAATGTGAGAACCTCCCTGGGAACCGGAACCTTTAAAGAACGCTCCAGTCCTTTTGACTTTACTGCCTTTTGCAGACAGTCTGTATTCCTGCAGATATAAGCTCCGCGCCCGTTCTTTCTTCCAGTTACATCCAGGCTGATTTCATTCTCTGCATTCTTTACAATACGCACCAGCTCTCTTTTCTCTTTTGCCTGCCTGCAGCCTACACATATTCTGGAAGGTATCTTTCTTGTTTTCACTTGTCAGCACCTTCTTTATCAATATCATCTTCCGGGCTGGCGGTGCCGGATTCTTCTTCATGCAAAACAGCGCTGTCAGCTGCATCCTGTCTGTCTTCTTCATACGGCTCTTTTTCATATCCGTCCGCGTCATGCAGTTCCTCTTCATCCTGTGCAGCTTCCTCTTTATCCGCATAGGATTCTGCCAGTGCTTCACTGTCTTCTTTAAACAGTTCCTCTTCATCGGCAGCATCTTCTTCATACGATTTTTCTTCGTATCCGCTGTCACTGTCATACAGGCCGTCTGCAGCATCCCCGTCTTCGTCATACGGTTCATCCGAAGCTTCTCCGTCTTCGTCGTACGGTTCATCCGAAACTTCTCCGTCTTCGTCATATGATTCATCCGAAGCTTCTCTGCCTCCTTCATATGATTCCTCATACGATTCATCCGAAGCTTCTCCGTCTTCGTCGTATGATTCCTCGTACGGTTCATCCGAAGCTTCTCCGTCTTCGTCATAGGATTCCTCGTATGGTTCATCCGAATTTTCTCCGTCTTCGTCATAGGATTCCTCGTATGGTTCATCCGAAGCTTCCCCGTCTTCGTCGTATGATTCATATCCTTCTTCAGAATAATCTTCATATTCATCGGCATCTTCGTAATCATTTTCATAGTCAAAGAAATCTCCGGCTTCCCTGGCCTGCGTTTCGCTCTTAATGTCAATCTTAAAGCCCGTAAGCCTTGCCGCGAGTCTTGCATTCTGTCCTTCTTTGCCGATTGCAAGTGACAGCTGGTAATCCGGCACTACGACCTTTGCGCTCTTTTCCTCTGCATCCGCAATAACCGAAATTACCTTTGCAGGGCTTAACGCATTCTCAATCAGCATGGCAGGATTGTCATTCCAGGTAATGATATCGATTTTTTCTCCGCGCAGCTCATTGACAATGGCATTCACCCTGGCGCCGTTCATGCCGACACAGGCACCGACCGCGTCCACATTCGGGTCATTGGAATGCACGGCAATCTTCGTACGGCTTCCGGCTTCCCTGGCAATACTCTTAATCTCAACAATCCCGCTTTTGACTTCCGCTACTTCTGATTCAAACAGACGTTTTACAAGCTCCGGGTGCGTTCTGGATACCAGGATTTTCGGACCCTTGGATGTGGATTTTACTTCCAGTATATACAGCTTGATGCGCTCGGTCGGCTGAAATACTTCCCCTCTTACCTGCTCATTTTCCGTCAGCATGGCATCCACTTTGCCGAGGTTAATACTGACATTTCTGCCCACATACCGCTGTACAATGCCTGTCACGATATCCTTTTCCTTGCTGTAATATTCATCACAGAGTATTTTGCGCTCTTCCTCGCGGATTTTCTGCAAAATCACATTTTTGGCATTCTGCGTCGCAATCCGGCCGAATTCTTTGGATTTTATCTCAATATTGACCAGATCATCCAGCTCATAGCGGCTGTTAATCATCTTTGCATTTGCAAGGCTGATTTCCATAACAGGGTCCTGCACTTCCTCTACCACTGTCTTTGCCTGAAACACATGATATTCACAGGTTTCCGGATTCATATCTACCCTGATATTATCAGATTTGCCAAAATGATTTTTGCATGCAGTGATCAGTGAAGTTTCAATCGCCTCTAGCAGTGTATCTTTGCTGATATTTTTTTCTTTTTCCAATATATTCAACGCTTCATATAATTCATTGTTCATTTTTCACTCCTCCTAATCTATGTGCCTCACAGCGCTCAGAAATCCAGCGCCTGGCGAATCAGGGCAATATCACTTTTCTCAAAGGCAGATTCCACACCTTCATCTGTCACAATGGTAACCGTCTTATTATCATATGCTTTCAGTTTTCCATAGAATTCCTTTTTATGCTGAATCGGACGGTATGTTCTGATTTCTACGTCCTTTCCGAGGTTTCTGGCATAATCTTTTTCTTTTTTCAGCGGTCTGCCGAGTCCCGGCGAACTGACCTCGAAGGTGTAAGAGCCATCAATGTAATCCAGCTCATCCAGAATCGGATTCATTTCCCTTGCTATATCTTCGCAGTCGTTTACGGTAATTCCGCCTTCTTTATCAATATAGGCGCGCAGAAACCAGGTGCTCCCCTCTTTGACATATTCCACATCGATTAGTTCGAAGCTGTGCTTTTCTAATATTGGCAGAAGCAGTTCTTCTGTTTTCTTTTCATATTCTTCTTTTCTTGACATTTTTACACCTCCTTAAATAAGCAGAGCTATTGATATTGTGCCGCGTGATGCCTGTGTATTGCGGCACAACGCGAATTGAGAGTGGATTTTGGTCCACTCTCAATTCTCAGCTTCCATATTCTTATTTAGAGGATAGCACTTTCGAGTGGAAAATGCAAGTATTTCGAGAAAAAAAAGGAATTCTGTGTGATGGCTTGGACTGGGGGATGAATTGTGGCTGCGCGGACGGGGGATGACGGGGAAATGCAGATGGCTGCGCGGCTGGCGGATGTCAGGGAGATGCACATGGCTGCGCGGCTGGCGGATGTCAGGAAGATGCACATGGCTGCGCGGACGCCGGATGTCAGGAAGATGCACATGGCTGCGCGGACGCCGGATGACGGGAAGATGCTCTGGCTTCCTGTGACGGCTCCAGAATGTTAAGAAGCCCTAGGCATTCTGCATTCAGGCTGTGGCCCCGGACGGTCGCGGCACCTAGTTCGCCCTGGCCTGCAGCCAGCAGCTAAAGGTGCCGCTTCGGCTTCGCCGCCTG
>CANDJC010000160.1 GCA_947384955.1 uncultured Eubacterium sp. | reverse complement strand
AGCTGGAAGTTCTTAGTTTTCTGCTCAATACCCAGGATTTGGGGACACACTGCCTGTAACCAGCCAATACGCTGAAGTCCCCAAAAGGCGCCTGCCTGTGCCACTGCTTACCGCTGCCAGTAACGCCAGGGCATCAGGCGCCGGTCCGTCCGCAGCCACAATCCCCGCGCAGAAAACTTAGAACTTCCTGCTTTTTGGAAGCGGAGTATCCGAAGGAAAAACTTTCTCCGTCCAGCGTCCATTCCCCAATACCTCATCCCCCTCCATCATTATCGAAAGCAAAGTATCCGAAGAAAAAACTTCCTCCACCCATCGTTCCGTAAAAAACACCATATAACTACATCCATTCCCCACTCCGTCCCCAATACCCACGTTAAATTCCCCCAAACTGTTTCAGAAATTAAATCCAAAATCAGCATTTTTCACATAATGCATTGCCGTTTTCCCCCAGATATGTTAAAATAAGAAAACGCAGAGCACAGAGCATAAAACATCCGCAGCCATCCATCTGCCACGCAGATACCATTACAGAAAAAGACAGGAGCAAGAAAAATGTCCTTTGCACACCTTCACGTCCACACCGAATACAGTCTGCTAGACGGTTCCAACAAAATAAATGAATACGTAGCCCGTGTAAAAGAACTGGGCATGACAGCCGCAGCCATTACAGACCACGGGGCCATGTACGGTGTCATTGAC
Source organism: uncultured Eubacterium sp. (assembly GCA_947384955.1). Taxonomy (GTDB): domain Bacteria; phylum Bacillota; class Clostridia; order Lachnospirales; family Lachnospiraceae; genus Eubacterium_J. The sequence goes on along the minus strand of CANDJC010000160.1, from coordinate 9,636 downwards.
TTTTATAAAGCAGCCACAGCAGCCGGAATCAATCCGATTTTAGGCTGTGAAGTCTATGTAGCTCCGAACTCCCGTTTTGACCGCGAGCGGGTCAGCGGAGAAGACCGTTACTATCATCTGGTATTATTAGCAGAAAATAACACAGGCTATGGCAACCTGATAAAAATTGTATCCAAAGGATTTATTGACGGTTATTATTACAGGCCGCGTGTGGATATGGAAGTGCTGCGCGAGTATCATGAAGGCATTATTGCATCCAGCGCCTGTATAGCCGGGGAAGTACCAAGAGAGCTGTTGCGCGGGGACTATGAAAAAGCGAAGGAAGCCGCGCTCAAATATGCGGACTGTTTTGGAAAAGAGAATTTTTTCTTAGAGCTTCAGGACCACGGCCTGCCGCAGCAGAAAATGGTAAATCCGCAGCTGGTGCGTCTGAGTGAGGAAACGGGAATTGAACTGATTGCGACGAATGACGTGCATTATACCTATGCGGAGGATGTAGAAGCCCATGATATTCTGCTGTGCATTCAGACCGGCAAGAAGTTAAAGGATGAAGACCGCATGCGCTACGAGGGCGGGCAGTATTATGTCAAGTCCGAGGAAGAGATGACGGCTTTATTTCCTTATGCAAAAAGAGCGCTGGAAAATACACAGAAAATTGCAGACCGCTGTCATGTAGAAATTGAATTCGGGCATACGAAGCTGCCGAAATATGATGTGCCGGACGGCTACAGCGCATGGGAATATTTAAACAAGCTCTGTTTTGACGGATTAAGCGAGCGGTATCCGGGCAAAGAGGAAGAGTTAAAGCCGCGTCTTACGTACGAGCTGGATGTCATTCATACGATGGGATACGTCGATTATTTTCTGATTGTGTGGGATTATATTCATTTTGCGAAGGAGCACGGCATCAGCGTAGGTCCCGGCAGGGGAAGCGCGGCGGGGTCTCTGGTCGCGTATACGACGGGGATTACGAATATTGACCCGATTAAATATAACCTGATTTTTGAGCGGTTTTTAAATCCGGAGCGTGTGTCCATGCCGGATATCGATGTAGATTTCTGCTTTGAAAGACGCCAGGAAGTCATAGATTATGTTGTGCAGAAATACGGGAAAGAATGTGTGACGCAGATTGTTACATTCGGTACGCTTGCAGCCCGCGGTGTCATCCGCGATGTCGGGCGTGTCATGGATATGCCGTATGCATTTGTAGATTCCATATCCAAGCATGTTCCGTCTGATGTCGTGGGCATTACGATTGAAAAAGCGCTCAAAATGAACCCGGAGCTGCGCAAAATTTACGAAGAAGATGAAAGCGTCCATAAGCTGATTGATATGTCAAAGCGTTTAGAGGGCCTTCCAAGGCATACGTCTACCCATGCGGCCGGGGTCGTTATCAGCCAGAAGCCGATGGATGAATACGTCCCGCTTTCAAGGGGCGTAGACGGAATGGTAACGACGCAGTTTACGATGACGACGCTTGAGGAGCTTGGCCTTTTGAAAATGGATTTTCTGGGTCTTCGCACGCTGACTGTGATTGACAATGCGGTGCGGCTTGTGGAAAAGGATTACGGTGTTAAAATCGATATTGACCATGTGGATTTTGACGACCAGAAGGTGTTAGAATCGCTCGGAACCGGAAAGACAGACGGGGTGTTCCAGTTGGAAAGCTCCGGCATGAAAAATTTCGTCAAAGAGTTAAAGCCGCACAGCCTGGAAGATGTGATTGCCGGGATTGCGCTGTACCGTCCGGGCCCGATGGATTTTATTCCGGCTTACGTGCGCGGCAAAAATATGCATGGTGAAATCCAGTATGACTGTCCGCAGCTGGAGCCGATTTTATCGCCGACGTACGGCTGTATTGTCTATCAGGAACAGGTAATGCAGATTGTGCGCGACCTGGCCGGATATACGTGGGGGAGAAGCGATATTGTGCGCCGCGCCATGTCCAAGAAAAAAGGAAAGGTCATGGAGGAAGAGCGCAAAAACTTCGTCTACGGCAATGAAGAGCAGGGGGTTAAAGGCTGTATCGCAAACGGCATCAGCGAACAGGCCGCCAATAAAATCTATGATGAAATGATAGATTTTGCTAAATATGCATTTAATAAATCCCACGCCGCCGCCTATGCAGTCATTTCTTATCAGACAGCATATCTGAAATATTATTATCCGGTGGAATTTATGGCGGCCCTTATGACCTCTGTTATGGACAAGGTTACAAAAGTGTCAGAATATATCCAGACCTGCCGGAATATCGGCATTGGAATTCTGCCGCCGGATATTAATGAAGGGGAAGGCGGCTTTTCCGTATCCGGCCGGGATATCCGTTATGGAATGATGGCAATCAAAAGCGTCGGGCATCCGGTAATTAAGGCTTTGATTGAAGAACGGAACAAAAACGGGCTGTTTAAAAATCTGGAAGATTTTATTACAAGGCTCAGTGATATTGAAATGAATAAGCGTGCCGTGGAAAATCTGATTAAGGCAGGGGCAATGGACAATCTTGCCGGAAACAGAAGGCAGAAGACGATGATATGCCCGCAGATTATGGCAAACATTTCCCATGAAAAGAAAAACGGCATGAGCGGTCAGATTTCCCTGTTTGACCTTGTATCAGAAGAAGATAAAAAGGATTATGAGATTAAAATGCCAGACGTCCCGGAATTTGACAAAGAGATGCTGCTAGGCTTTGAAAAAGAGGTGCTGGGTGTGTATATCAGCGGCCATCCGCTGGAAGAATATGAAGATAAGTGGAAGAAAAACATTACAGCCAAGACATCCGATTTTCTTTTGGACGATGAAACAGGACTGGCGAAGGTGCAGGATAATCAGAAGGCGACCGTAGGAGGCATGATTGTCCAGCGTACGATTAAGTATACGAAAAATAACCAGACAATGGCGTTTTTAACACTTGAAGATTTGGTAGGAACGCTGGAGATTATTGTATTTCCAAGGGATTATGAGCGTTACCGGAAATATTTCGAAGACGAAGCCCGGATATTTGTGGAAGGCAGGGTGACAATTGAAGAAGAAAAAAACGGTAAGCTGATTCTGGAACGGGCCTATTCGTTTGACGAGACGCACAAAGAACTGTGGCTGCAGTTTGCGGATATGGAAAGCTATGAAAAGCAGAAATCCCTTGTACTGGAGGAGCTGCGTGCTTCAGACGGACAGGACGATGTCATTGTTTATATTAAAGACCGGAAAGTCATGAAACGCTTAGGGCCGAACTGGCGGGTTGCGGCGACACTTTCGCTCATACAGTCGCTTTGTACAATGTTTGGACAAAATAATGTAAAAGTTGTGGAAAAGAAGGTTGCAAACAGCCCGAAAAGATATTAAAATAAATGCAGGTCTTTTATTTGCAATGTATTGGGAGAGAAAAGCAGGCAGAATAAATGTAGGAGGATATGGAAAATGGCTAACGAGATTAATACGATTGGTGTACTGACAAGCGGCGGCGATGCGCCTGGCATGAATGCTGCGATTCGCGCGGTGGTTCGTGAGGCGATTGCAAACGGAAAAAGGATTATGGGTATCAAGAGGGGATATGCAGGCCTTTTAAAAGAAGAGATTTATGAAATGCAGACCATTGATGTCGCTGATATTATCCAAAGAGGCGGCACGATTCTGCAGACAGCCAGGTGCAAAGAGTTTACAACACCGGAAGGCCAGAAAAAAGGCGCGGATATCTGCAGGCAGCACGGCATTGACGGCATGATTGTCATAGGCGGAGACGGTTCCTTCAGAGGCGCGCAGAAGCTGGCGTCATTTGGTATCAATACGGTCGGCGTGCCGGGTACGATTGACCTGGATATCGCATGTACGGAATATACCATTGGTTTTGATACAGCAGTCAATACAGCTATGGATGCCATTGATAAGGTTCGTGATACATCTACCTCGCATGAGCGCTGTTCCATTATTGAAGTTATGGGACGCGGAGCCGGTTTTATTGCATTATGGTGCGGCATTGCAAACGGTGCCGAAAATGTACTTCTTCCTGAAAAATATGACTATAATGAACAGGCGCTTGTGAACAATATTATTGAAAATCGTAAAAAGGGCAAAAAACATCATATTATTATCAATGCGGAAGGCATCGGACATTCTGTCAGCATGGCAAAACGAATCGAAGCAGCTACCGGTGTAGAAACAAGGGCTACGATTTTAGGCTATATGCAGCGCGGCGGCCGTCCGACAGCAAGAGACCGTATGATGGCATCTATTATGGGGGCTTACGCAGTGGATTTACTGTGCGAAGGAAAGAGCAACCGGATTGTAGGCCAGAGAGACGGCGTGCTGATTGATATTGATATTGACGAGGCGCTTGGAATGGGCAAATCCGTAGATGATTATGAGTACAAAATTAGCTGCAACTTATCGAAATAGGGAATGTGCGGTCAGGCTGATGTATGAAGGTGCGTCAGCCTGTTTTACAGTATCAGGCTTTTATCAGCAGGAATATCGGACAGCACAGAGTAATATGAATAAGGATGACGATGATTACAAGTACAGCAAACCAGCAGGTAAAAACGATTATAAAACTTACACAGAAAGCAAAAGAACGGCAGGAGGGCCGGGTATTTCTCGCGGAAGGAATCCGCATCTTTGAAGAAATGCCAAAGGAGAGCCTGAAATATGTTTATGCATCAGAGTCTTTTTTGCAAAACGATATGAATAAGGAAAAATTAAAAGACATAAACTATGAAACAGTGTCTGACGCCGTATTTAAAAAAATGTCTGATACAAAGTCGCCCCAGGGGATATTAGCGATTGTGCGTCAGCCCCGTTATGAACTTTCGGACCTGATAAAAGGAAACAGGACCCATCTGCTGGTTTTAGAAGGAATCATGGACCCGGGAAATCTGGGCACGATGTTTCGTACTGCAGAAGGAGCCGGAGTCACCGGCATCATATTAAGCGGCTGTACGGATTTATTTGCACCGAAAACCATCCGTTCTACAATGGGCAGCATCTGCCGCGTGCCTTTTTATATGACAAAAGACCTGATTCAGACACTGGCTCTGCTAAAAGAACAGGGAATCCGTCTGTATGCGGCACATTTAAAAGGACAGAAAGATTACGATACATTCGATTACCGGGGCAGAACGGCATTTTTAATCGGCGGTGAAGCGAGCGGTCTGACAGACGGGACAGCGAAAAAGGCAGATGAATATTTGAAAATACCAATGTGCGGGAAATTAGAGTCATTGAATGCCGCAATGGCAGCCGGGATTTTAATGTATGAAACAAACCGGCAGAGAAAACAGCATGGGCAGCTTTAATGGGACAGAAAATGGGAGATGAATGGTTTGCGGATTTGGTTTAAAGAATGGAGAGACAATCGCATGCTGCGGGATTTTGTAGTGTGCGATGAAGATGAGGATACCAGGACACATAAGATATTCCGGGCACTGGAGCAGGCATGTTATGAATTTGATTTAAGCAGGCCAGTCTGGCTGGACGCAAATATTGCGGAATTTAAAAGACATGCAAAGACACGGTTTTCCAGTGACAATTTTGTGGATTCCATTGATTTTGATTATCTGGAAATGCAGGTAATTGAGGAATAGTCATATAAAATACGAAAATAACAAAATTTTCTTATAAAATTTTCATTTTTTTCAATAAATTGTTAACCAATTTGATAAAATATGATATAATATCCATATATAATAGTTAACCGTGCAGCAGTTCGTTTTTACTAATATTTTAGACAGTATCAGGCCGCCAGTCATGTGCGGCCGGCTGTAATCCATGTGTTTCTGGGCATGTAGGAGGTTATTATATGGATGCACCACAAAGGCTGAGTGAAGATGTCGAGAGCTGGGAAACGATGATGTTTCTGTATAACTCGGCAATCAAGGAAGTGGGGACAAAGCTTGAGATTTTGAATGATGAATTTCAGCATGTTCATCAGTACAACCCGATTGAGTACATCAAATCAAGAGTGAAGACTCCGGAAAGCATTTGCAAGAAACTAAAGCGCTATGGAAAAGAAGTATCAATAGAAAATATGGTCGGGTATGTAAACGATATTGCCGGAATCCGTATCGTATGTTCGTTTACCTCTGATATTTACCGTGTGGCGGACATGATTGGAAGGCAGAATGACCTGACGGTAGTTTCCGTAAAAGATTATATCAGGCATCCGAAGGACAGTGGATATAAGAGCTATCATATGCTGGTCACCGTACCGGTTTTTTTATCAGACCGCGTTGTGAATACAAGAGTAGAAATTCAGATTCGTACAATGGCAATGGATTTCTGGGCGAGCCTGGAGCATAAGATTTACTACAAATTTGAAGGCCATGCGCCGGAATACATCAGTCAGGACCTGCGGGAGTGTTCTGATATTGTCTCGCAGCTGGATGCAAAGATGCTTTCGTTAAACAATGCAATTCTGCTGGCGAAGGAGCAGCAGGCGAAAGTGCAGAAGGTTCATGGAGCAAAAGTGCATAGCGCTTAAACGAAGAAGCAGAGGTGCTTGAAAGAGTGTTTCTGCCGGAAAGGAAGTATTAACAAAAAGAGCACTGGAAAAGTTATTTCAAACAGCTTTGAAAACAGAACTTTTTCAGTGCTTTCTTATTTTGGTTTGACAGAAGACACTACTGAAGCAGGGATAAGATGCCGTCTCTGGCGTGGTTTGACTGCGCAAGAACAGCCTGGGCAGCCTGGTTTAAAATGGAATGCTTCGTAAACTCTACGGATTCTGCTGCCATATCTGCATCACGGATACGGGATTCCGCAGCCTGCGTATTTTCGGCCATAATATCATCGACAGCCATGGCTGCTTCCATACGGTTCTGCAGCGCTCCGAAGTGGCTGCGCATGCCGGAGATGATATTGATGGCGCCCTGGATTTTTTCAATCGATGCTGAAGCTGCGGATAGCTGGATACATCCAGGTTTGAGATACCTATAATAGCGGAATTCATGCCCGGAAGCTCGATTGAAATATGGTCCCAGGCAATATCGCTGGACTGGATTTTGATTTCGCGCGTGCCGGAAATGACCTGGGTGCCGTAGCGGATATTCTGCGTCTTATCGGGTGAAACAATGGCAACATTGGCATAGATTGGCTCGTTTGGCTGTATATCTATCTTCATGCCGGCCAGAGAGTTTTTTATATCATTTTCAAGGTCCGTTATTTTCTGATTCAGTTTTGTTTTATAGTTTGGGTTCAGGGCAACTTCATATACCTTTTTGTTATTTACTATTTTTTCTGTTGTTATAAAAATATCTTTGTCATTCGGATTCAGAAATCCCTGTACATCCTGTGTGTAATTCAAATCTACCCAGTAATTTCCGCTGGTAAGCTGAATGGTCTGCTGCTGCGGGTAAGATGACGGCATCTGGGAATCTGCGGGGCGGCCGCTGTTTAAGTTCTGTTCTATTTTTCTTCGAAAACTCTCAGCCAGTGAATCCAGCTGGCTGTTAATGTCGGTTCTTATACTGCTTAAATCTCCGGTAAACGTGTACTGCTTCGGAGGAGTGTTTTTGTCTTCCATCGTAAAAGATATTGTATTCCCTGAAACGGACGGGGAAGTATCTTTTAACAGAAAGATGCCCTGCCTTGGAATCTGGCACAGGTTCATGTTATACTGTGTGCCATAAGCGTCCAGATTCTGGGAATGCTGCCCGAATGAAATACTGTATTTTCCGCCTGGGTTCGAGCAGTTAAAAAGCATTTTGGTTGTAGTCGTTACACTGATGCCCCAGTCTCTGATGGCCTGTTTCAGCTCATTTCTGCTGACTTCAGAGTCTACTGTAAAGTCAATATTCAGATGTGTAAACATCATATCATAGTATTTATATACCCGGTACTGTTCCCCGTTTGTTACATGGGTTCCATCATTTGTACCCGGGATGCTTTCAAATCCGCCTCCAGGTTTCGGATTGACTGCTCCATAATCGTCCCATCCTCCGCCAGGATTGACGCACTGGCTGCCGCCTTCCATCCATTCTGTAATATGAAGTTCATTATTCCAGCCGGAAGGGCTTAGAAACTGTTCCAGAGCAGGACGATCTTTAAGCTGATTCTGGTCGGCAGGTATTTTAAGATAAATATAATCTGCGTCTTTATCCACATCCATTTCATATCTGCTGTCATTTGTATCAGTATTGCCAGGTATGTAATGGGAATTTGCGGGAGTGATTTCCATCTGGGAGCCGTCTTTTGGGTGGTAAATTGTGATATAAGGGTTAATTTTCACATCCTCTGATTTCCAGTCAGCGCTGCGCAGCTGGTAGGTAGTCAGCCCGTCTTTATACAGTTCTTCAATCAGTGAGTCCAGGTCCAGCCCGTCCTCTACATCAAAGCTGAAAGTAATGCCGGCATGTTTAAAAGAATAATTTCCGCTCTGGATGTTATTCGGATTAATTCCCATAGATTCCCATGAGTGCAGAATATTGTCAATACTGATGCCTTTTTCGTCTGGAATCAGCGTGTACTGGCGGCCGCTTGGAATGCGGTTTCCGCCGTCGAAAATCAGTTCAATCACAGTTGTGCTGCCATCTTCTGCCTCAAAAGAGACAGGATAAGTACCCGCAGCGATATTTTCATCTTTGTCAAACTTCAGCCCCATTTTTGAATAAGGGCAGCGTACACCGTTATAAAAGATTCCGGCTTCCCGCCATCCTCTTGGATCTGTGTCAGAATCTTCGTGATAAATCATAATGTCATTCGGAAATCCTGTCATATCAGGAATGTTTGTCGGTTTAAATATTTTAATATTATTATATTCGGTATCCGTGCTGATACGGTTAATTTCACTGCGCAGTTCATCGATTTCCTGCTGAATAGCAAAGCGGTCTCCGGCATCGTTCGTATCATTTGCTGCCTGAACGCTCAGCTCTACCATGCGCTGCAGCATCGCATGGACTTCCTGAAGCGCCCCGTCAGCTACCTGGACAAGGGCGATGCCTTCTCCGAGGTTATCTGAGGCACGGTTCAGACCGCGAATCTGCGCGCGCATTTTTTCTGATATTTTTAGATTGGCAGCATCATCCGCAGCAGAGTTAATCCGGTATCCGGAAGCCAGTCTCTGTGAAGATACTTTCAAATTTTTCTGATTGATATCCAGGCAGCGGTTTGCCATTGCCGCTTCCATATTATGCTGTATAATCATAACTGCAGCCAGCCTCCTCGAAAAACAGAAATTTAGAAAAGAAAGCCTTTCCTTAGCTTTTCCTATTCTGTATTTTGGAAGTTTTTCGTATGCTTTTTTCGGGTGAAATGAAAATGATGACATAAAACAAGAGCAGAAAAGAAATATGACTAAGCTGATATAGATATGTCTGCTTTTCCTCCATGATTCTGTCAGCCCGATAATTATTTGAAGTCCGGGTTTGCATTAAAATACTTCCATGTATTTTCATATTTTATACAGGTATATTAAGAAATTTATAAAAATAAATCCATCCGCCTAAAATAAGGGATGTTTCCTGAGCATAAAAACTGCTAATACTTATATCGGAAGAATATTTTGAATTATGATAGCAAAGGGAGTATTTCCAGAAAAATCTGCGCATAAAAAAGCCGTAAACCCTTGCACTGCAAAGACCTACGACAATTTATACAAGCGATAGACGGGGCTCGAACCCGCGGTCTCGACCTTGGCAAGGTCGCGCGTTA
>CANDJC010000159.1 GCA_947384955.1 uncultured Eubacterium sp. | reverse complement strand
GCAGAAAGCTAAGGGATTCTAAACATTCCTCCAATGTCACAGGAAGCCGGTGCATTTTCCCGTCACCCGGCGTCCGAGGGGCCATAAAATATCCCCTCTTATCAGAGAAAGAATTTATAATGAAATATGGTAAATCGTAAGAAATTAGTAAGAAATCCATGATACATATAAACAGGTTTCCTGTATACTATACATGAGAGGAGAGGAAGAATATGATATTTCGCATACAGGGGATGTTAATCGATGCAGCGGCCGGGGCAGTGATTTTTATTCCGTTATTTTCGATTTTAAGCGGCTGGCTGTTAAAGAACAGAAACCGTACAGGAAAAATATTTTATATGATGTTTGCAGTATATCTGACAGCGGTATTTTCCGCAACAGGAATTCCGTGGTTTCGTACGGTAAATGCAGATTTGTCGGTCAATCTGATTCCGTTTGCGGATATTTTTAACAGCCCTGTGGATTACATAAAAAACAGCCTTTTGAATATTGTGCTGTTTATTCCGGCTGGAATGTTTCTGCCGCTTTTGTGGAAAGAATTTCAGAATTTTAAGAAGACGGCGGTATTTGGATTCGGGCTGTCGCTGGTTATAGAGGTGCTTCAGATTTTTACGTTCCGGCTTTCGGATGTGGATGATTTAATTACGAATACACTGGGGAGCATGATAGGGTATGTGATTGCAAATCAGCTGTTTTATGTATTGAACGGAAAGCTGACGGCGGAACGGGGAAACTGCAGGAGGGAGCTTCCGTTTTTGGCGGGGGTTGTGTTTCTTGTGTGCTTCACGGTGCAGCCGTATCTGGCAGAATATTTTTGGGGAATGTTTCTTTAGCGGAGGGAAAGAGATGGCTGATATATTTGATACAGCAAAATATATTCTTGAGAAGTCTGGCGCGATGTCAGCTATGAAGCTTCAAAAATCATGTTATTATTTGCAGGCCTGGTTTCTGGTCTGGGATGATTCGCTTTAACCGGAAATGGGGATGTATCTGTCTGAAAAGCTGTGCGGAAGGCTAGGGCTGCGTATGGAAATAGAGTCTGTGGAGAATGAATATACGAGGGTTACGGTGGTGTTTCCGAGAGGGACGGTGTATCGGTTTGATGAATAGGGGCCATCCCCATCTCCCCCACCCGCTATCCGAATTGTCACGATAATATAATCACGCAATAAAAAAGTTGAAATCCCCGCCCAAATATCATAAAATAAAAGCAGCCAGAAACCATATTTTTCACACAGGAGGGTTTTACATGCAGCATACAAATCCATTATTAAACAGCACCACCGACCACAAATTCATAACCATCGGCGAAATTATGCTTCGCCTTACGCCTCCAAACTACGAAAAAATCCGCATCGCCACCAGCTTTGAAGCCAGCTACGGAGGCAGTGAAGCGAACATCGCACTGGCATTAGCCAACCTTGGTGTTGACAGCACATTTTTCAGTGTTGTGCCAAATAACAGCTTAGGCAAAAGTGCAGTCCGCATGCTGCGCAGCAATGATGTCCACTGTACGCCTGTCATTTTAAGCACGCCGGAGCAGACGCCTACGCACCGCCTGGGAAGCTATTATCTGGAAACCGGCTACGGAATCCGCGCCAGCAAAGTCATTTATGACCGGAAAAACAGCGCCATTACGGAATTTGATTTTGATTCCGTTGACCTGAACGCGCTTTTGGACGGTTTTACATGGCTTCATTTGAGCGGCATCACGCCGGCGCTTGCCCCGAACTGCCGTAAACTGACGCTGGACTGTTTAAAGGCAGCCAAAGAAAAAGGAATTACCGTAAGCTTTGACGGAAATTTCCGCAGCAAGCTCTGGACATGGGAAGAAGCAAGGGATTTCTGTACGGAATGCCTGCCGTATGTAGATGTGCTGCTCGGCATCGAGCCGTACCATCTTTGGAAAGACGACGGCGACCACAGCAAAGGCGACGTAAAAGACGGCGTGCCTCTGCAGCCAAGCTACGAACAGCAGGACGAGATTTTCCAGGCATTTGTGACAAAATACCCGAATCTGAAATGTATTGCCAGACATGTGCGTTATGCCCACAGCGGAAGCGAAAACAGCCTCAAGGCTTTTATCTGGTGTGAAGACCATACATTTGAAAGCAAGCTGTTTACATTTAATATTTTAGACCGTGTAGGCGGCGGGGACGCGTTTGCAAGCGGACTGATTTATGCGATGATGCACGGGTATAAACCAATGGATATGGCAAACTTTGCCGTTGCCAGCAGCGCGATTAAACATACGATTCGCGGAGATGCCAATATTACAGACGATGTAGAAAGCATCCGTAATCTGATGAACATGAACTACGATATCAAACGCTAATCCATTTCTAAGGGCGGCATTATGCAGCCGCCCTTTTATGATTCTTTCTATAAGTAAAATAAGCAAATCCTGCAGATACAAATTCCGTAAAACAAAACGCATACCATACACCATCCGCTCCCGCTATACGGCTGAATAAAAATGCCGCCGGTATAATGACTGCCGCATACCTTGCCAGAGAAATATACAAAGATGCCTTTCCCTTGCCAAGCCCTTCCAGCACTCCGCTGCAGGTTACAGAAACGGCAGATACAATAAATCCCAGACTGATAATATGCAGCGCTCTCACACCCATTTCAATTGTTTCAGGCGTTGAGGTAAACAGGCCGATAAGCTGTGCTGGAACTGCCCATGACAGCACGGTGCCGACGGCCATCACGCCCATAGACAGTTTCAGTGTCGTTTTACAGATTTCTTCCACACGTTTATGCTCTCCTGCGCCATAATTATAGCCCACCAGAGGCCGGATACCCTGAATAATTCCATTTGCTGTTAAATAAATAAATGTCTGCAGCTTATAATAAACTCCAAGCACAAGCACATATTTATCAGAAAATCCCGCCAGTATCCCATTGAGCACCGAAATGAGCAGCGAAGGCAGCGCCATGTTCAGTGCCGCCGGAATCCCCACCGCGTAAACCTTTGCCAGCACTTCCTTATCTGCGCCAAGATATTCTTTCTTAAATTTTATCGGAAGCGGACGGTAAAAATAGAATACAACATACACTGCCAGCGAAATACACTGCCCGATGCCGGTCGCATACGCCGCTCCCGCTACTCCCATAACCGGGAAAAATCCGATTCCAAAAATCATCAGAGGGTCCAGAATGATATTTGCCACAAATCCGCACATCATACATATCATTGTCACCTTCATGCTGCCCACGGACTGATAGATTTTTTCAAATGCAAGGCTCAGTCCAATGACCGGAGCAAATAAAAATGCGCGGTTCGCATAAGCAATTGCCATTTGAGCCGTTGCATCCCCCGTGGAAAACGCTTTTAAAAACAATGGCATAAACGCAATGCAAAGCACCGCCAGCACTGCCCCGTGAATAAAATTAAAAAACATCCCCTGCGTCGCTGCCCGGTCCGCTTTTTCCTTCTCATCTGCACCCAGATAAAACGCCGTAATCGCATTGATGCCGATTCCAAATCCAATGGTAATCGCATTAATCAGATTCTGCACCGGATAAACAAGCGCCAGGGCTGTCATCGCATCCTCGCTGTACTGCGCTACAAAATAACTGTCCACAATATTGTAAAGCGAATTCACCGCCATGGAAATTACCATCGGCAGAGACATGGACAGTACAAGCGGCATGATTTTCCGCTCTTTCATAAATGTCTGTTCCATAAAATCAAACACTCCTTTCTGCTTATGATTCCGTTCAGACAGGCTGCGCTTATGAACAGCCGGAAGCCCTGCAGCACACAAAAAACCACACAGCTGCATCCTTTTCATGTAATTTCCATATTTGAAAATTACATGCCGGATACTGCTGTGTGGCGAAAAAAGATTTCTCTGAAAAATCCACACCCATACGGGTTTTATGCTGGTACGTCCGCCTTGTGCGGGCAGACGGTCATATTCTATTCGGTTTGACGGCTTCAGGATATTGGGAGCTGCCTGTTTAATGCTACTTTATCAAAAAAATGGGGAATTGTAAAGTGGAAATTTTATTTTTTTGGGGGATTGGCGGTTAAATAGCAAGGGGGGGGGTGGCTGCGCGGACGCCGGGCGGAGGGGAGATGCGCTGGTTTCCGGTTCCGGCTCCGGAATGTTAAGAATCCCTAAGCATTCTGCTTCAGCGCTGTGGCCCCGGACGGTCGCGGCACCTGGTTCGCCCTGGCCTCCAGCCAGCAGCTAAAGGTGCCGCTTCGGCTTCGCCGCCTGGTTATCGGGCAGAATGCTAAGGGATTCTAAACATTCCTCCAATGTCACTGGAAACCAGCGCATCTCCCCTCCGCCCGGCTGGTTTTCGTATGTTTTACGTGAAGATTGGGAGACGCTGAGATAGGTTTAAATTTTCACTGGTTTAAAGTTTTTATGATTTTAATACCAGTTTGTAAGTTTTTGATTTGGTACAAAATACAGATTGAATAGAAACGAAGATTATTTCAAAAATATATCGTATCTGAAAAGCTGTAAACGGGTGTAATTATAACATGATTTGGCAAAATTGGAACTCTGTATCAATTTTAGCTGTAGCTGTATCATACATATGGTATAAAATCAAACACATGTAAACAGCTGTAAATTTTCTAAACGTGTTACAGACCGCTTTCCAGTGAATTATTTATTTCCAATATAAATTATAATCATCATCGAATCACATCCTGCAAATTTATTACACACCTGAAATATTTCACGTACCACTTTACGAAAACCAGCCGGGAGAGGGGATTGACCCGGTCTTCCTGCGGCATTGGAAGAATGTTTAGAATCCCTTAGCATTCTGCTGCAAAACCAGGCGGCGAAGCCGTAGCGGCACCGGTAGCTGCTGGCTGGAGGCCAGGGCGAATAGGTGCCGCGTCCCGTCCGCAGCCACAGCGTAAATGCAGAATGCTTAGGGATTCTTAACATTCTGGAGCCGCCGCAGGAAGACCGGGTCAATCCCCTCTCCCGGCGTCCGAGAGGCCACCACCAATCCCCGCATGTTCATCATTTCAAAATATTACTTGAAAAATTAACCCCCATATGATATCATAATGATATCAAAAAGAAAGAGGAGTGATATACATGAAAGAAAAGAATCTGAATTTAAAAAAGAACGGACTGGCAGTTCTCCTGTTATCCTTTGTAATTTATGCTGCTGCAGCAGCAGGCGTTATCTGGGGAGCAGGGCATTCCATGGCAGTAATGGGTATTAGTATCTTTTTACTTTGCGTTACATGGATACTCTGGCCGGGACTGAAAGTATTAAGGCCGCAGGAAGCGCTTGTGCTGACACTGTTTGGAAAGTATATCGGTACTCTGCGCGAGCCCGGATTCTATTTTGTAAATCCATTCTGCAGTGCGGTAAATCCGGCAGCAAGAACAAGACTGAAGCAGAGCGGAGATATAAGCAGCAGGGATGCGGTTCAGTCAGCAGCGGATATGGCAGCGGCGACAAAAAAGATTTCATTAAAAATCATGACACTCGACAATAACCGCCAGAAAATCAATGACTGTCTCGGCAATCCGATTGAGATTGGAATTGCGGTTACATGGAGAATACAGGATACGGCAAAGGCGGTGTTCAATGTAGATAATTATAAGGAATTTCTCTCCCTGCAGTGTGACAGCGCGCTGCGCAATATTGTAAGAATTTATCCTTATGACGTTGCGCCGGATGTGGATACGACCGGGGACGGGATTGCGGATGAAGGAAGCCTGCGCGGCTCAAGCGAAACGGTAGCGGCGAGGATACGTGATGAAATTCAGGACAGGGTAGAAGAAGCGGGGATTGAGGTGATTGAAGCGAGAATTACACATCTGGCTTATGCACCGGAAATCGCGGCGGTCATGCTGCAGCGCCAGCAGGCTTCTGCCATTGTGGATGCCAGGAAGATGATTGTAGACGGTGCTGTCGGCATGGTAGAAATGGCACTGGAGCATTTAAATGAGAACCAGACAATTGTGCTGGATGAAGAACGCAAAGCTGCAATGGTTTCGAATCTGCTGGTTGTCCTGTGCGGAAATCACGATGCACAGCCGGTTGTAAATTCAGGAAGCCTGTACTAAAATTGCTATGGCAGATACTGCAAAAAAGCAGATTCCGCTGCGGCTTTCCAAACAGCTTTATGACGCAGTTGCAGCCTGGGCAGAGGATGATTTCCGCTCAGTGAACGGGCAGATTGAGTATCTTCTGACAGAATGCGTCAGACAGCGCAGGAAAAACGGCAGGCCTGTGCCAAAGGAATTTGATGTTCCGCCAAAGCTGGATTTATAAATGCGGGGATTTTGTCTGTCAGCTGAATTTTCTGGAAATGCTGGTACAGGAAGGGATAGCTTACAATGCGGAAGAACAGATAGAAAGGCTTAGGGCAGAGCGTATATCAGATTCAGAATTCCATAAATAAAAACTCTGCTTACGGGAGGAAAATCTGCGACGTTCCTGCCAGAAAATGGACGTTCCTGCCAGAAATCTTGTATTTTATGAAATATAAACTAAAATAAAGACAGGATTTTGCGCATGGGAGGTTGACAAAGTATGCTGTATCAAACGATACGTCCGGCAAAAACTTATATTAAAACGCTCATTCCAAAGAAAAACGGATTTATCGTAAAAGCAGCGGAAAAGAAAGCGCAGACAAGCGGATACCAGATTCAGTATTCCACAGATAAAAGCTTTGCTTCCGGCAGTACCAGGAATGTCTGGATAAAAAGCAGTTCCAGCGGCGCTAAGGAAGAAACTGTGCGCAGGACAGTCGGAAATCAAAAGGCAGGAAAGAAGTATTTTGTACGCATACGGACTTATAAAAATATTCCTCCCGAACGGGCCGGAGGGAAGAGCATGCGTTATTATTCAGTCTGGTCAGCAGCAAAGCAGGTAACAGTTCAGCAGGACAGCTGAACTGCCTTTTTATCGGATTATCAGAACGGCTGATTTTGCGGGATTACCGGAAACGTTGATTTCGCGGAATAGCCGGAACGGCTGAATTTACAGAATAGCCGGAGTTTCTGTTTTGCGGGATAGCCGGAATCCCTGATTTGACAGGATTCCGGCGGCAATTCTAAAATTCTGCGGTACGCTGCAGGTTCCACGGACGTTTATCCGCAGTCCATCCCCTGGCTTTCCAGTAATCTGCATCCGCTTTATTCCATCCGCGCTTTTGCATAATCCGCATAAAACAGAAAAAGATTTTTGTCTTTATCGAAGGCTTTAGGTGTTTTTGACTGGTCTTTATTTTCCGGGCCAGTGCGCTGAGCTTTTTTTCGATGCGCTGCTTCTTTTTTGCGCTGACTCTTTCCCAGGAGGTTTCCCTTACGGCAATGCCGAACTGATAGGTTTTCGCAATGCCCCAGAAGAACATGCTGTGGGCCATATCCTGATTCGTGCTTTTCATTCCGGCGCCGGCGGCTGTGGAAATGCAGACAGCCTGTTTGGAAAACATCGATTCCTCCGGGCGGTGTACCATCCAGCGCCAGCCATAATGATCAAGCAGCGATTTCATGGCGCCCGTGGCATGGTATACATAGACTGGGCTTGCCAGTATTATGACATCTGCGCTGTCGAGCGCTTTGGTAACCGGAGATAATTTTTGAAAATGCGGACACTTTGTTTCGGATATTTGAAAGCAGGAAGTACAGCCCGTGCAGAATTCTCCAAAATCTTTTGGCAGAAAGAATTCCGTAACGGTTCCGTTCAGTTTTTTGGCCAGTGCCCTTGCGATATGGCAGGTGGAGCCTGGATGGCTCTGTCCGTGGATAATTGTTATTTTCATAGCGGTTTCCTCCGTATTTTTAGGATTTACAATGCGAAATTCAGAGTGTAAAACGGCAGGAAGCATGAGGCAGTCTGCTTATATTTTTTACTTTTATCAGCGTAAAGGGTAAAATGGTTTTTGTCAAGCTGGATTTTTGCATGCAGCAGGTCAGCCTGTCTGAACTGCTGCCTTGTCAGAAATGTTGTATTATTTTATAAAATTTTTGGAAAATTTGAAAAAAAAGATTGAGATTCTTGTCCAATCATTTTATAATAGAGGCAGGCGGTCTAAGAGTCATGTACCGTTGTAGAAAAAAGACAGCGAATAGGGAGAGTTCGCAGAACAGGAGGGATTTTACGTGAATTTAAATTTAAAACCGCAGAGTGATTGTAAATTTGATGCAGCATCACTTGGGGAGGTTATGCTTCGGCTGGACCCGGGCGAGGGGAGAATCCGGACAGCGAGGTCATTCCGTGCATGGGAAGGCGGCGGTGAGTACAATGTTATCCGCGGCCTGAGAAAGTGCTTTCGGCTGAATACAGCAGTGATTACGGCATTTGCCGATAATGAAGTAGGCATGCTGATGGAAGATTTCATCAATCAGGGAGGCGTTGATACTTCTTTGATTAAATGGATGAAGACAGACGGTATCGGCCGTATCTGCCGTAACGGAATTAATTTTACAGAGCGCGGGTTTGGTATCCGCGGAGCGGTTGGATGTTCTGACCGTGCGAACACAGCTATCGCAAAAGCATCGCCGGAAGATTTTGATTTTGAATATATCTTTGGCGAGCTCGGGGTACGCTGGCTGCATACAGGCGGAATTTATGCTGCTTTATCCGAGCAGTCCTGCGAAACGGTATTAGCGGCAATAAAGACAGCCAAAAAATACGGTACGATTGTATCTTACGATTTAAATTACCGTCCGTCTATGTGGAGTGCAATCGGCGGCCAGAAAAAGGCTCAGGAAGTAAATAAAGAAATTGCACAGTATGTAGATGTGATGATTGGAAATGAAGAAGACTTTACAGCATGTCTCGGTTTCGAAATCGAAGGTAATGATGAAAACCTTAAGACACTGAACTTAGACGGCTATAAAAAGATGATTAACGAAGCCGCAAAGACCTATCCGAATTTTAAGGCAGTTGCAACGACACTCCGCCAGGTAAAGACAGCTACTGTCAACGACTGGAGTGCAATCTGCTGGGCAGACGGAGAAATCTATAAGGCAAAAGACTATAACGGTCTGGAAATCATGGACCGTGTCGGCGGCGGCGATTCCTTTGCTTCAGGCCTCATTTACGGACTGATGACAACAGAGGATGCAGAGCAGGCTGTAAACTATGGCGCTGCACACGGCGCTCTGGCAATGACAACTCCTGGCGATACAACCATGGCAAGCAAAAAAGAAGTCGAAGCTATTATGGGCGGCGCGGGTGCCAGAGTACAGAGATAAGATAACAGCGTATAAAATTTCGCTTTGGCAGAAAACCTGGCTTTCATAGCAGGGGTGAATCCGCTGGCAGCGGGATAAAAAATAAATAACAGATAGATTTTCATTGTATGATCAGGAGGTTATAACAAAATGAATGTAATGGACAGCATGAAACAGTCAGTCGTTGTTCCGGTAGTTGTAATAGAAGATGCAAAAGATGCGGTTCCGACAGCGAAAGCACTGCTTGCAGGCGGCATTAATGTTATGGAAATTACACTGCGTACAGCAGCAGCCATTGACAGCATCCGCAATGTAGCAAAGGAATGCCCGGATATGGTAGTAGGCGTCGGCACTGTATTAAATATTGACCAGGCAAAAGAGTCTGTAGAAGCAGGTGCGAAATTTATCGTTTCTCCAGGCTTCGATGAGGAAACTGTAAAATGGTGTATTGAAAATGATATTAATGTAACGCCGGGCTGTGTAACACCGACGGAAATTATGGCAGCCCGCAGGCTGGGCTTAAGGGTTGTAAAATTCTTCCCGGCTAATGTGTACGGCGGCTTAAAGGCAATCACCAATCTTGCTGCTCCGTTTACAGATATGCAGTTTATTCCGACAGGCGGCGTGAATACAGAAAATATCGCAGAATTTGTCGCAACTCCTGCAATTTTTGCAGTAGGCGGAAGCTGGGTCTGCAAGAAGAGCGATATTACCGAAGGCAATTTTGATAAGATTACACAGCTGTGTCAGGAAGCCCGCAAGCAGGCAGGGGCACAGTAATTTTCCTTTAGACCCATGTCGGGAGCTGTTTTCAGGGAGGTCAGGTCTGTTTTTATGTTATTTGTCTGTGCTTACAGATTTCTGGCAGACTGGAATGTGAGGGGCTTTCTGCAGGCAGAGCACGAAATGGGAGAGTCGTAATTATATAAGTTTCTTTTACAGCTGTTGGCAGCAGTTTGTAGGGGAAAAAGGCATCCAGGGAGATTGAGGACTGGATGCCTTTTAATTTTGAGGGGAGGGGGAGGGGTTTTGGCCTCCCGGACGCCGGGTGACGGGGAGATGTGCTGGCTTCCTGTGACGGCTCCGGAATGTTAAGAATCCCTAAGCATTCTGCATTTACGCAGTGGCCCCGGACGGTCGCGGCACCTGGTTCGCCCTGGCCTGCAGCCAGCAGCTAA
>CANDJC010000158.1 GCA_947384955.1 uncultured Eubacterium sp. | reverse complement strand
GGTGCCACAGCGTAAATGCAGAATGCTTAGGGATTCTTAACATTCCGGAGCCGTCACAGGAATCCGGTGCATCTTCCCGTCACCCGGCGTCCGAGAGGCCATCACCCCCCCCTTTTCTGAATTGTTACCTGAACGGACTGTTCCGGCACATATTACGAACAGTCTTTACACCCCGTGCCGCATACGCTATAATAATTGCGGCAGACACCAGAATCAGTCATTAAACAGAACTGCCCTAAACTAGAAAGAATGGAGATTAGGATTATGGACCAAAAAGAAAAATCCATTCAAATGCATAAAGAATGGAACGGAAAATTAGAAACGGTATCAAAGACCCCGGTAAAAACGCGGGAAGACCTGGCCATTGCTTATACGCCTGGCGTTGCGGAGCCTTGCAGGCTGATTGCAGAGGATAAATCCCTGGCCTATACATACACAATAAAATCCAATACAGTAGCTGTCGTATCTGATGGAAGCGCTGTACTGGGGCTTGGAAATATCGGGCCTTATGCCGCAATGCCTGTCATGGAGGGCAAGTGCGTGCTGTTTAAGGAATTTGCCAATGTCAACGCAGTCCCGGTCTGTCTGGACACTCAGGATACCGGGGAGATTATTCAGACGGTGAAAAATATCGCGCCCGGTTTTGGAGGCATCAACCTGGAAGATATTTCCGCGCCTCGCTGTTTTGAGATTGAAGCCCGGTTAAAAGAAATGCTGGATATCCCGGTTTTTCATGATGACCAGCACGGTACGGCTATTGTTGTGCTTGCAGGTATTATTAACGGTCTGAAATTAACGGGCAAAAAGAAAGAAAGCTGCAGGGCTGTTGTAAACGGAGCCGGTTCAGCCGGGATTGCGATTGCAAAGCTGCTGCTCTCTTATGGATTTAAACATATTACGATGTGTGACCGACATGGCATCATCGGGAAAGATTACCCGGATTTAAACTGGATGCAGAAAGAAATGACTAAGCTTACCAATCTCGAAAATGCTTCGGGCACGCTTGCAGATGCTTTAAAAGGCGCTGATATTTTTGTCGGCGTATCCGCGCCAGATATCGTGACACCGCAGATGGCTGCCTCCATGAATCAGGATTCTATCCTGTTTGCAATGGCAAACCCGGTGCCGGAAATCATGCCGGATGCGGCAAAAGCTGCCGGGGTGCGCATTATCGGTACGGGCAGAAGCGATTTTCCGAATCAGGTAAACAATGTCGTGGCATTTCCGGGTATCTTTAAAGGGGCGCTCGAAGGACATGCCAGACAGATTACCGAAGAAATGAAGCTGGCGGCGGCTGAAGCCATTGCCGGACTTGTATCTGACGAACAGCTGTGCGATGATTTCATTATGCCGGAGCCTTTTGACCCGCGGACAGCACAGGCAGTCAGCGAAGCTGTAAAATCACATATACACGGAACCTTTTGACCCGCAGACAAAAAGACCAGACAGAATCAGACCTGCCTGGTCTTTTGCAAATTTTGCTAAAAGTGTCAGCGTCTTCGTCAGATATCCGGCAGACGATTCCAGGAAAAGCCTGACACACTTCGTCTGCATCAGGATAAGCGCTTACTGTCTGTCAATCACAATATGGCGCGGCTGCCCTGTAATCATAATCGGTGTAAGCTCCGCCTGAATCAGCGGCCTGATATAATTAACAAACTCCGTGCTTACACTGGTCCCGTCCTGCGTAATCCATTCTAACGGCACTTTCTTTTCAATATTCGCAATTTTATGAACATCATACAGGTCTGTCGTACAGATGTAAGGGTCGTTTGAAACACGTTTTAAGATAACCATTTTCGCGGTTTCTCCCTCAAATGCAGCTTTGACCGCTGAGCCTCCCACCTGATAAGCCTCTGTAATATCCACGCGGGATGTCATATGTCCTGCACATCTTTGCAGTGTCGATAGTTCAATCGACCTGGATTTGCAGCCGAATTTTTCGCTGATAAGCGTCGCAAGATATCTGGCTGTACCGCTTAACTGCTTATGGCCGAAGGAATCCACATATTCTGTATGGTTCGTCAGCTCAAATACATATTTTCCGTCTTTGGTCCGGATACCTTCGGATACAGCTACAACAATCGAATTTTTCTTTTGCAGGAGCTCTCCTGTTTTTTCTACAAAAGAATCCACATCAAACGGCAGTTCCGGAAGGTAAATCATATCCACGCCTTCACAGTCTTCACAGGAAGCAAGCGCTGCCGCGCCTGTCAGCCAGCCGGCATTGCGCCCCATGATTTCAATGACAGTCGCCTGCTTAATATCGTAAACCAGACCGTCACGGATGATTTCCTTCGATACGGATGCAATAAATTTGGCCGCGCTGCCATAGCCCGGTGTATGGTCTGTGACTGCCAGGTCATTATCAATCGTTTTCGGAACGCCCATAAACCGAATCGGACTGTTGAGCAGAATCGCATAATCCGACAGCTTTTTAATCGTATCCATCGAATCATTGCCGCCGATGTAAAAAAACGAAGTAATCTCGTATTCCTTTAAGATATCAAAGATTTTATCATAAATCTCCCTGTCTTCGCCGATTTCCGGAAGCTTGTACCTGCATGACCCCAGAAACGCTGACGGCGTTCTCTTTAACAGCTCCAAATCCAGGTCTGTACGGATTTTTTCACTCATATCCACGATTCTCTTCTCCAAAAAACCCTGGATACCGTTTCTCATGCCATAGACTTTGTCTGCCCCTAAATCCTTTGCTGTCTTATACACCCCTGCAAGACTGGAATTAATAACAGATGTCGGCCCGCCAGACTGCCCCACAATTACATTATTTGCCATAAAAACCTCCCATATATGATATTTTAGTTTGACAGTTTTGTCATATTTTATCTTAGCATATCCTGACAGACTGCTCAACCTTTGTTAATAATTTGTCAGTCTTCTTCAGTCAGATTAAAACCGTACTGCCGTCATCGAAAAATTTTTCATCAAAAACAGTTGATAATTCCAGACATTTCACATATACTATAAGTAACCTGAAAGGTTGCGTGAAGCGGCACGTATCAAGCTGTACTGCGTCTGGGCAGGTAATATACCAGAACTTGAAAGTATTCGGAAGGATACTGCGCCCGCATCAGGGAGATACGATGAGTCCGCGCCGGGGACTTAATATTCCGGCGACTGATTGATACTCGGAAGGGTATCCCGGCTGACAGCCAGCATAAAACCGCTTTTTTGAGTAATGATGCGCTGGATGAATAAACATCCAGCGCGTTTCCATTTTTAGAAAGCTTTCTACAGCCTGGATATTTAGATACCTGTAAAATAATGGAAGATAATAAGAAGATAAATAATAAGAAGAAACAGAGTATATGATGAATAAAAAGAAAATCAATGACCGCAAATTCATTGTGAATGAGATTCATAAAGCTGCACAGTTATATAAAGAACAGCTTGTTGGTAAAAAGTTTTTATATGTCTTTGATGGCAGATACATAGAGGTTTGTTATAAAGCGGAGAATTTCAGGCACCTGACCGGGGCAGAAACCACTCTTTCGGCCAAAAGATTTTACCAGTATGCCGTAAAAAGACAGTTACAGTCTTCACAGATTTATTTCACATCCAGGCATCCCTATTCGTTATGCAAAAAGAAATTAATGCATCTATGTGAAATAGCTGTATTGGCAGGTACGGAAAATTTCATGCTCGAAGAAATTCTGACAAATACAAAAAGCTACAGGTTTGGAACTACCAATCTTAGGTTCACTCTTTGTATGAATAAGGAGTATGACGACGAGGGAAAGGAAAAAAGCGAATGCTACATAGCTCAATCGCTCAGGGATGAGGACTGCTTTCGTAAAAGTACAGCAGCATACGAAGTTACTCATATTTTCTCAAAATGCAATACCGATAAAAAATACAGCAGCCTGCTCTTTATGGATAAAAGATTAAATATGAAGAATCTTTCTGATAATATTGTTTCCATGATTGATGAGAGACTGCTTCATATGAACAGCATAAATCATTAGCCGGATATTTACAAAAGCGTGCAGGCATCCCAGCGCAGACATTCCATACTACATTTCTATTTCATCAGGATAAGGCTCAGACACTGTATTTATTCATGTCTGAGCCTTTTTATACTCTCTCAGGTGTCGAAAACGGGATTTTACAGCTTTTGTTAATAATTTGTCAGTCTTCTTCAGTCAAAATAATAGGAAAAATATCTCTTTTTAAAATCTGCCGCTTTATTTCTGGGAATATAAACCGTGCTCCCGTCATCCAAAAGAATTTCATCCTGTTTTACGGACACAATATGGTCCATATTTAGAATATAGGAACGGCCGCACCTGTCAAACTGGGGAAATTTCTCTAACATCTCCCACAGCTGCCCGGCTGTCATACGGACTCTTAATTCCTCTGACTTTAAATACAGCACCTGATAATTTTTCTGCGATTCACAGTAAATAATCTCACGCGGATGCACCTGGCGGACACCCCTGGCGGCTTTTAGCACAATCCGGCTTTCTTTCGCGCTATGTAAAACGTTAGCCGCGGTATCCATAGCATGAAAAAACTTCTCCTGCTGTAACGGTTTTACAAGATACTGCACGGCATCTACGCCAAAAGCATACAGCGCATGTTCCGTTGAAGCCGTAAGAAAAATAATCGGCTTTGCACAGCCAAGCCTTCGGATTTCCTCTGCAGCCTCTATGCCGTTTTTACCCGGCATAAAAATATCCAGAAGCAGAATATCCGGCATATAATTTTCGCTGCGGATTTTTTCTAACAGCGCCTGTGCGTTCGCAAAGCAGTCCGTCTGATACGTCACCGAGGTCCGCACCTTTTGATACTGCTCCAAACAATTTTTTACATATGCAAGCTCTTTTAAATCATCGTCACAAAACGCTATTGTATACATTGATACATCCTCTCATTCGTAAAATCTCAGTCTTTCTTTTTCGCTCTTTTGGTGCTGCGCTCTGGCAGACATCTTTACTTAATATACCATAAGAAATAATCCGTTACAATCCCGTTTTTAGCGCTGCTTTCCATAAGAAAAAGCTCCTGCCCTGCGCCGAAACGCAAAACAGGAACTGCTTTTTACAATTCTTCTCCATTCGAGGCCACTGCTTTTTGATACCACCCGAATGATTTTTTCTTATAACGCTTTCCGCTGCCGGAGCCGTCGTCATTTATATCTACGTAAATAAATCCATATCTTTTTTTCATCTCTCCGGTCGTAAATGATACCACATCAATACATCCCCACGGCGTATATCCGATAAGCTCCACGCCGTCAGTCTCCACGGCCTCTTTCATCTGCTCAATGTGGCTTTTTAAATATTCGATGCGGAAGCTGTCATCGCAGGTAAAATCCGGCTTTAGCTCGTCAGCTGCTCCGAACCCGTTTTCTACAATAAACAGCGGCAGTTCATACCGTTCATACAGCGTCGCCAGAGAATATCTCAGTCCCTTCGGGTCAATCTGCCAGCCCCAGTCAGAGGCTTTCACATATGGATTTGGAACCGTATGGGCATTGCCGCCGTTCACATCTCCGTTTACCTTATCTGTATCTGCTCTGACCGCATTCGACATGTAGTAGCTGAATCCTATAAAGTCTACCGTTCCTTCTGAGAGTATCTTTTCATCCTCCGGCTCCATAACCGGCGCGCTGTTTTCCCGCTCCCACATTTTTTTTGCATAAGCAGGATAATGCCCCCGGCAGTGTACGTCTGAGAAATAAAATCTCTCGTGCATGGATTCTAACGCCGTTATGACATCGTCCGGGTTACAGGAATACGGATAGAACGGCACAAAAGAGCACATGCAGCCGATTTTAAAATCCGGATTAATTTCATGCCCCTTCTTTACTGTGAGCGCAGACGCTGTCAGTTCGTGATGCACGGCCTGATAAAGCGCCTTTTTCGGATTTTCAAATTCTGAGAAGCGGATGCCGGAATTGGTCCAGCCGAAAATATCGGTGTCCGTATTGCTCTGGTTATTGATTTCATTAAACGTCATCCAGTATCTGACTTTGTTTTTGTAGCGTTCCATCACAGTCACGGCATAGCGGACAAAAAAATCAATCAGCTTCCGGTTTACCCAGCCGCCGTATTCTTTTGCCAGATAATAAGGCATTTCAAAATGGCTCAGCGTAATGACCGGCTCTATGCCGTATTTTAACAGCTCGTCAAACAGTCTGTCATAAAATGCAAGCCCCTCCTCGCAGGGCGCATCCTCATCCCCCTTCGGAAAAATACGGCTCCAGGAAATGGATGTACGGAAGCATTTAAATCCCAGCTCTGCAAACAGCGCAATATCCTCTTTGTAAGTATGATAAAAATCAATGCCGTTATGATTCGGGTATCTGAGTCCTTCGATTACGCCGTCTGTAATCTGTCTTGGCACTCCGTGAGCCCCCGCCGTAAGCACATCACTGACACTCGGGCCTCTTCCGCCTTCGTTCCATCCGCCTTCTAACTGGTGTGCGGCAACTGCACCGCCCCATAAAAAATCTTTTGGCAAACTCATGCCGATACACTTCCTTCCTGACTGATTCAGTCTAATCTTTTTCATCCTGCAGATATTCCGTACACATCCGCTATTTCGTTACCCGGATAAATTCTTCCAAAGCCGTAACCTTCCCGGACGTTTTAAGCGCTTCTGCTGACACGAATTCATCCGCATTCGTAATCAGCACCGGCGTCACCGTATCGAAATTTTTCTGTATCTCGTTTAAATCAAATTCAATCAAAAGCTGTCCCTTTTTCACAGCCTCCCCGTCCTTAACCATTGCCGTATAATATTTTCCGCCCAGGGACACGGTTTCCAGTCCGATGTGAATCAGCATCTGCATTCCTGAGGCATGTTCCAGACAGACTGCATGCTTTGTATCAAAAACAGAGCTTACAATTCCGTCAAAAGGAGCATACAGCTTCCCCTCAGACGGCACGATTGCTGCGCCCTGTCCAAGGATTCCTTCCGCAAATGTCGGGTCGCTGACCTCGCTTAATGCCTTCGCTTCTCCATTCAAAGGCGCATACACCATAACTGGAGCAGATGCCGCAGCAGCTTTACTTTCTGCAGCATCTGCAGCCGCTGTCCCGCTTTGTGCCTGTGCTGCTGCACCGTTTTGTGCCTGTACAGCCGCTGTGCCGCTTTGTGCCTGTACAGCTGTCTTTTCCTCACATCCCATAATCTGCACAAGAATGACTGCTGCCACAGCGGAAATCCCGCACCCGATCAGCATGCCCGGAAAAGACATCGGCGCATCCGCGCTGATTGCATTTACCGTTGTCAGAAGTCCCGGCAGACCCGCATATACATAGTTTTTTGAATCAAAGAACGCAACGGCCAGCGCACCCAGCGCTCCAGAAATACATCCCGCAATAAATGGTTTTTTCAAACGCAGCGTAACACCGTAAATAGCCGGTTCTGTAATCCCGAAAATGCCTGTAAGCCCGGCAGACATCGCTACGTTTTTCATCTTCTTATCCCTTGTCTTTATCATAACGCCAAAGCATGCCGCAGCCTGTGCAACGACGGCGCAGGTCTGTACCGCCTGAAACGAGTCGCAGCCAAAGTTATCAAAGTTGGCCATAACCATCGGCGTAACACCCCAGTGGACGCCAAAAATAACCGCCACTTCCCAGAATCCTCCGATAATAAGCGCCGCTATCGCCGGAACTGTATGATAGAGGAAGTTATATCCTGTGGCAATGCCGCCCGCTGCCATATCAGAAACAGGCCCGATTAAAAGAATGGTCGCCGGAATCATAATAACCGCACAGATAAACGGCGTTGCAAGCGCCTTTAAAACATCTGGAAGATGCTTATCCACAAACCGCTCCAGATACGAAAGCACCAGCACTAAAAACAGCGGCGGCAGGACACTGGATGTATATGTCGTCTGTGACATTTCAAAAAACAAAAACCGGATGCTTTCCCCGTCCGCAATCCGCGCCGCAATGCTGCCCCAGTCCGGATTTACCAGTGCAAGACAGCACCAGAGCGCAATAAACGTGTTGCATTTAAAATGTTTCGATGCTGTTACGGCTATCATAACCGGAAGAAATGTAAACGGCGTCCAGGAAATAAAGCTTAATACCGAATAAGTACCTGTCTGCGCAAAAGCAGGCATTGCCAGGTTCAGCAGAATCAGACACCCCTGCAGCAGTCCCGCCGCCGCTAATATGTAGACAAACGGTGCAAAAACCGCAGACATCGCTGCAATCACACGGCTTACCATACTCCCTTTCTGCTCCGCGGCCCCGCTCTCATCCAGATGCAGTATTTTTGTCAGTTCCTCATACACATCCTTTGCATGCGTGCCGATAACAATCTGATACTGTCCCCCTTTTTCCACCACCTGAATCACTGCCGGCATGGCAGAAATTTTTGCTGTCACTTCTGCGGAAGGCGTCTGCTTTAATACCAGCCGCAGCCTGGTCGCACAATGTGCGGCACTGATAATATTCTCTTCCTTTACCAGTTCCTTAATATCTCTGGCGAGCTTTGCATAATCACGAACCTGTGCCATGATAAAATCCTCTCTTTCTTTTTTACTGTAACGCGGCCTCATTACAGCTTATGATGTCTGGTCCAAACAGCCGGCCTGCATCTGTTTCGAACCGTTCTCTTTTAATAGGATTATAAAAAACTTTCTTTCATTTGTCTTTACTTTCGGGCATGAAAAAAACAGGTGCGTTTTTCTGGAATTTGTTTTCCGAAAAAAACGTCCTGTTTTTTCTGCCTGAATGAACTGCCGCTTTCTTTATTCTTCCATCAGCCTGTTTCTTATCTTTTTTCCAAGCGCTTCCACAATACACATAACCGGAACCTGCGACGTATAATCTACATTTTCCTCGTCCCGCCGCATAGTAACGTAATAAGACAGATTCAAATCCGCCAGCCTGCTAATCGTAGACTGCTCTGTATTTGTAATACTGATAATCTTCCAGTTCGAACGCTTCAGCCCGCTTACAATTTTTACTACCTGCTCCGATTCCCCGGACACAGACAGCACAATCGCGGCCGTAGATATGGCATCCTTCATGTTAATCGGATAAAACGGGTCAGAAATATACAGACTGAATTTCCCCATATTGGTAAAGCATCTGGCCCCGTATTGTCCTACATGCCCGGAATTTCCGATGCCGACAAACACGACCCGTTCCATCCTCGCAATAATCGAAGCCGCCTCTTCCAGCCTGCTTTGAAATTTTTCCGTTTCCAGACGGTCAAAAAAAGCCTTCATTTCCGACAAATCCTCAGTAAGCTTATCGACTTTTTTCTGTCCGTTATACTCTTTCATCCGCAGTTTAAATTCCGCATAGCCGTCACATCCCATTTTTTTGCAGAATCTTAATACGGTAGACGTAGATACATGCGCTTCTTCCGCCAGCTCGCGGATACGCATATAAGATACCGCGCTTTTATGCTGCATGACATACTCATAAACTGCCAGTTCCAGCTCATTCAGGCTCTGGATTTCTTCAACACGAAACATATTGTGCCCGCTTTCCTTTTCTTATCTGTTTTTATTTTGTAGATTCCCGCAGCGTCACCTCATAAGAGAGCTTTGTCAGGCGCGGCACCTCTTCCCCGCGAATCTGATGCAGCAGCATTCTGCAGGCTTCCCGCCCCAGCTCCTCGGTATGAAACTGAATGGCTGTAATCCCTGTTTTGGCAGCGGCCAAAAGCTGGCTGTCATGAAAAGAAGCCAGTTTTATCTCTCCCGGAATCTGCACATGCTTTTCTTCTAATTCCCTTAACACATGGCTGGTAAGCACATCATCCGCACCGATAATGCACTGTGCGCCGCGCATAAGAATCGTATCCGCAGCCCGGGCGGCTGAAAGCGGAGTAAGAACATCCGTAAAAATCAGCGATTTATCCGGCGAAATGCCGCGTACCCTGTGCGCTTTGTAAAAACCATCCATCCGCTTCTGATTCATAACATAGCTCATATTCCCCGCTACCGCCGCAATTTTTTTTATCCCCTTCATCAGAAGAATGTTCGTCAGCTCAAAACATGCCTCTTCATAATCATTATCCGCCTGATAGATTTCCGGGTCGTCGGATACGCCTGCCGCCACAAACGGAATCCCGCTGCTTTTGAGCATCTCCATCAGTTTTTCATCCTGCAGGGTACGTATCAGAATCAGCCCGTCTGCCTTGCGCTGTTCAATCACACGCGACAGCCTGGACAAATCATTCCTATCCACAAGTATCATAATCACATCATAATCCTCGGAATCCGCAGTCTCGCTGATTCCTTTCAATGCTTTCGGAAAATACGGCCGGTCGGATGCAAACAGGTCCTCTGGAAGAACGACTCCGATATTGCAGGTTCCGCTTTTCGAACGCTTTCTTTTTAAAACAGCAGGTTTTGGTGCTGCTGTTACATGCTCGGAAGCATTTTCTCCGGCTGCGTCCTGAGGCTCCTGCTTTGGTGCTGCTGCTTTCTTTAATGCCTTTTCTTCCGGCTGCGCCTTTTGCGTATGCTCCTCGATGTAATTTAAAACCCGCTCCCTTGTTTTTTTTCCGATTCGTCCTTTGCCTGACACAGACCTTGATACTGTTGTCTTCGATACGCCAAGTTCCCTTGCCACATCTTCCATAGTCAGTTTTTTCATGCCTGGTTCCTGCATCCTGTCACTCTCCCCGTTTCTCTTTCGGACTTTTTGGATGGTTTATCTTAAAAGCCTGATAACAGCAAAAATACGGTTCCAGGAGATACAGGAACCGGGAGTATGCTGTTACCGGAATTTTTTGAATAGATTTATTTTAACATACTGATGCCGAAAAAGGAATGGGGAATATTTGAGAATTTTGCGGGGATTGAGGTGGCTGTGCGGACGCCGGGTGACGGGAAGATGCACCGGATTCCTGGGACGGCTCCGGAATGTTAAGAATCCCTAAGCATTCTGCATTTACGCTG
>CANDJC010000157.1 GCA_947384955.1 uncultured Eubacterium sp. | reverse complement strand
ATTCACCTGAGATATAAACTTTAAATTCCTTGATTTTTTAAGGAAAATCACTTGATAATATAGGGAGGAGAACTTCAGATTGGTGTTGATGTCTTTCCAGAACCTCAAGTTATGGGCGAATTTCTCCATGAGTTAATTCCTGTTATGCTTGCTAAAAAACATCTGGAAGATTTTCGTAAAGGGAAAATTAAGTCCGAAAAAGATGTGGTGTATAATCCCGATGATGAGTTGTCTATAGAGATTAAAACATCTTCTGATGGAACAAATCTTTACGGAAATCGTAGTTATGGACAGAAGAACAGCGAAAATAATTCGGGGAAGAAGAAAGAAGGTTATTATATCGGTGTAAACTTTGAAAAGTATACCGATGTAAATCATGATCCCCAAATTAAGAAAATCCGTTTTGGCTGGATTGATCACGAAGATTGGGTTCCACAGAAAAAAGAAACAGGACAACAGGCAAAATTGGATAAGGATGCACGAGATCACAAGCTCAAACTTATCTATGAATTAAAAAAAACTCGTAAACGCAAGAAAAAAGAATAACAATAACAGTCGGAGAGCAGCGTGAAGCACTCTCCGACTGTTGTTATTATGGGCTTTAGCCTGTCCAGCGCATCGGAGTTTTTCTCAATCGAAAAATGGAGATGTGCTGGACAATAAACCACCCGCTATGCGGGTGCGCGTCGATTGTTATACAACAAAAATCACCTTTCCGTTATAATATAGTTGTTCAGGCTATCTTATAAGAAAGGAAAGGTGATTTTATGGCCCAGAAGGCAGATTCTTTAGCACACACAAAATGGGCATGCAAATACCATATAGTATTCACTCCAAAGTATAGACGAAAAATAATAAATAATCAATACAAAGAAAGCATCAGGGATATTATAAAACAGCTGTGCGCATACAAGGGAGTGGAAATATTAGAAGGGCATCTGATGCCGGACCACATCCATATGCTGGTAAGCATACCGCCAAAGATCAGCGTGTCAGGCTTTATGGGATATTTGAAGGGAAAGAGTGCGCTGATGATATTCGATAAGCATGCAAATTTAAAATATAAATTTGGAAACCGCCACTTTTGGGCAGAAGGATATTATGCAAGCACAGTCGGCCTTAATGAAGCAGCTATAAAAAAGTATATTCAAGAACAGGAGAAACATGATGTAGCTCTGGATAAACTCAGCGTAAAGGAATATGAGGACCCTTTTAAGGGCAGCAGGTAATACGAACACCCCTTAAGGGGTAGCAAAAGCGGCAAAGACAAGATAGCCTGAACAAAGTGAAGGCCAGCGTCTTTAGGCGCCGTCGGTAACACGGGCTTATAGCCCTGGAGCAAACCACCCTTTGGAAGGGTGGTTTTGATTTTAAATATTTCACTTTTCTTTATAAAGCTCTGACCACCAGCCGTTGCGCTTTTGGGTTACATCAAAGTTTTCTGCAAGGGTTTCTATACTGTCAAGAAATTCGCTCAGCACGTTAATGATATTTTTCTTTGTAAGATTATCGTAGTCGGAATAGTTTTTTAGTTGTACAAAGAACTCACCAATTGCAATGTTCTGAATATCCGGAATTGTAATTTCGGCTCCCACATTTTGAAGTCGTTCTAATGTCGAAATAACATGTTTACGAGCCGAATTAACAACATTATCAAGGAAATCATTGGTGCTCGGCTGAAGGTGAATATTTCCTCGCTCAACTTTTTGACTAACCAACATAATATCAATACCGATAGAGTTTTTATTTGATGTATGTGCACCGGTTCTTGTTTCGGATTGCACTGGATACGCCTTAACGAGGTTGTATCCCGCAGAATAAATACTTTCCAAAACTGACAACCAACTTTCCAGGCTTTTGTCGTGGAAAGAAAATACCAAGTATCCATCGTTTTTGAGTTTTTTATGGCACTGTTCAAAAACAGACTGGATGCCATTTTGATAATAGGTAAAATCTTTTCCTGCAACAGAATTAACAATGATTTCATTCGCTTTAGGAGACAAAGGTTCTATAAAACCCATCTCGTCAGCTAAAGTGCTATGATAATTCCATACATGGAAGAAATCTATCAGCTCTGAATACATGACATTAGCACCGTATGGAGGATCAGTGAGCACCAAATCAACGGACCTGTCTGGGATGAAATCAAGGTTTCGTGAATCACCACACTTTAATACCGGATGAGTACCATCAATCCTAGATAAATCATCTATGGGATATGCAATAACTTTATCATTGGTCATTACTTGAACTGTATCATATCGACCATTAGAGAGCTTTTTAACAGACAGATCATAAATGCCAGTGTTATATTTTTTACCTCGTAGGATTTTCTGAACCGTTTTAATAAACGTTCCAGTGCCAAGCTTCGCTCCCCATACACAATTTTCAACAGGCATTGCAATTGGAACATATGCATGGTTGAAAAAGATGTTGCAGATTTTATATGCATTTTGCTGATATCTGCAAAACATATTGTTCATTTCCAACATTCCGGAAAAAGCCAGTTGGAGCCAAAGCTGAACATTTTTATCGTCTACACGATTTATCTCTTCAAGTAAATATCCCAGACAAAGCAATTGTCTCGGATTGAAAAGGTCTTTGAAATAGCGATAGCCATGGTTGATGATCTGGTTTGTATTATAACCCTCTGGTATAGCTTGCTGGGGAATTGGTAACTTGTCCTTTTCTTGGAGATATGTTTCACATGCAAGATTGTAAAAGGCTATATCCTGGTCATCTGGTGCTTTGTAGTCATGAGTCTTGCAATGTGGGCAGTAATACTCGATTGCTACAATATCTGTATCGAACGGATAGCCGGATTCTGCATCGTATTCGCTTAATGTTTTTTCTTCTTCGCAATGTGGGCAATGGAAGACGCCACTTTTTATATAGCTATCCTTTGGAGAGTGAATCTTCCAACCGCACTCACATTCAAAAACACCGTTTTCAAATTTAGTCTTATGAAGCTTACCACATTCGGGACAAACAATAGTAAATTCATTTTTTTTATATGCAATTACGAAACTGGAGAAGAATCTGTGCTCTTTACATGCAGTGTTAGTTTTTGCTTTTTTTACATGAAAAGCGTACATTAAATCTGCAGTCTTACCACACTCGGGACATTGTGTATGGTAATAATGCTTGATTTTTTGACCAACACTGTTTTCCATTTTCTTAAGCGTATTAGTAACCGCCTTTTCATTTACAGGTTCAACCAATGCTTTAGTAACGAATAATGACAATGGCTGTAAATCGTTTCCGATTACGTTACAACCAAATCTTAATGCTTCGAAAATTGTTGTTCCGCCACCCATGAACGGATCGAGTATGGTAAGGTTAGAGTCTCGACCGTTATTTGCGGAGTTGCTGTAAAATTTCTCGAAAATGCTATCATCTTTGTTTACCATAAAGCCCAAAAGGGCCATTCTATAATTAGCTGTAATTCTACGTGCAAAATATTTATGAATAAAGAATACTGGTTTTTTTCTGCTCGCTTCTTTGCGTGAGGCTTGATACATTAAATCATAGGGTATTTCTGCACTAAATGCCTGATTTTTCTGTTTTTTCATTTATTTTACCCCTGATAGTCTTTGCCTTCAAAAACAAAGTCAACAATATCACCTATATTGCAATTAAGTGCTTTACATATTTTTTCAAGACTTTCCATTGAGACAAACTCGTCTTTTCCTAATTTTGCTAGAATGTTAGCACTTATTCCAGCTAAGACAATTAAGTCTGTTCGCTTCATTTTTTTGTCAATTAGCATTTTCCATAATTTTGTATATTGAACTGCCATATGTTCCACCTCATCAAATGACTTGTTTTTATCTTATCACAAAAATCACTGAAAGTCAATTATATATCATGATAACATGAATAATTACTTTACAGTTCAGCCTACCGGCTAAACCACTGCCTCTAACACCGGCTAAAAAATAGCCGGTGTTCCCAAAAGCGGCTTTCTCAGATAAACTGTGTAAGTAAATTGTCTGAGTATTCTTATTGACTGCTTAATTGATGTAATTTGAATTATCGGAATCCTGCCAAGGCAAGGGTTTCAGTCTTTACAGAATTTTGATAATTCAATAAAATTATAATTGCAGTCAGGATAATTTACACAGATTTATTGACACTCTCTGGATGATTTTGTTCAATCTTCCACAGGAGTGTTTCCCAGTCATACCAATGCATAACAGCATCCTTATCATTCACAAATCCTGAAAATCCTAAGCTCATATAGTTTTTCCATTCCTGCAGCCATTCCCTCTTTTTTGAAGGATCTTATTATTTCCGGCAATCGGCTTTGTCTTTTGAATATCATGCAGTGTCTTAAGATATTCCATATTATATAAAATCTCCGTGTGCTCCAGCGAAAGTCCTAATTTATTCAAATCCATAGTATCTCCCAGCGTCCTATACATCTTATCATATGTATCTGCGTATGTATTCTGCCCGATTTTTTCATAAAATGCCCGGATTTTCCTGATATCGCGAGTCTTCAATAACTGCAGCGTTTCTGTACCTGACGCGATGGCAAATCTCCCTATGCCTGTATAATTTACAGATACCCAGTATTTCTGTGTAACAGTCGCTTCTGTAACATCCACCGCAGTAAATACTCCGGTGGCGATTGTCAGCATCCTCGTCAGAGCTGTGTATCCGCAATATCCCGCCCTATCTGGAGATTAAATTCTCTGGCCAGTAAGATATCGAGCATTCCGCACAAAATGCCAGATGATGTCGCTACTGCACAATCAAGAATATCCGCCTTGCTGGATATGTCTTTTAACTGCTGCGCTGATTCAAATATAGATTTTTCAATCTCGGTACTGGCTAACCCGTCTTTTTCTGTGCTAACCTGAATTTCTAATTCTTTTTTATCGTTTTTCATCTCATAACACTCCTTGTAAAAGCTTATAGAAAAGGGTATCTGAATTGTTAGAAACCTTATTTTATATTTCCAGAATTTTCAAGACTGTCTGCTGTATTCAGTATATACTTTTTGCCAGAAGCATTGCAGAAGTTTTTTTGACTGTATATCATTATCGCAGTATGCATGGACACACATCTGTCCCTTTAAGGAACGGCTGATAAATAATAACTATAAAATGAGGCATGGAGATACACAAACTTCCCGCTTAGCTGCTTTATCACGGCATTTTCCTGGTTCGGATGCGTATCACATCCCCGGTTAAATTACATATTTACGAGTGCGCAAGAGTATGATATAGTAAAATGCGATGAAAAACCAGGAAGAAGAGGATAAAAAATGATTTATAATAATATATTAGACGCCATGGGCCACACCCCGATGATTCGTTTAAACAGGATGGTTTCAGACGACAGTGCACAGGTGCTTGTAAAATTTGAAGGACTGAATGTAGGCGGCTCGATTAAAACAAGGACGGCATATCAGATGATTGCCCGGGCAGAAAAAGAAGGCAGGATACATAAAGATACGATTATTGTAGAACCGACAAGCGGCAACCAGGGCATCGGCCTTGCGCTGATTGGGGCGGTGCGCGGATACAGGACCCGGATTATTATGCCGGATTCGGTCAGTGAGGAGCGCAGAAAATTAGTACAGCATTACGGAGCCGAGCTGGTGCTGATTCATGATGCCGGCAATATCGGGGCCTGTATTGAAGAATGCATGAAGACAGCGCTTCGAATGGCCGAGGAAGATCCGAATGTGTTTGTACCGCAGCAGTTTGAAAACCCGGCGAATCCGATTGCCCATAAATATCATACCGGTGTGGAAATTTTAGAGCAGACCGAGGGGCAGATTGACGGATTCTGTTCCGGGATTGGTACAGGCGGCACCATTACGGGCATCGGCGAAGTGTTAAAAGCGCAGTACCCGGATATTACAATCTGGGCGGCAGAGCCTGAGAACGCAGCGATTTTATCCGGCGGTTCTATCGGAACGCATCTGCAGATGGGAATTGGAGACGGTATTATTCCGGCGATTTTAAATCAGCAGATTTATGAAGATATCTATATTGTATCGGACCAGGAAGCGATTCAGACCTCCAAGGACCTTGCCAGCTTAGAAGGGATTATGTGCGGCATTTCAAGCGGAACAAACGTAGCTGCGGCTATCCAGCTTGCTAAAAAGCTAGGGAAAGGAAAGACGGTGGTAACGATACTTCCGGATACGGCAGAACGTTATTTTTCCACGCCGCTGTTTGAACAGGTTCAGGCAGGCGGCTTATGATTTTCAAACTGATACAGACACAAAAAGCAGCCCTTTTATTTGAAGGATGGCAGGAAACTATGATATGGTCCTGCCTGCAGGGGGTAATGGGAAGCATCTATGCAGATTCCATGGAAACTCCGGCATCGGCTGCAGCCCTGCTCGGAGATTTCTGCTTCTTTGCCGGAAAGCCGGATACGGAGCTTATTTTATATACAAAAGCAGCCGGGCGGGATTTTATGATTCTGGTCCCTCAAAATGACGGCTGGGCAGATGCTTTGGAAGCCTGTTACCGTAATCAGGCAAAAAAAACTGTCCGCTATGCGATAAAGAAAGAGCCTGATATTTTTCAAAAGCAGAAGCTTCAGGCAGCAGCCGGCGGACTTGACGCGGCATATTCAATGAAAATGATAGACGAAGAGCTGTTCTGGCGCTGCAGAGAGCATGCATGGTGCAGAGATTTTACGGCACAGTATGAGGATTATGCCGCGTACCGAAAATACGGGCTTGGCGCAGTGATTCTAAAAGACGGCGAGCTGGTCAGCGGGGCGTCTTCTTATTCCGGTTATCAGGGCGGCATAGAGATTGAAATCGATACAAGAACAGACTACAGGAGAAAAGGGCTTGCTTACCGGTGCGGGGCGAGACTCATTTTGGAATGTTTAGAACGCGGTCTGTATCCGGCGTGGGATGCGCAGAATATGCATTCGGTAAGGCTGGCAGAAAAGCTTGGGTATCATTTTGAGAGGGAATATGTGGCTTATGAGGCTGTGAAGCAGGGGGAATGGGATGGCCGCTCGGACGCCGGGTGACAGGAAGATGCACCGGCTTCCTGCTCCGGCTCCGGAATGTTAAGAATCCCTAAGCATTCTGCATTTATGCTGTGGCCCCGGACGGTCGCGGCACCTAGTTCGCCCTGGCTTACAGCCAGCAGCTAAAGGTGCCGCTTCGGCTTCGCCGCCTGTTTTTTGAGCAGAATACTAAGGGATTCTTAACATTCCGGAGCCGGAGCAGGAAGCCGGTGCATCTTCCCGTCACCCGGCTGGTTTTCGCATGCTTTACATGGAAAATGCCGACACTCTGCTGAATTTTATATAAATTTTAATATGACAGGCTGTAAACTGACATCGAATAGAATCTGTGCTGTACCCGAAATGTTTCATGTAACATCGACCCCCAAACAGCCAGTGCATCTTCCTGTTACCCGGCTGGCTTTCGAAGGTTTTACATGAAAAACAGCCGATATTCTGCCGAAATTTTGTATGACTGACTGTAAACAGACGCCGAAAAGTAATTGTGCCGAATCCGCAGTGTCTCATGTAAAACCGGCCAAAAAACAGCCGGGAGAGGGGAGTTACCCGGTCTTCCTGCGGCATCGGAAGAATGTTTAGAATCCCTTAGTATTCTGCTTCATAACCAGGCGGCGAAGCCGAAGCGGCACCGGTAGCTGCTGGCTGGAGGCCAGGGCGAATAGGTGCCGCGTCCCGTCCGCAGTCACAGCGTAAATGCAGAATGCTTAGGGATTCTTAACATTCTGGAGCAGCCTCTGGAAGACCGGGTAACTTCCCTCTCCCGGCGTCCGAGGAGCCACAATCCCCCTTTTGTTCGCACTTCCCCTCTCTTTTCATTCACTCTGTAAAAAAACACCATGATTTTCTTGCATGTATTCACGAATTGGGGTATACTACTGTTTAGTTATTTGTTTTAGGCAATAGAAAGAAGGCTGCTTCGCCTGTTTCTATTTCTATTACAAAACCACATCAGGAGGTGTTGTAATGATAGAAGCAACCAGTTGTGGTGGTGTGGTAATATTCCGCGGTAAAATCCTGCTGCTCTATAAAAATTACAAAAACAAGTACGAGGGCTGGGTTCTTCCAAAGGGAACTGTTGAAGAAGGTGAAGATTATAAGGAAACAGCAGCCCGCGAGGTTTTGGAAGAGACTGGCGTGAATGCGGCAATCATCAAATATATCGGTGCAAGCCAGTATTCTTTTAATGTACCGGAGGATACCGTGGAAAAGGAAGTCCACTGGTATCTGATGATGGCGGACAATTATTACAGTAAGCCACAATGGGAAGAATATTTTGTGGACTCCGGTTATTACAAGTTTCATGAAGCATACCATCTGCTGAAATTTTCAAATGAAAAGCAGATACTTGAGCAGGCTTATAATGAATACCTGAGTCTGAAAAAGAGCAATCTTTGGGGAAACAAAAAGTATTTTTAGGTTATGTGTGCGGCATTTCTTTTTGCACAATATTGTAGTATGTCTGCATGCTTTGGCGGGAGTCCGCAAGGAGTATGGATGATTTGGTGTGAAAATTTGTATCTTGGGGAACGCATTTCTAAGAAAGATGCAAAAATCAGGCGTTTAAAATGGAAAATCACTCATAATGCACTTCTTATAAATACGTTTGTTATCGTACTGTGCAGATATGAGACAAACCTGCTGGAAATTATACCGGTCAGGGAGCTTCGGCAGAAATATTATCCGAAGCAGAATCTGTATATTGTTGGAATTGCAAAAGGCTATGATGAGGCGCTTGAAACAGCGGCAGAGATTGTAACAGACGTTTATAAGGAAACAGGCGGTTTTAAAGTGAAACACTTTTTTTTGCAGCAAAGGAAAGCAGGTGACAGTACATGATAAAGGCAATCGGACTGTTTCTTTTGATGCTGCTTAAGATTTTTGGGTGGATTGTGCTCGTACTGTTTCTGGTTCTTCTTGCAGCGCTGCTGCTTGTTTCGTTTGTGCCGGTGCGTTATGATGTCCGGGTGCATAATGAGAGGCTTGCAGAGCCCGGGGAGAAAAATCCTGTTAAAAATATCCGCGTACAGGTAACCGTCAGCTGGCTGGCGCATTTTATCCACATTGCGGTCAGTTACGGGCCGGAAGGAATGGCAAACAAAATCAGGGCAGCCGGGATTGATGTGCATAAGACGCTCGCATGGCTTTCAGGCCGCAGACAGATGCGGCAAAACAGAAGAAATGAGCGCAGACAGAAGAAAAAAAGGAAATCAGATTCCCGAAACCAGAATGATTCTGAGAAAACGGATACCGGCAGCGGAGAGGAAAATGTATTCCCGAAAGAAGCAGATGCTGTAAACTTAAAACAGGAAGCAGCTGAAGAAACCGGGGACATGATTCATGTGCGGGAGGAAGCATCTTCTGCAGTCAGACTGGAAAAATCTGCTGGAGAATCCATTCAGACAGAGCACATGGAAATAAATGAGGAATCTGTAAAAATAGAACAGGAAGATGATTTTTCAGAACGTATCCTGAAAGGAAATGAAGAAAAGCCTTTATCGGATGAGCAGTTTTTACAGGATGGGAATTCGGAATCTTTAAGCCAGAGCGGCAGTAAAGAGAAACAGAAAAGTGTGGAAAAAGAAAAACCGTCAGGAAAAAGACTGAAAAAAAATATACGAAAAAAAGAGAAGAAAAAACAAAAAAAAGCTTCTTTTAAAAATAGCAGGAAACAAAAAGAAAAAAAAGCGCCGTTTTCTGCAAAAACAGGCGGAGTCCGTGATAAAATCCGTCAGGTTTACAAAGAGTATAAGAATGAAACAAACCGTTATGCTGCAGGGCGTTTATGGAAAGAACTCTGCTATCTGCTGCGTCACTATAAACCGCGGAAATTTGAAGCAGATGTGACATTTTCACTTTCAGACCCGGCGCTTACTGGAAAGGTACTAGGAGTAATCAGTCTGATGCCGTCTGTTTACCGTTATCCGTGCAGCATCATTCCGGATTTTGAATCGGACAGGCTGTATCTGGAAGGCAGACTGGCTGTACAGGGGAAAGTAACGGTTCGCGTTTTTTTAGTCAGCCTGCTGCGGCTTATCCGTGACAGGGAGTTTCGAAAAGCGGTGAAAAGGCTTTTGAAAC
This sequence comes from uncultured Eubacterium sp., assembly GCA_947384955.1. Taxonomy (GTDB): domain Bacteria; phylum Bacillota; class Clostridia; order Lachnospirales; family Lachnospiraceae; genus Eubacterium_J. The sequence goes on along the minus strand of CANDJC010000157.1, from coordinate 823 downwards.
GCGGATGACGGATTTTTGGGTGAGAGAAAGAAAACAGGACAGCGTCCGGCATGGCCGGGGCTGGTACAATTAGAAACTATATTCTGAGAAACAGGAGGAAAAACAGATGTCAGACAACAGTTTCAGCACAACCGTTGCATCCTTATTTAAGGGGATGGACAGCTTCATTACAACAAAAACCGTAGTAGGGGATGCCGTTCATATCGGCGATACGATTATCCTGCCGCTGGTAGATGTGAGCTTTGGCGTGGCCGCAGGAGCATTTACAGGAGAAAAGAAAAATAATGGCGGCGGCGGTATGGGCGGTAAAATTACGCCGAGCGCGGTTCTGGTCATTCAAAACGGCACAACCAAGCTGGTAAATGTGAAAAATCAGGATGGTATTACAAAGATACTGGATATGGTTCCGGATTTTGTCAATAAGTTTACTTCAAAAGATAAGTCTGCGGAAGTGGACGAACAGGCTCAGAAGAAAGCGGCAGAGGAACTGGAAAGCCAGCTGGATCAGTCGCTGAATCAGACAAATTCATAAATGGGACGTTTTCATTTCGGGTACAGTTTTTGGAAGCGGATAGAACGGGTGGTGCAGTGATATGCAGCGCCTGTTTTTTTGTGGGATGGTGCTGTACGAAATTTGGGCGGAGAGGGGAGGGGATGTGGCGGCTTCGCGGACGCCGGGAGAGGGGATTTGCCCGGTCTTCCTGCGGCGGCTCCAGAATGTTAAGAATCCCTAAGCATTCTGCGTTTACGCTGTGGCTCCGGACGGTCCGCGGCACCTGGTTCGCCCTGGCCTGCAGCCAGCAGCTAAAGGTGCCGCTTCGGC
>CANDJC010000156.1 GCA_947384955.1 uncultured Eubacterium sp. | reverse complement strand
CAGAAAACTTAGAACTTCCTGCTTTTTGGAAGCGGAACATAAGAAGGAAAAAATTCCCCCGCCCGGCGTCCCTCCATCACCACCGCATAACCCTCACTCATCCATCCCGCAAAATGCTTTATTACAAAAACACCTCCGGATTCGAATAACACCATTCTGCCCACTTCCAGTTCGCCACCATAAACCAGTCCGGCAAATACTCAGCCCGCAGATTTTTATGCTTCAAATAATAAGCATGCTCCCACACATCCACGCAGATTAGCGGAACCAGATTATTTTCAAGCGGCGTATCCTGATTAGCCGTCATCGTAATCTGAAGATTTCCATCCCTATCCGCAGTCAGCCATGCATATCCCGAACCGAATACTGCCAGCGCCTCTTTCGTAAATTCCTTTTTAAACTGTTCAAAACCGCCAAACTGCCAGTGTATGCTTTCCGCCAGCTGCCCCTCCGGCCGTTTTACAGGCTCCGCTGACAGACCGTTAAAATAAAACCAGTGATTAAACACGCCTCCGGCATTATTTTTAATATCAGTCCTAAGATACTCCGGTATTGTATCCAGATTTTTCAATATATGAACCAGAACCGGAAATCCGCAGTCTCCTTCTTTCGTAAACGTCATAGACTGCAGAGCGGCACATCGTTCAATCAGTCCGTTCAGCTGATTTATATATGTCTGTAAATGTTTGTCATGATGCAAGTACATTGTCTGAATATCAATATACGGCTCCATGGCCTTATAAGAATATGGTAACGGCTGGTTCACAAATCTGCAGTATTCTTCCATAAAAACTCCTAACCTGAATGCAGCAGCGCTTTTCCTTTATCATATTCGAAAGCCGCAAACAAATGCCTGTCAGATTTCATATTTATGGCCGGAGGCCCATTCCGCCTTCCAGCGTAATTGTTTCTCCTGTCAGATATTTAAAATCTTCGGATGCCAGCTGTACGCATACCCGGCCGATTTCCAGCTCGGAATCGCCATAATGTCCTGCCGGAGGCATTTTTACATTTTCTTTGAATGCATCCGGATATGCTTTTTGGAACTGCTCTAACTGGGCAGTCCACGCCAGCGGACAGATAATATTGACATTTATGCCGTCTTTTGCCCATTCGGTAGCCGCTACACGGGTCAGGCCGCGGATGCCTTCTTTTGCCGCTGCATAAGCACACTGTCCGTAATTTCCAAACAGTCCTGCACCGGAAGCAAAATTAATGACGGAGCCTTTTGCTTCCTTTAAATACGGATAACATGCTTTCATATAGTAAAACGCCGCATACAGGCCGGAATAAATAGCAAGGTCGAACTGTTCAGCTGTATGGTCCGCAAGCGTAACCCCGGACGCGGATGCCTGTGCATTATTAATCAGAACATCAATTCTGCCAAATGTATCGATTGTTTTTTGAACGACATTGGAAACAACCGCTTCATTGTCCGCACCCGCATTTACATCTGCCTGCACGATAAGCACGCGGATGCCATAAAGGCGCTCCAGTTCTTCTTTTGCGTCTTCCAGCTTCTTCACATTACGCCCGGTAATAACCAGGTTCGCACCCTCTTTTGCATAGGCCGTTGCAATTCCATAACCAATGGAGCCGCATCTGCCGTCGCTTAAAACAGCTCTCCCCGCACCGGTAATAACTGCCGTTTTTCCTGTTAAAAAACCCATGGTATCATACCTCCTAATCCGTTATGATTTTCTATTTTTCCGTATCGAATGTGCCGTAAACTGCGCATACTCTGCACCGGCCGGTCCAGACTGCTGTCTCATTTTTCTGCACGGTATCAGGCTACAGCTGGAATTTGCCAGCCTCTTCATTCTGCCTGTGGCTGAGCTGCACCAGCCCGCGTGTATCTTCCCTGCATTCGCTGATTGTCTGGGACAAAAGCGTCATGCTGGCACTGGTCTGTTCTGTAGATGCTGCATTTTCTTCTACAACACTGGCCAGATTATTGACGGAATCTGTCACAATCTGTTTCAGGGAATTTAAAATCTCTGTCTGTCCGCCGATTTCCTTTGTAACTTCCTCCACTAAGGAAACCTCTTTGCTCAGATACTCAAAAGCCGTTCTGGTATCATCCAGGCACTCCTGCTGCTTTTGTACATTGCGCGTAACCTCGCTCATCTTGCTGACAGAAACTTCCACATTGCCAATCAGTTCTTTTACAATTCCTTCAATTTCCTGGGCATTGCCTGATGATTCTTCTGAAAGATTTCTGATTTCCTCGGCTACTACCGCAAATCCGCGCCCGGCTTCTCCGGCTCTTGCCGCCTCAATGCTGGCATTTAAAGAAAGCAGGTTGGTCTGTGCCGCAAGGCCTTTGATGATTTCTACCGCTTTATTAATATTCGCTGCTGAATCGTTATTCTTATTTGTCTGCTCGGATACCATATCAATCGCTTCAATTGTTGTCTGGGTAATTTCATCCAGCTCCCCGATTCTTTTGGATGCAGTAGCCGTATGCTTTGTCATAGAAGATACGGTTTCTTCCAGCTTGGATACGTCATGCTGCTCTACCTCAATAACGCCGCCGAGTTCTTTAATTTTATCGTTGACCGTTTCTGTCTCATTTGCCTGGTCCGTTGCACCCTGAGCTAAATCTTCAATTGCCTGGTTCGTATTTTTGATGCTTTCTGTAATGTTTTCGAATTTTCTGCTGAAATTCTCACTGCTTTCATTCAGCGCCTCGCCGGTATGAACCACACTGCCCAGCATGCTGGTCAGCGCCTGACGGACATCTTCGAGTGAACGGGCCATTTCGCCAATCTCATCTCCCCGTTTCAGTAAAGCAGGGCTGACCGTAAAGCTTAAATCACCGCCGGCTGCCTGGCGCAGATTCGCCTCTACCTTCTTGATGCCGCCTGTAATCCGGACTCCTCCCAGAGCGGATGCCGCAAGCGCCACTGCCAGCATCAGTGCCGCAGAAACACCGTAAATCGTAAGCATAGAAGAAAACTCATCCTGAATATGCACCTTCATCTCGTCGATTTTTGCGTTCATTTCATCTACATAATTTCCTGTCGCAATTGCCCATCCCCACGGCTCAAACATCTCCGCATATGCAATCTTAGGCGCAACCGTCACGCCGTCGGATTTAGTGAAATAAAATTCATTATATCCGCCTCCGTTTTTGGCTGCAGACACGACAGACTGTGTGACTTTCACACCGTTTTGGTCTGTCAGGTCATACCGGTTATCCCCTTCCTGGTCTGTCAGTATCGGATGCATGACCAGCACGTAATCCTCGCCGTCTATCCAGATATACCCGGAGCCGTCGTCCCGGTAGCGCATATTCCGTATCACATCCGCCGCCAGTTTTTTTGCCTCTTCTTCTTCGAGCTCTCCGCTCTGGCAGCGGTCATAATAGCTCTGCGCTACTGCCAGCGCCCCTTCTACCTGGGATTTAATTTCCATTGAATAACCGTCTGTCATCGCTTCTTCGTATAATTCGACAGATTCATTCATGGACTGCTTTAAATAAAAAACCCCCAAAAGCGCCAGCCCGACTGTAGGAATGGCAATCAGTATAAATATTATCGATATCAGCATAGCCGTAAGACTGTGCACTCCTTTTGTTTTCTGCGTCTTCGCAGCTTTTTTTTCATTCATGGTAACCCCCGCTTCCAAATTTTATTCTTTTTTAATAATTTTATTATACACTTTTCTATGCCAATGTCAATGTATCAGACGCAGTTTATGTTAAATGTGCACTATTTTAGAAACATTCTAAGATATTTTATATTACAACTGCCCATATAAAACTCATTCAGACAAATTCCTGGTACTGCTTTAGTACACCCTCCTGGCTGCCGCCGTAAAGGAAATAATAGTCAATCTGCCCGCTTCCCTGTGTATACACATACTGCCCGTACATCGGTATCATACAGCAGACTGCCGTTTTTTCTGCAGCCGTCCCGATTCCGTACCCGGATTTTGAAACCAGCAGCGGCATGCGCATCTTTTTTCCGCCAAAACTGATATATCTTGCTTTCTGGTTCATGCGCTCCATCTCATCTGCCAAAAATCCTTTTACAAACAGATTCTCGCTTTTTGCCCAGTCAAAATACACCCATGTTTCCGATTCCTGCACCTGGCGCGGAAGAGCCGCATTTTCCGCCAGCAGCAGTCTGCCCGTGCCGTCATAAAACTGAAGCGCTCCTGTTTTTTTGTCTATCCGTACCGAAATCCGGCCCGTAGATACTTCCGCCAGGTTCTTTCCTTCTTTTGCTTTCCAAAATCCGGCCTGTTCCGGCTTCCTGTCCCAGAAACCGGGAGCAAACTCCGCCCCTGTGCCTCTTTGGAACTGAATTCTTATCACCGCATCACTGACAGGCGTCAGACGCAGCGTTCCATACCTGCTGATAAAATCCGCATACAGCTTTGCCCTTCGTATCATACGCACAGAATTGTCAATGCCGCCGTGTCCCTTTGGATACAAAAGACTGCTGTCCGGGCACTGGCCGAACCGGTAAGGAGAAGGATTTATCGGAACCGGTTCCTTATTTCTGTTTCTTTCAGGCAGTTTTACAGCCGCTGCCTGTTTCTGCATAGAATACGGCACATCTTTCAAATGCTGCTTTCCTTCGGTCAGGGAAGATGCGCTGTTTTTTAATTTCTGTGTCCCGAAACGCTGTTCAAAAAAAGCCCGGCCCTGTGCGCGCTGCGTGTCCTGCTTTGCTTTCACAGGCTGCGCTGCTAAAGGCCTCGGCCCCATATAAGCTCTCTTTACCCGCTCTTTTTCTCCCTGCAGTGCTTTCTGTCGCTCCGCTTCTTTTGCCGTCAGCTGTTCTTTTTCATACCGCACTGCTGCTTTTCTGCCCTGTTTCTCATCCATTTCAGCTGCCAGAGAACGCATTTTCTTTTCCCGGGATACCGGCTTTGAAATTAAATCCGTAAGATTTCCAGGATGAACGGCTGCCAGTTCATGCAAAGCCCTGGTAGCTGCCACATACAACAGCTTTACATATTCGTCCCTGGCAGGATAGCTTTCCGAAGAAGGGTTATAAATAATCACCGCGTCAAATTCCAGCCCTTTTGTATATTCCACCGGAAGCACCATCAGGCCGCTGCCAAATTCCGCGCTGTCCAGGCTGGCGCCTTCCGATAAAAGCTGGGTACCAAGAGCCGCCAGCTGTTCCCTTATGTTCCTTTGTACCGCTTCGTCCCGTATTTTTGAACTTTTTTCTTTCCCGCCATAGCGGGCCGTCTCAGCAGCCGATGCTTCCAGAAGCTGCGTGCCAAGACTGCATCTGACAGCTGCGGCCTCTTCTTCATCCCTGCAAATCACCGCAAATGTTTCCCTTCCCATTTCCAGCCATTCCCGGATTTTTAAGACCATTTCGCGCAGCATATCTTCCGCGCTGTCACATGCTTTGATAAAGACCTCACTGCCATGACGGATAACCGGCTGTGCCGGATAAACAGGAAAACTGCCGTGACGCAGAATTTCTGCCGCAAACCTGGAAATTTCTATGGTATTGCGGTAGCTTTGATTTAACAGTGCAAAGCGGTCATAAGTCCCTGTCAGAATAAGCTTTTTTAGCCCGTCCCAGTCGTTCAGCCCGTGTCCGAAATGAATATTCTGCGACACATCTCCCATAATCGTATACGTACAGCCTCTCAGACAGTATGCCAGAGCCCCGTAAGCCATCATGCCAAAATCCTGCGCCTCGTCAATGATGATGTGAGAAGCCTCGCGGACGCCGTCTGTTTCCTTGATGCGCTTGTATAAATAAGCCAGGGCCGCTAAATCATAAACATCAAATGCGGCTTCCTCATACGGCACCCTGCTGCCCGCCTGTTTCTGCTGCTGCAGAAACTGCCGGTAAAGTTCAAATATGGAACCATGAAAGGCATCCTTTCCAAAATGCCAGCGGAATTCGCGTTTCAGCTCTTTTTTCTCCGCAGCGGTGTAAGAAACATGTTTTCCCGCCAGTTCATTTTCCAGCCTTGCAGCAAGCATTTCATTTAACATCAAAATCCTGCTCTGCATGGAAAGCTGCCCGTTCTGATTCAGAAACGCATGGATTTCGGATTCTTTCAAAAGCAGGACATTATTTTTTCCGATGCGGACTTCTTTCTGCGGGATGACTTCCTGCTCATACTGCCAGCAGAATTTTTCCAGCTGCAAAAACCACTCCCAGCTTCCTTTCACGCCCGCGTTTTCTTCTTTTAAGTCCAGCTTTCGGATACGGTAAGCAGACGGGTCCCAGTCTTCATACATCAGCCTTGTAAACAGTTCTTCCATTGTCATCTGGGATACGCCGTACACGTCCAGCTGTGGCAGCACGCCCGTTATATAATCCAGCAGAATCCGGTTGCTGCCGATAATATAAAAATCCTGCGGGCGGAACATTTCTTCGTAATTATAAAGAATATAAGATATCCGGTGCATCGCGACCGTCGTCTTGCCGGAACCTGCTACGCCCTGGACAATCAGATTCGTTCTCGGAGACTGACGGATAATCTCATTCTGTTCTTTTTGTATCGTAGCAATAATCTCCCCAAGCACAGCCTTTTTATTTCTCGCCAGATACTGGGTTAACAGTTCATCGTTCGCTACGACATCAGAATCATAAAAATCCTTCAGCCTGTCCTCTTCGATTTCATACGTACGCTTTCGCTTTAAATCAATCTCATAAACCCCTTCCGCCTGCACCGTATATCGGCAGGGCCCGCAGGCATTTTCATAATATACCGAAGCCACAGGCGCGCGCCAGTCTATCACAAGCGGTTCCTCTCCGGTTTTCGAAATACCGGTACGGCCGATATAATAAGACTCCTCGCCGGGCTGTTTTGGGTCCTTAAAATCAATCCGCCCAAAATACGGCTTCTTCCTGGCCCTCTGGCACCGCAGCAGGTCACGCTGGTTTTGAGAAATCTGCGACTGCGTATTATAAAAAAGAGCCAGCGCTTCTTTATCCTTTGTCCCGTAAACCTCCCGCAAATCCTCAAGTTCGCCGGACAGCTTTCGGATATAGTTCTCTGTTCCTGTCAGATTATCCTGAGCTGCCTGGATAATCTCTTTTAGCTGCTCTTCTTCTGCCTCCCTGCTCAGTCCTGGAACCGGGCGTAATTTTTTCTCTGCTTTCATAGTTTCCTCCGTTTTATATGGAAATTGCTTTGCAAATCCTGCAGAATCATCCCCCTTTTTATCCCAGCCACAGCCAGAATCCCAATCAGCACCCCCGTATCTGCAAGCAGCACATACACGACATTTGTCAGCAGTCCGAATGCATACAGTATGGAACACATCTCAGCCGAAAGCACCAGAAAGCATACATAATTTGACAGATACTCCGCAGCCGGCTCCCCGTAAACCCGTCCTCTTAACAGCCTGCAATAAATAGCCGGCCTTAACCAGACGCGGATGAGAATACAGACTGCCGGGCACATAAAAATAAACCTTTTATCCGCAAACGAAACCGCCGCGCCATGACTCCACTGAACCGGTATTTCAGCAGGCAGCCTGGTATAAGCAGCCAGTGCGGCTAAAGCGCAAAGCAGCGTAATGATGCCCCATGTCATAAGGCTGCCCCATATATACAGAAAACGAACCGCATCCAGCCTGAAAACAGCCTTATTTTCCTTCCAGTAAGACCGCAGATTTATCACATATTTTTCCGCGTCCAGCTCCTCAAAGCTGACCTCCCCGTCTTTCAGCATTTTTTCGCACATCATCTTTGCCCTGTCCAGCCCTTCCATCTTCGTTTGAATCAGAGCCGCCTGTTTTTTAATCACATCTGTCAGAGCCTCTTTCCCAGACATCACGGCCCGGATATCTTCAATGGAAATATCCAGTGTACGCAGATAAGCAATTTTTTTAATCTCTTCAATATCTTTTTTTGAATAATCCCGGTAACCGTTTTTATCATCCCGCGCCGGAACCACCAGCTTTTCTTTTTCATAAAAACGGATATTAGACCGCACGAGTCCTGTCTGCTTTTCAGCCTCTTTGATTGTCATAGCACCTGTCTCCTTTGCTCCATTTTGCTGTAAACCAGCTGTTTTTCTTAAAATAATAAAGTATCAGCAAGGTTTACAGTCAAGCATTTTTTCAAATTTCCCCGTCAGACAGCCGCACGGTAACCATTCAGCCCAGGACAGCCGCACCATCTCTTTTAAATCCCTGTATTCCCCTCATACAGCCTGAATTTCCCCATCTCCAGTTCCATCCCTCCGGATACTTCCGTAATCCTCTTCACGCTTCCCCGGATTTCTTCCAGCTCTCCGTTTAAAGATGCAGCAGCCTCCCCAGACAGTTCCTGCGCCTTTTTCGATATCTCCCGGATACGCTGTGCAGCCTCTGCAATCCTTCGGCTGGTTTCATACATTTCATCAATAAACCGGTCCATATCCCCCGCACAGCTTTCTGTCTGTTCGGTCATCTGTTTAAATTCCAGGAAAATATCCCCCGTTTTTTGTACCGCCTGCATCTGCACAGACGCCGTATTTCTGACATCCTCCATCCCGGAAACAATCCCGTCGATATCGCTGCAGAATTCCTTTATCATCCGGTCGATATCTGCAGCCGCTTTGGAAGAATCCGCTGCCAGCTTCCCGACAGACTCTGCCACTACAGAAAATCCTCTTCCCTGCTCGCCCGCCCTTGCTGCTTCAATACTTGCGTTCAGCGCCAAAAGCTCTGTTTCTGAGGATATATTCTGAATCGTACACACAATGTCCGCTATTTTTTCAGACTGCTGCTGCAGAACCTTTACTTTTTCATAAGAACCGGTGATGCTGCTTTCTGATTTCAGGTTCTGCTCTTTTAATTCCCTTACAGCGGATATCCCTTCTTCCCCGGACCTCCTGGTGCTGTCTGCCCCGTCAAGCAGATTTCTGCTTTTGCCCTTCAGCTCACTAAACCACTCTTCTAATTTTTCCACACGCTCCGCCACATCATTCACCTGTGCCGTCTGCTCACAGGTACCGCCGGATATTTCCTCCATTGCAAGACTAATCGAACCGATATCCGACTCAATGGCCTGCAGTTTTTCAGAGCAGCCTAAAAGGTCTTTTGTAAAATCCCTGATACGCATAAGCGCCCCGGAAATTCTGCCAGCCATGATATTATAGCTTTTTGCCAGCTGGCCGACTTCATCCTGGCTGCTTTCTTTGGCATGAATCGAAAAATCTCCGTCTGCCGCATCTTTCATCAGACCCGCAACCGATACAACCGGGCGCGTCAGCCTGCGGGCAAGTACCAGAACAATCAAAGCCACCGCTGCGGCCGCTGCAAAGGAAATCCCTGCTGAAATAAGCAAAAGCCTGATAACCATTGCCATCGCTGCGCTGCGCCTTTGCAGCGTAATTAACGACCAGGAATCCGAACTGCCCTTTAACGGAATCGACGCAAAACTCGCATAATAGGTTTCATCGTCATAAGAAATCTTTCTGCTGCCGCTGTCTCCTGACATCACCTGTGCGATAAGCTGCTCCATATCTTTTGATATTGGTAACGGATGCTGCTCGGTCTGTATATTCCCCTGTTCATCCGTGACTGGATTTCCCGCAGAATCTTTTACCGAAACGGTACGTGTCTGTTCTTTATAATTATACTGCTCCTCTATCTGAGTCAGGTCGGGATGCGCAACCACCACGCCCTCCCCGTCGATTACAAACGAAATCCTGCCATCCTTTTCATCCGAATATTTCCCGATTAAGTCCTGCAAAAAATCCAGCTTTAAATCTGCCGCATAAATACCGGTCAGTGTACTGCCCTGATACATAGGAAAAAACACCGACGCACAGGGCATTCCTGTAGCGACGGAATAATACGATTTGGAAATAAATGCTTCCGGCTTTTCCATCATCTGTACAAACCACCATCTCGCAGAACGGTCTGCCAGTTCCCCGGATGAGCGGCTTGTCTGCATGCCGTCTGTGCCCTGGACATAAATCAGGTCCAGATAGGAATTCCTTTCCACGCACCGCTTTAATACAGGTGTCTGCTGTGCTGTATCCATGGAAAGAATGCTCGGGTTATCTGACAGCTCTTCATTTATCTGATAAGCGCCGTCCATAAAAGTCGAAATTTCCTCCGCCATCAGGCTGGAAAGCTCCTTGTTTTTCGAATAGATTTCCTGTTCGTATGATTTGGTAAAAATAAAAAGAACTACTGCTGGAAGCGCTGCCGCTAATATCAGCATTGGGATTAATAACTGTCTGAAAATACTTTTTTTCTTCATATGTGTACCTTCTTAAATTTTTTGTCTATCAAAATATAGCATAACTCAGGAGGGAATACAAGAAAAATAAGTGGGCGTTTTGATAAGGGGGATGTATGGTGGCTGCTCGGACGCCGGGTGACGGGAAGATGCACTGGCTTCCAGCGACATTGGAGGAATGTTAAGAATCCCTAAGTATTCTGCATTTACACAGTGGCCCCGGACGGTCGCGGCACCCAGTCCGCCCTGGCTTACAGCCATAAGCTACGGGTGCCGCTTCGGCTTCGCCGCCTGGTTATAGAGCAGAATACTAAGGGATTCTTAACATTCCTCCAATGTCGCTGGAAGCCAGTGCATCTTCCCGTCACCCGGCTGGTTTTCACAGGATTTACATGAAAAACCACGGACACTCTGCCGAATTCTTATATGGATGGCAGACTGTAAACTGCCCCCATCTGCACTCACTTTTCTAAAATGCCTATAAATCAAAGACTTTCAGCTTTTCTATTTACTCGAAATATTTTAAAAACATGATAAATCAGTGTATAAAAATAGTGCCTGCGTTAAGCAGATTTCTTCCATCCCCGTTCTATAAGCCGTCTCAGTTAAGTTAACGTATATGTTACCCCCCCCCCAGACTGTCCGAAAACTCAACAGCCGTTTTAAATCCCTCCACTTTTGAATCAAAATCAGCCATATTTATATCTTTCCTTCCCTGTTTCAACCTCATATTTGACAATATTCCTCCACTTTTGTTTATTTTTAGTTTTCGGACAGTCTCCCCCAAAAAAATATCCGTGCAGCACTCAGAATATCTTACGTAACACCAGCCAGAAACCAGCCGGGAGAGGGGATTTGCCCGGTCTTCCTGCGGCATTGGAAGAATGTTTAGA
>CANDJC010000155.1 GCA_947384955.1 uncultured Eubacterium sp. | reverse complement strand
TCTGTAGCGTTACAAATTGTATTCAATACACGTATATCTCTAATATAACCTTTTTCTCGAATAATTTCAACTAATTCTTGAAATTTCTTGTAATTAAAAGTCGTTTGTGCCACAATGCACACTTTCCTGCCCTCTTTCGGGCGAAAAGCAGCCGCTTCTTCCGGTCCTGCAATGACATAAGTGTGCTGCGGGTCGCACCATCCGCGTATTCCCTCCACTTCCGGGTGGGAGCTGCTGCCAATAATGACGATTTCATAACCGTCCTTTGAAAATTCCTCCACAATCTGGTGGATTTTCAATACAAAAGGACAGGTCGCATCCTCGATTTCAAATCCAAGCCGTTCCAATCTGTCATAAACAGATTTTGCCACGCCATGGGAGCGGATGACGACAGTTCCTTTTTCCTGTATCTGTTTTTCTGTCAGAGCATCCAAAGACTCAATGACCTGAACGCCTTTTTCTTCTAAATCCCTGACAACCTCCTCGTTATGGATAATCGGCCCGTAAGTATAAACCGGCCCTTTTTTTATATCGGCCTGTTCGTAAACTTTATTAACGGCTCTCTTTACTCCAAAACAAAATCCGGCGCTTTTTGCTACTGTAATATTCATTTCTTTTCCTCTGCCGCCGCCTTATCATAAACTGCCCGCACCGCAGCGACGGCTTCCTCAATGCCCATATCCGAAGTATCCAGATACACGGCGTCTTCCGCCTGCTTTAACGGGGCAATTTCCCTGTGCATATCACGCTCGTCGCGGTCTTTGATATCCGCTTCAATCTGAGCCAGGTCTGCTTTTTCGCCTTTCTTTATTAATTCCTCATACCGTCTTCTGGCACGCGCGGACACCTCGGCAGTCAGATAAATCTTGACCTGAGCATCCGGCAGCACACAGGTCCCGATGTCCCGCCCGTCCATAATCACATCGCTGGTGCGCGCAAGCTTTTGCTGCAGCGCGGTCAGCTTTGCGCGTACCGCCGGATAAACACTGATGCCCGAAGCCATGTTTCCGGCTTCTTCTGTGCGGATATACGCATTGACATTTTCTCCGTTCAAAAGCACGCACTGTACGCCGTCAGCATACTGAATCGTAATATCAATCTCCTCACAGGCGGCAGAGATGGCTCTTTCATCCTGAGGGTTTGTCTGTCTGCGCAGAAAGTACAGCGCCATTGCACGGTACATTGCTCCTGTATCCACATAGACAAATGATAACTCTTTTGCAAGCCTTTTGGCAATGGTACTTTTTCCCGCTCCGGCAGGACCGTCAATTGCTATATTAAAACTCATTGTTTCATTCCTTTCCCGGCTCTTTTATAACCGTTCGGACGATTTCGCGGCGCTCATTCCCGCCAGATAGCCGCTTGACCAGGCAATCTGCAGATTATATCCGCCTGTCAGGGCATCCGCATCCAGCATCTCCCCCGCAAAATAAAGTCCCGGTATTATTTTCGACTCCATTGCAGACGGATTGATTTCCTTCACATTTACGCCGCCTCTGGTAATAATCGCTTCGTTAAAACCCCGAAGTCCCGTCAGAGTCGCTGGAAAATCTTTTAAAACACCTGCCAGCGCCTTTCGGTCTTCTTTCGTAACTTCATTCAGCTTTTTCTCCGGCGCAATGCCGCTTAAACAGATTACCGCCGGAATCAGCTTCGCCGGCAGCAGTCCGCCCAGGGCATTTTTAAACTGTCTGTTGCGGTTATTTTCAAAATCGCGTACAATCCGCTTATCCAGCTGTTCATAAGATAATGCGGGCTTTAAATCAATCGAAAGCCTCAGCGGATGTTCCATCAGCCGCTCACCGGTTACACTGCTCGCAGACAGCATCAGCGGCCCGCTGACACCAAAATGCGTAAACAAAAGCTCCCCGGATTCATCATATAAAATCTTTTTTCCGTCGTAAATCACCGCACGGACATTTTTTAAGGCCAGCCCCTGAAGACTGGGAATATAGTCTTCTTTTGTATTCATCGCTGTCAGTCCCGGATACGGTTTTACCAGCGTATGCCCGAAGCTTTCCGCAAATGCATATCCGTCGCCCGCAGCCCCCGTAGCCGGATACGAAAGGCCGCCTGTGGCAAGGATGACTTTATCTGAATGGTATGATTTTCCAGATGTGTCCGTTACGGTAAACCGTCCGCCTTCCTTCGTCACGGAGCGGATTTTCGTATGCAGCCGTACGGTGACGCAAAGGCGCTCCATTGCACGGCTAAGCGCCCGGATAATATCCGAAGAATGGTCCGATACCGGAAACACTCTCCCGCCCCGCTCTGTTTTCAGCGGAACATGATTTTGTGCAAAAAAATCCATCACACGGAAATTATCGAATGTATAAATGGCGCTGTAAAGGAATTTGGCATTTCTTAAAATCTGTTTAAATATATCCTCTGTATCGCAGGCGTTTGTCACATTGCATCTGCCCTTGCCTGTAATATACAGCTTTTTCCCGAGCTTTTCATTCTGCTCAAGCAGCAGCACGCTGCACCCTGCCTGCGCCGCGGCAATGGCCGCCATCATGCCGGCCGCGCCTCCTCCTGCTACAATTACTTCCTCAGACATCCGTATCTCCTATTTTCGCATAATGCATTTTCAGCTTATCATCCATATAGTCAATTTCATCATTCTCATAAACCTGGTAATCATCCCAGATTTCTTCCAGTGTATCGAGCGTGTCCGCTACTTCATCCTGCTTTCGCATGCACAGCGCCGCAATCAGCGCATTAATCACGCTTAACGGAGCCACCAGGGAATCCGCAATTGAAATCAGGTCGCTGTCAGCAATCAGATTGCAGGATGAATAAAGGTTCATGGGAGAATGCACGCTGTCTGTCAGCGTAATCACCTTTGCGCTCCGGTTATTCGCAAATTCCAGCGCTTTTAATGTCCGAAGCGAATATCTCGGAAAGCTGATGCCGATAATGACATCCTCTTTGCTGATACGCACCATCTGTTCAAATAATTCGCTGGAGCTGTTCGTCTGCAGGCTGATTACATTGTCAAACATATAATTTAAATAAAACGCCAGAAAAGCCGCAAGGGGCGCACAGCTTCGGATTCCGATGACATAAATCCGCCTCGCCGATAAAATCGTATCTACTGCCAGTTCAAAGACCTGTTCATTGATTTTATCCAGCGTCCCCTTTATCTTTTCCATATCCGCACGAAGGACAGATTCCAAAACCCCGGAGCGGCTGATTCTTCCGTAAGACACCTCCGTACGCTGAATGGCGCTCAGCTTGCTTTGTACCATATCCGCTAACGCCTGCTGGAATTCCGGATATCCTTTGTATCCAAGCTGCACGGCAAAACGTACAACCGTGGATTCGCTGACACCGACAGTCTCTCCCAGCCTGGATGCGGTTAGAAAGACTGCCTTGTCATAATAATCTATGATGTAACTTGCCAAAAGCTTCTGACCCTTGCTCATGGTACTGTACCGGTCATTAATGCGGCTGGTCAGGTCATTTGTATTACTCATATCCATTACTCATTTCTAGCTGTCCATTCCCGGTTCCTGCGTATGCTACATCGCTGTAACGGTTATCGTCCTTACCTTTTCCGCCACATTTCCCTGTGCATCCTCATAGTGATAGGTAATCCGGTACACACCTGTGGTTACAGGAAGCTGGTCAATGGATTCCGTCAGCAGAAGGTCTGATTCCTGCTGGGCCGGGGAAGGCTGGTAAGTCACTCTGCGGCGGATTCCTTCTGTTGTAGACGCGCTGCGATGCGTGCCGTCGCTCATGACCGATGTAATCTGCAAAGATACGCCCTCCGAAAGACTGATTACGGCTCTGTCAGGAACCGTTGTATCTGCCGGAACTATCAGCGCATACGCAGTTGTAACGACCGACGGCTCCTGAGCAGGCGGATTCTGCGTGCTGTCAGGGTTTTGTGTACTGCCTGGGTTCTGTGTATTATCCGGATTCTGCGTGCTGCCCGGGTTCTGTGTATTTCCCGGATTCTGTGTACCGTCTGGATTCTGCGTATTTCCCGGATTCTGTGTGCCGTCCGGATTCTGCGTATTTCCCGGATTCTGTGTGCCGTCCGGATTCTGCGTATTTCCCGGGTTCTGTGTGCCGTCTGGATTCTGCGTATTATCAGGATTCTGTGTGCTGTCCGGATTCTGCGTATTATCCGGTTCCTGTGTATCATCCGGCTCTTTCGTGTCGTCATCCGGCTCCTTCGTATCGTTATCTGCCGGCTCAGACACCTTTTCTTCAACAACCAGCTTTCTCTTCTTCTCTGCAACAAGATACTTGCCCGTCTTTAAGCTCTTAGACGGATTCGAACAGTAATAAGACACACGGTAGGTACCCGGCTCTGAAATCTTATAAGAACCGTTCGCAGCAACCGTTTTTATTTTTCCGTCAGGATCTGTTACTTTAATGCTGATTTTAGATGTCATATTTTTGCCTGATGCAAGCTTTGCCGTCACGCCGGAAATCAGTTTTTTATAAGTAACGGATTTGGTTCCTGCCGATAGCTTCATCGTGGCAAATTTATCTTTGCTGGAAATCACAGGTTTTTTTGTATCTTTGACAACAATTTTCATATATTCCTGCGTCACCAGCTTATTGGTCGGATTTTTCAGATAATACATAATCCGGTAGGTGCCTGTATGGCGGAGCTTTAATTCGGATGCTTTTACGCCTTTATATTCCTCTGTGCCGGGCTTTCGGATTTTTGTGACAATTTTATCGGTCAGCACCGTGCCCATGGAATTTTTAGCTGTAATTCCTGAGCGGAGGTTTACAGTAGATTTATATTCCTTTGTAATCTCCTTTTTTACGCCGTAAATCTCCGCCTTGCTCGCATCGCCGACCGTATAGGTTACGGTTACGGATGCATTTCTTCCAAAGGAATCTGTCAGAGAATACGTCACCGGATAGCTTCCCATCTGTTTTGTATTTACGGTGCCGGATGTGCGTATCCATGCACTGCTTAACTGATTTCCTGCCGAATCATAAGCTGTCATTTCTACCGGCTTGAAAGGCGCGTTATACTGTGCGCTTACCTTTGTGCTTTTCACACTGATTCTGGGCTGGGAATTTTTCGTGCTGTATGTATTGTTCGGGTCCGGGTCCGTAGGGTCCCATCCCATGCGTACTGCAGAATTGACTTTTATCGAAGCCGGCTTGCCAAGAGGATCATCGCTCGAAGAGCCGTTAAATATGATTACTTTTGTCTGCAGCGGGCAGTTATCGTAAATCCATTTTGCAGCGGCAGTCGTTACACGGACACAGCCATGGGAAGCTAAAGAGCCGAGCCTGTTATACTGCACATACGACTGCGTCGTCTTGTTCTGCTCATAATACCACACCGAATGAAACAGAATCGAGCCTGTAATCCTTGTACAGTATTGTCCGTAACTCGGACCGTCTAACACCCACCAGGAATATTTGTTCATGGTATGAAATGTCCCGACCGGGGTCGCATATCCGGCTGAACATATAAACGCTGTATACGGCTTATCGTCCTTTGTATAAACGGTCACCACATTTGTGTTTTTATTCACTTTAATATAGTAATTTCCCGTTTCTGCTTTTACATTCGTCTGAAATCCCAGAATCATCATGCAGCACAAAAAAGCCAGCAAAACACTGCGTACAAGAGCTTTCTTTTTCATATTTTCCAAGTTATACCCTCCTTTTAGAGAAAAGGCGCTGCAAACGCAGCACCCTTTTTTCCAAAATCATCCTAAACCGGATAAGCGCCGTTTTTCGTATCGGCTGCAGAAGCGTCAACCTTCTTCTGCTGTGCTTCCCGGTATTTGAAAAACTCGGTGGCAACCTGCGGGAACAGTGCATAGGATAATACATCCTCATCCTGCTGCTTGTACTGTCTCATTTCCGCTTCTATTTTAGAAAGTTCCGGCTCAAGCAAATCTGCCGGTCTGCAGGTAATGGCATTTTTCTTATCCTCGCCAAGGACTTTATCTACGACCTCTGGATTAAAAGGCTTTACGGTCTGTCCGTATTTTCCAAGCAGCACGTCCTTTGTTTCTTTCGTAGCGACTTTATAGCGTTCGCCCATAAGCACATTAAACACTGCCTGTGTACCTACAATCTGCGAAGACGGCGTTACAAGAGGCGGCTCGCCTAAGTCTTTTCTCACACGCGGCACCTCTGCAAGCACTTCTTCATACTTATCTTCCTTGCCCTGTTCCTTTAACTGGGAAATCAGGTTGGATAACATGCCGCCCGGAACCTGATACAGCAGAGTCTTGATATTGACTCCTAATACCTTCGGATTCATCAGCCCGCTCTCTAATGCTTCTTCGCGCATCGGGCGGAAATAATCTGCGATTTCTGCTAAAAGGTTCTGGTCTAATCCGGTATCATACACAGAGCCTTTAAATGCTTCCACCATAACCTCCGTAGCCGGCTGCGAGGTTCCAAGGGCAAACGGGGACATCGCCGTATCCACAATATCGCATCCAGCTTCCACTGCTTTCATATAAGTCATGGAAGCTACGCCGGACGTATAGTGTGTATGCAGCTCAATCGGAAGGCTGGTAGAGGATTTCAGCGCCCGTACAAGCACATCTGCCTCCTGCGGCACCAAAAGCCCTGCCATATCTTTAATACAGATGGAATCTGCGCCCATTTCCTCGATTTTTTTCGCCATATCCGTCCAGTATTCCAGCGTATAAGCGTCGCCGAGCGTATAAGAAAGCGCGACCTGTGCATGGCCTTTTTCCTTATTGCAGGCGGTTACCGCTGTCTGGAGATTGCGCAGGTCATTTAAGCAGTCGAAAATACGGATAATGTCAATCCCGTTTGCAATCGACTTTTGCACAAAATATTCTACCACATCATCCGCATAAGGACGGTAGCCTAAAATATTCTGTCCGCGGAATAACATCTGCAGCTTTGTATTCTTAAATCCTGCTTTTAATTTACGAAGTCTGTCCCACGGGTCTTCCTTTAAAAACCGCAGGGACGCATCGAACGTAGCCCCTCCCCAGCATTCTACCGCATGGAATCCGGCCTTGTCCATTTTATCCACAATCGGAAGCATCTGCTCCGTTGTCATTCTGGTTGCAATCAGAGACTGATGTGCGTCACGTAATACAGTTTCCGTAATTTTTAACGGTTTTTTTGCAGCTTCTGCCATCTTTTTTCTTCCTCCCTGTTATATGCCAAAAATTGCCATAAATGTTCCGGCTGCTACTGCCGTGCCAATAACGCCTGCAACGTTCGGTCCCATTGCATGCATAAGCAAAAAGTTCGTAGGGTCTTCTTCCGCTCCGACCTTCTGTGAAACCCGCGCTGCCATAGGCACTGCGGATACGCCTGCGGAACCAATCAGCGGATTAATCTTTCCATGTGTAATAACACATAACAGCTTGCCGAGCAGAACGCCTGCCGCGGTACCAAATGCAAACGCAATCAGTCCGAGCGCTACGATTTTTAAGGTGCTGACATTTAAAAATGCCTCAGCGCTTGTAGAAGCGCCTACCGATGTGCCTAAAAGGATAACTACGATGTACATCAGCGCATTCGAAGCCGTATCGGTTAACTGTCTGACCACGCCGCACTCACGGAACAGGTTGCCTAACATCAGCATGCCCACTAACGGAGCTGTCGTAGGCAGCAGCAGGCAGACGATAATCGTAACAATAATCGGAAACAGAATTTTCTCCAGCTTCGATACCGGCCTTAAGTTCTGCATCTTAATCTGGCGTTCCTTTTTCGTCGTCAGCGCTTTCATAATCGGCGGCTGAATAACCGGAACTAACGCCATATAAGAATAAGCAGCCACCGCAATCGGCCCCATCAGGGCAGACTGACCGAGTTTTCCGGCAAGGAAAATCGAAGTCGGGCCGTCGGCGCCGCCGATAATCGAAATCGCTGCCGCTGCCTTATCGTTAAAGCCCATAAAAATCGCCATAAAGTAAGCCATGTAAATACCAAACTGCGCTGCCGCACCCATTAAAAAGCTGATCGGATTGGCAATCAGCGGCCCGAAGTCTGTCATCGCCCCGACCCCGAGGAAAATTAAGGACGGCAGTATCGACCATTCATCTAATGTATAAAAATAATACAGTAATCCGCCAACACCATTGCTCGTCTCTTCCGGACTTGCGATAATATCCGGGTAAATATTGACAAGCAGCATCCCGAATGCAATCGGCACAAGCAGTAACGGTTCATAGCCCTTTGCGATTGCAAGATACAAAAAAATACAGGCAACCAGAATCATAAGGTAGTTTCCCCATGTCAGGTTAAAAAATGCTGTCTGGTGCAGGAGGTTACTCATTGTCTCTCCAACGTAACTAAGCATATTTGTCCTCCTAAAATAATCTGCTCATTAATTCATCGTAGCTAATAAAGCGCCTGATTCTACCGTATCACCGACAGCTACTTCTATGCTTGCTACTGTGCCGTCCTGCGGTGCCACAACCGGCGTTTCCATCTTCATGATTTCAAGCACGAGAATCGGATCGCCTTTTTTCACCTGGCTGCCTGCGGACGTTTCGATTTTAAATACCTTTCCGGCTGCGCCTGCTTCGATTTTCACGCTTCCCGCACTGCCGGATGCCTTCGGAGCTGCCGCGGGAGCCGGTGCCGGCGCCGCTGCCCTCGGAGCTGCTGCAGGTGCCGCTGTCTGCGCTGCGCCTGTCTCTTCTACAGTAACATCATATACATTCCCATTTACGGTAATTGTGTAACTTTTCATTTTTGTTCCTCCTGTAATTTCAATCCTTCTTTATTTTCTTCTCTTAATCGAACGGACTACAAATCCGTCTGCTGCAAGAGCCCCGTCACAGGCTGCAACCGCTGCCGCTATTACCGCAATCAGCTCAGTATCATCCTGTACCGGTTCTTCCATCAATACGGGTGCAGCCGGTACTGCCGGAGCCGCTGCCGGTACATTTTCCAGTGCCGGTGCATTCTTAGCTTTTGCCTTTTCCTGCAGATACGGAATCACTTTGAAGCAGTAAATGACCAGACTGATTAAAATCAGTATCATAAATACCGTTCCAAGGCCCATCAGCGTATTCATTGCCGCCTTCTGCATCTTCTCGCCAAGGGAATAAATCTCATCCAGTGTCATATCTGTTATCTGCATATCCAGATAATTGTAAACACAGGTCAGTGTGATATCCCGTCCTGAAAAATTCATAACCAGTGTCGTTGTCAGTGTTTTGCCGGATTTGTCAATGGCAAATTCCCCAAGGTCTTCAAATTCGCCAAGGTCCGGTTTGAGTTCCTTCCACCGCTTAATCAGGCTTACCAGCGGCATGTCCTCATACTGCTCGTAATAAGAAATGACCTCATCTAACTGCGCATCCTCAGATTCCGTCAGATTCGATGCCAGGCTTCTTGCTGAAGTCTCCAGCTCGTCATAGGTCATGCCGTTATAATCTGCCTTCTTCGGGTCTTCCCCGCACCCGGCTATCCCAAGCAGCAGCATACACAGACAAATGACCAGACATAATTTTCTCTTCATATAATATACGTCACCTTTCTACTTTGTTCCATGTTTCTTATTTGGCTGCTCTACCCTTTTTGTATAAAGCATTTCCACCGCTGCGATAAGATATTTTCTCGTGCCCGCGTAATCAATCAAACGGTCGATATAGCCTCTGGATGCCGCTGCCTGGACACTTCCCTGCAGCGCATCATATTCCGCTGCCTTTTTATCCATCACATCCGCGGATTCCTGCGCATACATAATCTTAGCCGCAAGATGCGCGTCCATCATGCCCGTCTTTGCATCCGGCCATGCATACACAATATCAGCCCCGAGAGATTTCGAATTCATAATGGTATACGCGCTTCCGTATGCCTTATCCATAATCAGGTTTACCTTCGGAACCGATGCGGATGCAAATGCGCTTACCAGCCGCGCAGCCGCTTTTGCAAGATTTTTCTCCGAACACATTGTCGCACGAAAGCCTGCCGCATTCGTAAGGGAAATCACCGGAATATCAAATGCATCGCAGAATGTAATAAACTCTGCCGCCTTATTGCATCCCCTTGCGGACAATGACGCATCAAATTCCTCAATCTTGCTGCCTTTTTCATCATATACCTCGGTGCAGTTTGCAACAGCGCCGACCGTAATGCCGTTTAATTTTATAAAACCAGCGACCATTTCTTTTGCATAATCTGCCTTCGCTTCTACAAAAACATGCCCGTCCGAAATCTCGCTTAATACATACCTCGGGTCCCCTTTCATCGTATCGAGGTTTTCACAGGCACGGTTTAAATCATCCGCACAGTCCTGCGTACAGCCGCCTTCCGCATTATTAGAAGGAAGAATGCATACAAGCTCCCGGACGCGGCCAAGAATCTCATCTTCCGTACCGGATGCGTCAATCGTACCAGTCTGTGCACTCTGAAATGCAGCAGAAGCCGTATCGCATTTATCTGCACGGTTTTTCTCAATCGCATTCGGAGAATTGATAAACATTCTGCCCTTATCCGCCTGTACAAACGTAAAGTCACTTAACGCCGCCGCAACAGCCAGCCCGCCGCCGCATGTGCCAAACACCGCGCTTATCTGCGGAACAACGCCGGATGCTTCTGCCTGCTTTTTGTAAATGAGCCCAAAAGCTTCCAGTGCATCTACAGACTCCTGAAGACGGATGCCTGCACAGTCAATCAGTCCTATGACAGGCGCACCCATTTTCATCGCCATGTCATACACAGACACGATTTTCTTTGCATGCATTTCGCCAATGGTGCCGCCTAATACAGATACGTCCTGGCTGTAAACAAATACCAGATTTCCGTCAATCAGACCGTGCCCTGTTATGACACCGTCAGAAGGAGTATCTGTCTTTGCCAGATTGAAATCAGTGCTTCTTGCAGTAACAAGCGAACCGATTTCCATAAAGCTGTTTTCGTCGACTAACTTTGCAATTCGCTGCATTGCAGAGTTATCATTACTATTACTCATTCTTTAGCCCTCCATCTATTTTGAAACTTTTCAAAAATTTCGTCAGTATAATAGTAACGCTTTTCGAACGAATATTCAATAGGATTTTGTTAAATTTTTCACTGTGGCCGGGGCGGGGGGGGTGTTTTGGCTGCACGGACGGCGGGAGAGGGGATTTGCACGGTCTTCCAGCGGCTGCTCCAGAATGTTAAGAATCC
>CANDJC010000154.1 GCA_947384955.1 uncultured Eubacterium sp. | reverse complement strand
ACATTCTGGAGCCGCCGCAGGAAGACCGTGCAAATCCCCTCTCCCGGCGTCCGCGCCGCCACAAACTCCCCCTTACAAATCACTCTTCCACTGTAAATATTTCTTCAATCGCAGCCCCAAAAACCTTCGCGATTCTCCACGCCAAAACCAGCGATGGATTATATCTCCCCTTTTCCAGATTCCCAATCGTTTCCCTGCGAACACCCGTAAGCCTTGCCAGTTCTTCCTGTTTCATATTATATCTCGCCCGGTATTCTCTGATTCGGTTTTTAATCATTTTGCGCTGCCTTCCGTTCTTTCCATTCAAAAATCATAAGGACAGCGGAGAAAACCAGAACAGCTGCTGCAAAACTCAGTCCGAAAGCTGCCGGAACTGCTCTGGCGGGGCTGTAAATAAAACAGCACAGAAACATAAAAATCCTCCTCCTGGAAATATGTGGTGTATTTCGCTCTTTATGTTACAAATATACCACTAAGGAATTCGCATGTCAATAAGCAAAAAAATAAGTTGCAGCCAAAAGGAATATCATATATAGTGAAAACAGCCTGTATCAGAAATATATAAAAATCCGGAGGTATGAGAAAATGAATTTATTACAGATAGCTTTGCTTCAAATCGCTCCCTGCGATACACAAAAAGAAAACCTGGAAAAAGGAATCCGGTACTGTAAAAAGGCCAGAGCCGAGGGTGCCGATATCGCTCTGTTTCCTGAAATGTGGAACAGCGGATACCGTATTTATAACCGTCTGTTCAGTGAATGGAAAAAAGATGCCATTTCGGCTGACAGTGATTTTATAAACGCGTTTGGCGCTCTTGCAAAAGAACTGGATATGGCTATCGGCATCACGCTGCTGGAAGAATATGAAAATGCTCCCCGTAATTCGCTCGTTCTTTTTGACCGCTTTGGAGAACGGAAATTTATCTATGCAAAAGTACATACCTGTGATTTTGATGCAGAGCAAAACCTGACGCCCGGCGAAGATTTTTATGTTACGGAGCTTCCCACAGCGTGCGGCGTGGTCAAAACAGGCGCCATGATATGCTTCGACAGAGAATTCCCGGAAAGTGCAAGAATTTTAATGTTAAAAGGCGCTGAGCTGATTCTTGTTCCAAATGCCTGTCCGATGGAAATCAACCGTCTCTCACAGCTGCGTGCAAGAGCTTATGAAAATATGACCGCTGTTGCGACCTGCAATTATCCAGATACCGTGCCGGACTGTAACGGCCATTCCAGTATTTTTGACGGAATCGCTTATTTACCAGGCCTGGACGGCTCGCGGGATACCTGCATTTTACAGGCGGACGGCAGGGAAGGGATATATCTTGCCGGGCTGGATTTAGAAATGCTTCGCAGCTACCGTGAACATGAAGTGCACGGCAATGCATACAGGCATCCGAAAAAATACGGGCTTTTAACGGATACTAAAATTGAAAAACCGTTTATCAGAAATCATTACCGGGAATAAATAATAATCCAGTATCTGAAAGAAAGGAAGTGAACCCCGGGCCTTCGCCGCCTGGCAGCTTATGGGAATTTATCTGAATCCGGACAACGACGGCTTTACCGAAGCAGTCCGTTCGAAAATATATGTAGACAAAACGGAATTAATCGCATGCACCAGCAGCTTCATCGGCACAAAACAAAAATATATCTGCGTCAGCCGTCCCAGGCGGTTTGGAAAATCCATGACACTTGAAATGCTGGCTGCCTATTACAGCTGTGGCTGCGATTCCAGAGAGCTGTTTCAAGGGTGCAAAATCGAAAGACATGAATCTTTTGAGAAGCATCTGAACCGGTACGATACGATTTTTCTGAATATGCAGCAGTTTTTGCTGGAATCGAAAACGCAGCCGCTGACAGATTATCTGGAACAGGAAGTGCTCGAAGAACTGTCAGAAGTATATGGAAATTATTTGAAACAGCAGGATACCGGCCTTGCATCCGCACTGCGCAGAATCTATGTCAAAACAAAGAAAAAGTTTATTTTTCTTATTGATGAATGGGACTGTGTGATGCGTGAAAGACCCGAATCAGAAAAGCTGCAGAAGGAATACCTTGATTTTTTGCGGAATCTGTTAAAAGATCAGCCCTTTGCCGCGCTTGTTTATATGACAGGGATTCTTCCTGTTAAAAAATACGGCGAACATTCGGCCCTGAATATGTTCTGGGAATATTCCATGACAGACCCGTATCTGTTTGAAGAATATACCGGATTTACAGAAGACGAAGTAAAAGCATTATGTGCACAGTCCGGCATGGATTTTGACGAAACGGGCAGCTGGTATGACGGATACTGCTTCCGAAAATGGAAACATATTTACAATCCAAAATCTGTAGCTGCAGCCGTTATCTGCCGGAATTTTTCAAATTACTGGACTTCCACCGAAGTTTACGAGGCTCTGAAAATTTATATCGACATGGATTTTGACGGCCTTCGCACTGCTGTTGTGCAGATGCTCGGAGGCGGACGCATCGAAATCAATACACGCAGTTTCCAGAATGATATGCGTAATCTGCGAACGAAAGACGATGTACTGACACTGCTGGTTCACTTAGGCTATCTTGGATATGACTCCGAAACAGCAAAGACTTTTATCCCGAACAAAGAAATTATGATGGAATTTGAAAATGCCATGAGTACCGGCGGCTGGGCAGAAATCATGCGTATTTTGAAAGCTTCTGATAAACTGCTCGAAGATACGCTGCTCTGTAACGAAAGCAGTGTTGCCAGAGGTCTTGACGAAGCACATATGGAAGCCGCTTCTATCCTGGCGTATCATAATGAAAATTCTCTGGCATGTGCTATCGGCCTTGCTTATTACAGTGCGCGAAAAGACTATCGGCTGATCAGGGAATTTCCCTCCGGGCGCGGCTTTGCGGATATCGTATTTCTTCCGCTGCCTCATACGAAAAAACCTGCCATTATTGTAGAACTGAAATACAGTCAGTCTGTTCAGGCAGCCATATATCAGATAAAAAACAGACATTATACGCAGGCTCTGCAAAATTACACAGGCAGCATGCTTCTTGTCGGCATCAGTTATGATAAAAATAAAATTGAAAAACCGCACAGCTGTATCATTGAAAAATTTACGAAAAACGAAAGCAGGAGTGATGCAAATGAATGAAAACAGCCAGAACTGTCCCGTACCTTTTTCTATCAAAGCCGAATCTTTCGAATGGATAAACGGCTGCAAAGACGACCCGGACGACCTTTGCTCGCATGGAAATGTCACGCTGAAAATCGGCCCGGAAACCATTTCCTGCTACTGCTGCACCAGCGCGGCGGCGCTTCGGATGATACGCACTTTAACCGAAGACCGAAGCTTGCAGGACGGGCTTTTCGGAGAGCAGATGCTCCCGTGCTGCGGTTTTAATATGTATGCGGACGAAACCTTAGAAAATGTGACTATAAGCGGCTGTGACAGCGGCACTGACTATTCCGTCCGGCATCAGGGAAATCTTGTTATTCTTACATTGGAAAACGGGCATGCATTTGCTGTCAGCATGGATAATTATATGCGGGAAGTGCTGCAGTTTGCACGCCGGGTTGAAGATTTTTACAGGTGCTGCAGTGTGAAAAAGATTCCTGAAAATAGCATTGAGCGGGATGGATATGCTGCGTTTTGGAATGAGTGGAGGAGACGGATGGGGGAGCGGCAGTTGAAAAATGGCGGAAAAGAAGCTGCTGAAGCTGAAATTGAAATCGTAAAGAATGAGATTAACCGTAAACTTTACCAGAAGCCGCCGTTATTAAATGCATAGCTGCGAATCATAAAAGAGAGTGTCAGGCGGCATCCTCTTTTATGATTCATGACAAGTGAAACGGCTGGCTGTTTCATCTTACTGAACGGGTGTACGAACATGGCTGGTAAACATATCCACAATCATTTTCTGCGCCTCTTTGTTATAATAAATATCCTCATACTCCATCCCGTTCCTGCTCATCCGCATCCCGAGAAACAGCCCGGCCTTAAGCCCTTTTTCCGAAATGCGTTTCTGCCATCTGCCATCCTGCCTTTGTTCATCCGCGTATTTTTCCGCCTGCATTCTGCGGAAAATTTCTGCCCCGGAAGTCTTTTTTACAGTCTGTGCATCCCGCAGGTCATTTAGTTTTTCTGCAATCTCAGTAACAAGATATTTTTCTTTATATGGAAAATCTGCGGCCTGGGCGGCTGTCAGGATAAATTCTGATTTCTTAATCTTTGCAGGGACTGCGGCATAATCTTTAGATGTTTCTGTAAATTTTTCGGTTTCTCCGAAATAAAATTTCTCTCGCACTCCGCCAGTATATTCAAAAACCGCATGCAAAAACCGCTCTCCGTACCGTTCATATTTATTTTCACCGACTCCTGTAACTTTCATCATTTCACTTTTTGACAAAGGAGCTCTGACGCACATGTCTATGAGAGTCTTATCTGAAAAAATAATATACGGCGGCATGCTTTCTTCTCTTGCGATTTCCGTGCGAAGCGCGCGCAGCCGGTCAAACAGCTCCAGCCCTTTGGAATTTAAAATATCCGATTTTCGCATCCCGTTTCCCGAAGAAGACCTGGCAGAACGCTTTCCGGGCTCCTCCTTCGGCCTTTTTAAAATCACCCGGCGTTCTCCGCGCAGGACTTCATTCGCGGCGGACGGGACTTTTAAAAGAGCGTATTTATCGTTTGTCGCGGCAAGCAGTCCTTCCGTCTGCATCTGGCTGATAATCATTTTGATTTCAGGCTCCCGCAGCTCTTTCAGGCTTGCGTAAGCTTCATAATCAAATACTCCGTATTCCCGCAGTTTTGCGCGGTTTTCCCCTGCAAGCATTCCGGCTATGACGTTGATGCCGTACCGCTGGCGGACTTCCAGGATGCCCTTGATAAT
This sequence comes from uncultured Eubacterium sp., assembly GCA_947384955.1. Taxonomy (GTDB): domain Bacteria; phylum Bacillota; class Clostridia; order Lachnospirales; family Lachnospiraceae; genus Eubacterium_J. The sequence continues at coordinate 6,265 of CANDJC010000154.1, read as the reverse complement.
TTTGACAGCAGCCTGGGTTACATCTGTTTCTTCATATTCCCTGGCACAGTTGATACAGTTTTCACAGCGGTCCGGCCCCCGTTCTCCGAAATAGCGCAGAATATATTTGCGCAGACACTCTGTCGTCATGCAGTAATAAATCATGGCGCGCAGCCGCTGTTCATCCATTTCCCTGACCGCATCCATTTCCTCTCTGGTCTGCTCCGGGTTCGGCTCCTTGTTATCCAGAAGAAAACGGTTAATCCTCACATCCTGTGCAGAGTAGAGCAGGATACATTCCGCCCGTTCCCCGTCACGTCCGGCCCTTCCTGCTTCCTGATAATAATTCTCGATGCTCTGCGGCATATTATAATGAATGACATAACGGACATTCGATTTGTCAATGCCCATGCCAAAAGCGTTGGTAGCGGTCATAACGGGGCTTTTATCATAAATAAAATCTTCCTGGTTCTGCTTCCTTTCATTCCCGCTTAGGCCGGCATGATATTTAGCCGCAGCAATTCCTTCTGAAACCAGCAATTCATGAAGCATGTTCACGTTTTTTCTGGTAGCGCAGTAAATAATGCCGCTTTCCTCACGGTGTTCTTTTATGTAAGAAAGCACATAATCGTCTTTTTTACGGGGCGATTCGACTGCAAAATACAGATTTTTACGGTCAAATCCCGTCACAAGCACCTGCGGCTCCATAAGCTCCAGCACACAGACAATATCCTCTTTTACCTTTTCCGTCGCCGTAGCGGTAAATGCGCTCAGAACCGGACGGCCCGGAAGCTGGCGGATAAACTGCACGATTTTTAAATAACTCGGACGAAAATCCTGGCCCCACTGGGAAATACAGTGCGCTTCATCCACAGTCACCATGGAAATTTCTGCCTGAAGTGCAAACTGTAAAAATTCATATGTTTCCAGCCGCTCCGGCGCAGCATAAATCATTTTGTATTGTCCGGCGGCCGCCAGCCGCAATGCTTTGGAAATCTGCGATTCGCTCAGAGAACTATTGATATAGGCGGCGTGAATGCCTGCCTGATTGAGTGCCTGTACCTGATCCTTCATCAGGGAGATTAGGGGAGAAATAATCAGTGTGATTCCGTGCATCAGAAGCGCCGGCACCTGATAGCAGAGGGACTTTCCGGCTCCGGTCGGCATAATGCCAAGCACATCCCTGCCGCTTAAAATACTGTCAATCAGCAGCTCCTGTCCTTCGCGGAAATCAGAATAGCCGAAATATTTCTTTAAAATGCTGTATTTATCCATATATCACCTGTAAAAGCTGAACAGACAGCTTTTTCCTTCCTTTGTATTTTATGGCAGATACTGAAAACAATATAACACGATTACCTATTTCCGTCAATATCATATCGGAACCCGGACTGTTACGAATCTGGCAGAATTAAGGAATAAGCAGGTTGCTTTTGCCCATTGATTGTATTATAATGCACCTGTATCGATTACATGCAAATCACATGGAGGATGAATCATGAGTACAGAGTTTCAACCAATCAAAGAAGGCAAAGTCCGTCAGGTGTACGACATCGGCGACAGCCTGATTATTTCTGTAACAGACCGGATTTCTGCATTTGACAATATTCTGCAGAACATCATCCCGGATAAAGGAGCCATTCTGACAAAGATGTCCGGCTTCTGGTTTGATTATACAAGCGGCATTGTCGCAAATCACATGCTTTCTACGGATGTATCTGACATGCCGGAGTTTTTCCAGACAGAAGAATTCAAAGGCAGAAGCATGAAATGCAAAAAACTTACGATGCTTCCGATTGAGTGCATTGTGCGCGGTTATATTACAGGGAGCGGATGGGAAAGCTATGTAAAAAACGGCACAGTCTGCGGTATAAAGCTTCCTTTTGGCCTGAAAGAATCGGACAGGCTGCCGGAGCCGGTTTATACGCCGACGACCAAGGCAGATTTAGGAGACCATGACGAACATATTACTTTTGATGAGAGTGTGGAGATTCTGGAAAAATTATTCCCTGGAAAGGGAGCGGAATATGCTGCAAAAATCAGGGATTATACAATTGCGCTGTATCAAAAATGCGCAGAATATGCACTGTCGAGAAAGATTATTATTGCGGATACGAAATTTGAATTTGGACTGGATGAAAACGGCCAGGTTGTATTAGGGGATGAAATGCTGACGCCGGACAGTTCCAGATTCTGGCCGCTTGACGGCTATCAGCCGGGCCGGGGACAGCCGTCTTTTGACAAGCAGTTTGTAAGGGACTGGCTGAAACAGAACCCGGATAACGGCGGGGTGCTGCCGGATGAGGTAGTACAAAAGACAGCTGCAAAATACCGCGAAGCTTATGAGCTGTTAACAGGAGAAGCATTTGCCGGCTGATATGCGCAGAATAGAAACAGCTGTTTTTCAGTGAGGCTGCTGTGAAAATGGCTGTGAAACAGATTTTCTTACAAGAGGGATTACGGAATGGGTCAAAACTATATAGCACAAAAACCTCCATATATGGATAAATTAAACGAAGAATGCGGTGTTATGGGCGTCTATGATTTTGACGGCCATGATGTGGCTTCTGATATCTATTACGGGCTGTTTGCCCTGCAGCACAGGGGACAGGAAAGCTGCGGCATTGCGGTCAGCGATACGAAAGGGCAGCAGCGGAAAGTAGATTCTCATAAAGATATGGGTCTGGTAAACGAAGTATTTAATCCGGACAATCTTGGGAAATTAAAAGGAGACATCGGAGTCGGACATGTCCGTTATTCTACAGCCGGGGCGTCTACCAGGGAGAACGCGCAGCCGCTGGTGCTTAATTATGTAAAAGGAACGCTCGGCATGGCGCATAACGGCAATCTGATTAACGCCGCAGAGCTTCGCAGGGAGTTAGAATATACCGGGGCGATTTTTCAGACGACGATTGATTCGGAAGTGATTGCTTATCATATCGCAAGAGAAAGGCTGAAATCCAAAACAGTCGAAGAGGCGGTTCTGCGGGCAGCCAGAAAAATCAAGGGCGCTTATGCGCTTGTCGTTATGAGTCCGAGGAAATTAATCGGGGCCAGGGACCCGTTCGGATTTAAGCCGCTTTGTATTGGAAAACGGGGAAGCGCTTATTTTCTGGCATCGGAAACCTGTGCGCTCGAAACAATCGGGGCAGAATATATCCGGGACGTGCTTCCGGGCGAGATTGTTACGATTTCACCGGACGGCGGCGTGCAGTCCGATAAGACGCTGTGCCTGCCAAAGGAAAAAACTGCCAGATGTATTTTTGAATATATTTATTTTGCAAGGCCGGACAGCCGGATTGACGGGGTCAGCGTTTACAATTCCAGAATCAATGCCGGGCGTTTTCTGGCCATGGATTCGCCTGTGGAGGCAGACCTGGTAACGGGCGTGCCGGAATCAGGCAACGCGGCGGCGCTCGGCTATTCCATGCAGTCGGGGATTCCGTACGGGATTGCATTTATGAAAAACAGTTACGTGGGAAGGACTTTTATCAAGCCGAAGCAGTCGTTCCGTTCAGACGGCGTGCGCGTAAAGCTCAATGCCATTAAAGAAGCGGTGAATGGCAGGCGCATTATTATGATTGACGATTCGATTGTAAGGGGAACGACTTCCGGCAGAATCGTATCCATGCTCAAAGAAGCCGGGGCAGCGGAAGTTCATGTCAGGATTAGCTCGCCTCCGTTTCTGTGGCCGTGTTATTTTGGAACAGACATACCGGAACGCGAGCAGCTGATTGCGTATCAGAAAACAATCGATGAAATCCGGGATATTTTAGGCGCGGACAGTCTTGGATATTTAAGAGTGGAGCGGCTGGAAGAAATGGTGGACGGCCTTTCCATCTGCAAGGGCTGCTTTACCGGACATTATCCGATGCAGCCGCCGAAAGAAGATATCCGCGGCGACTATTATGACAGGATAAAATAACGCAGAAGTTCCGGTGAAAAGATTTCGGCGGTAAATATTAGATAAGAGATTTAGCAGAAAGACTTAGCATAGGGAGGAGCATGCAGATATGGCAGCAGAATCAGACAGATACAGCAGTCCGTTATCCGAGCGCTATGCCAGCAGGCAGATGCAGTATCTATTTTCCCAGGATAAAAAATTCCAGACATGGAGAAAACTGTGGATTGCGCTGGCAGAAACGGAAATGGAATTAGGGTTAAAGGGGGCGGACGGCAGGCCGGTCATTACACAGGAAATGATTGACGAGCTGAAGGCCCATGCAGAGGATATTAATTATGAAGATGCCATCCGGCGGGAAAAAGAGGTGCGCCACGATGTGATGAGCCATGTCTACGCTTACGGGCTGCAGTGTCCGAAGGCGGCCGGAATTATACATCTTGGAGCGACTTCCTGCTATGTGGGGGACAATACAGATATTATTATTATGACCGAGGCGCTGCAGCTTGTGCGCAGAAAGCTTATCAATGTGATTGCAAAGCTGGCGGAATTTGCGGATACGTATAAAAATCTGCCGACGCTCGCATTTACCCATTTTCAGCCGGCGCAGCCGACGACTGTGGGCAAGCGCGCTTCCCTGTGGCTGCAGGAATTTTTAATGGACTTAGAAGATACAGACTATGTAATCGGCACGATGAAGCTGCTTGGCTCAAAGGGGACGACCGGGACCCAGGCCAGTTTTCAGGAATTGTTTCAGTCTGACCAGGAAACGATTGATAAAATAGACCCGATGATTGCCAAAAAAATGGGATTTGCCCAGTGCTATCCGGTATCCGGGCAGACCTATTCCAGGAAAGCAGATACCAGGGTGGCAAATGTCTTAGCAGGCATTGCGGCAAGCGCTCACAAAATGTCCAATGATATCCGTCTGCTGCAGCATTTAAAAGAAGTAGAAGAGCCGTTCGAAAAAAATCAGATTGGTTCGTCAGCAATGGCTTATAAGCGCAATCCGATGCGCAGTGAAAGGATTGCGTCGCTGGCCCGCTATGTCATGATTGACGCGCTCAATCCGGCGGTCACTTCGGCAGTCCAGTGGTTTGAACGCACGCTGGATGATTCGGCAAATAAAAGGCTTTCGATACCGGAAGGATTTTTAGCAGTGGACGGTATTTTGGATTTGTGCCTGAATGTCGTGGACGGGCTGGTGGTTTATGAGAAAGTCATTACGAAGCATCTGATGGCAGAGCTGCCGTTTATGGCGACTGAAAATATTATGATGGATGCCGTGAAAAAAGGCGGAGACCGCCAGAAGCTGCATGAGCGCATCCGCCAGCTGTCCATGCAGGCCGGGGAGAATGTGAAAAAACACGGCCTGGATAATAACCTGCTGGAGCTGATTGCCGCAGATTCGGCTTTTCATCTTACGCTGGAAGAACTGCAGGCAGGCATGGACCCGGCAAAATATGTGGGGCGTGCGCCGCTGCAGGTGGAAAAATTCTTAAACGATGTCGTGAACCCGGTGCTGGAAGAAAACAGGGATGTGCTGGGGATGACGGCGGAAATCAGCGTGTAATGCAAATATGGCAGCGGACTGGTCTGAGCAGCCGCTGCCTGTTTTTATGACCTGTAATTTCAGGACAGCTTTCAAACGGGATATGCGGGCATTCTCCGCTTTTCAGCGTGCCAGTATCTGGACAATTTCTCCGACATACATCGTATGCAGGTCGCCGTCCGCATACCACTGTTTTTGAATTTCAGGGTCAAGAAACTGCTCTGGAAGTATTGGTGTTGCAGACATCTTTCGGCAGCATATTACAAAATTTCCTTCATCAAGAAACGGAATTTCTTTGTAGTAATTCACGTTCATTTTTGCATTTTTAATCTTATCTTCCGTTCGTCCGGAGACCATTCCGAAATATTTCAGGGCAGATTTATAGCTGCTGTCGAAAAATGTAAGAGAAAAATAGCCGCTGGCGTCAATGAGTTCTTTTGTATAACGGCTGTCTCTTACGAAAATAAATGCGGTATTTTTGCCCCACAGTACGCCGACACCTCCCCAGCTGGCGGTCATGGCGTTGATTTTGTCTCCTTGCTTTGCAGTAATCAGCATCCATTCTTTTCCAATTTTTGTAAATGGATCAAATTCGATTAAATCCATTGGATAAGGCTGAAATGTATGCATTTCTGATCGACTCCTTTCAAATTGTTTCAATTTTCCATGTCTATTATAAACTTTTGGATGGAAAATGACAATATGATGTTCGTCCTTTTTGCGGGGAGGGGGGTGGCGGTTTTGGTGGAATGGTTTGGATGGGGGGGGTATGGCGGCGCGGACGCCGGGTGACGGGAAGATGCACCGGATTCCTGTGACGGCTCCGGAATGTT
>CANDJC010000153.1 GCA_947384955.1 uncultured Eubacterium sp. | reverse complement strand
TCCGGAATGTTAAGAATCCCTAAGCATTCTGCATTCAGGCTGTGGCTGCGGACGGTCGCGGCACCTATTCGCCCTGGCTTACTGCCAGCAGCTACCGGTGCCGCTTCGGCTTCGCCGCCTGGTTTTTGGGCAGAATGCTAAGGGATTCTAAACATTCCTCCAATGTCGCTGGAAGCCAGTGCATCTTCCCGTCACCCGGCTGGTTTTGGCAGGTTTTACATGGGAGGGTGTGGATATTCTGCTGTTTTTTTGATGGCAGGCAGACTGTAAATGGAAGCCAGTGCATCTTCCCGTTACCCGGCTGGTTTTGGCAGGTTTTACATGGGAGGGTGTGGATATTCTGCTGTTTTTTTTGATGGCAGGCAGACTGCAGGGGGGGGCTGGAAAGTATAAATGGGTGGGTGGAATTTCTTTGTAATGTCTGGCTGATTGTTATTTGACAAACCTTCTATTCTGACAGCTGATTATCCAGTGATGTCAGGCATAGCTGATTATAGCTGGGCAGATTTCTTATTCTGGACAATCTTCTATTCCAGCGTCCGGTTGTTTAAACTGTTATTTCTGGCCGGGAAACTATTTATCAGATATTTTCTGTTTTTCAGATTTTGTAAATCCAGATGCTTGCTGGCATGTTTTGTAATTATCTGTTCAGTAGATTTATTTTCAGCTGTTAAAGCAGAATCATGTGAAAACGGCTGCTTATAATCTGTAAAGGTATTCTGTGCGTTCTTCCTGTGATTGTTTATTTTTTCTTCCGCCGTATACAGCGGTCCGTTTCATGCCTAGTTTTTCCATTACATGATAGGAGGCTGTGTTTTCGGAATCGCAGTGTGCGGTGAAGTGAGGGATTCTGAGTTCCTGTCTGGCGTATGACAGAAGGGCCTGTGCTGCTTCAAAGGCAATGCCTCTGTTCCAGTATTTTTTGCTGATAATCCATCCGAATTCTGCTTCATTTTTCTCAGCGTTCAGCTCGATGCCAATGGAGCCGATGTGCAGAGTGTCTCCGGTGCCTGAGATGGTATCGCGGTAAAGGATGGCAAATTCATAATAAGAAGGTTCTTTTTTCTGCCATTCACGGTCTGTGTCTTCTAAAAACTGAATCGTATCTTCGATTGTGTCATTGGGAAGGTACAGCATGTATTTTGTATTTTCGGGGTCTTTTGTATATTCGTGCGATGTGTTTAAATACTGCATGCCCAGCGGTTTTAGTGTCAGTCTTTTTGTTTTGATTTCTGAAAAACGCTGAAAGGAACCTATGACAATGGCTTTTGCATCCGGACTGTGCCCGATATCCGGTGTGCGTGCAACGGGAAGGGCCGGCGGAATGTGGCTGGAAAGCAGCTGGAACGGGGTTTGTGCATTTTCTGACTGTTCTAATTTTGTAAACGTTCCAAGAAGGATTCCAGATACCTGTTTAAATACTCCCATCTGCTCAAGCTGGCTGAAAAATGCTGCCGTCTGCGGTATTCCTGCGCCTAAGGATTCCAGCAGGAGGATTTTGCCCTGCATGTCCGGCCAGTATGGGGTTCCTGCTAATTTTAGCAGACAGCGGATATTTCCTCCAGTTACGGTGCCTTCCATTTTCTGGCCCTGTAAAAATGTGTAACGGATTTGATATAAATCTTTTTTAGTTCCTGTAACGGAAGCCTGAAACTGTTTTCGCTGCAGTCCGGTGTTATCCCGTACGAGGTTTTTTACCTGGTACAGGACGGATGCTCTGCCTGTTTTGGCATAGACTGCATTGATAATGGCTGTCAGGTCGCTGTAGCCCCAGAACATTTTTTCTAAGCCGGCTATGATGCCGTAATCTAAAAATGCAAGCACTTCATTTGCCAGGTCTCCGCCTGAGACATCAAAGACTGCATCAATGCTTTTATCCTGGTAAAATGTCATCAGAGCTTCGGCCCGCTCTTTTGCTGTGCCGCCAAAGATGCCGTCTTTTGCGTAGAAATGTTTTGCTGTTACGGCTGAAATGCCCATGTCAGATAGGATTTGAATCAGCTGGCTGATGTTTTTTTTCTGTTCGGGCGGCTGCCCGTTTGAACAGGATACAAGACCTATTTTCATTTGTTTATTTCCTCCTTTTTTATGCAGTATTATACACTTGGGGAGGGTGGAGGGCAACTGAAAGATGCAGGGAGGGCGGCTGGATGGGTGTAAGTGTTTCGGTTGCAGGGGGATTTGGCCTCTCGGACGCCGGATGGCGGAAAGATGTCCTGGCTTCCTGTTCCGGCTCCGGAATGTTAAGAATCCCTAGGCATTCTGCTTCTATGCTGTGGCTGCGGACGGTCGCGGCACTTAGTTCGCCCTGGTCTGCTGCCAGCAGCTAAAAGTGCCGCTTCGGCTTCGCCGCCTGGTTTTCGTGCAGAATGCCAAGGGATTCTAAACATTCCTCCAATGTCTCAGGAAGCCAGGACATCTTTCCGCCATCCGGCTGGTTTTGATATGCTTTACGTATATTCTGCAGATATGGAACGGGCGGATGGTACAGCGGGTGGATGCCGATATGATATCTGCGATGCGGACGGATGGCTGATGCTGTGTTTTCTAATTGATAATGCGTATGGCCTGGCTGATTTCTCTGTAGTTATAAGCAGAAAGTTTTATGCCGGTTTTCATATTGCTGGCATGGATAACGCTGCCGCTGCCGTCATAAACTGCCGCATGAAAGAATTGGTTTTGGCCGTATGCTGAGCTGTAAATAATGATGTCTCCGGCTGACAGTCTGTCAAGCGGTACATCTGTTCCGACAGCTGCCAGTGCCTGAATGTCTGCTGGAAGCTCGATTCCGGCCAGTGCATAGACTGCCCTGACAAATCCGATGCTGTCTGTTCCTTCTGCTAAGTCGGTTCCGCCTGCTTTATAAGGGTTTCCCAGATATAATTTTGCCAGTTCCGCAATCTGTTCTCCGGCAGTCTGCTGCTCTTTTGAAATATTTTTGTAATCTGCTGCAGACTGAGCATTTGCTGCTTTTCCAGCACTTGCTGAGACGCCTGGTGTTTCCCTGGTGCCTGCTGCGGCATTTGATGCTTCGTTAATGCATGCTGCGGCATTTATATCTTCTTTTGTGCTTAATTCGGCTTTTGTATCCCCGGCATGTAATGCTGCGGCATTCGTCCGGCTGTCCGAGGTTTCTTTCGCTTTACCAGCTGCTTCGTCTGTCTGGCTGTCTGATAACCTGGCTGCTGGCATACCTGTCCGGCTGTCTGATAATGTCGCTGCTTGTGAACCTTTCCGGCTGTCCGATAATGTCGCTGCTTTTGTCACATCTGCCGGGCTGTCCGATGATGTCGCTGCTTTTGTCACATCTGCCGGGCTGTCTGCTGATGTCGCTGATGCCGGGCTGTGTTCTCTGATGCCGGACTGTTTGCTGACGTCGCTGATGCCGGGCTGTCCGCTGCTTTTGTCGCTGATGCTGGGCTGTTCGCTGATGTCGCTGATGCCGGGCTGTTCGCTGATGTCGCTGATGCCGGGCTGTCCGCTGCTTTTGTCGCTGATGTCTGGCTGTGCTGCCGCTGATGCCGGACTGTCTGCTGATGTCGCTGGTGTCTCGGAAAGTTCCGAAGTATTTTCCTGCCTGTTCTGTGTTTCTGCAGCCGGTGCTTCAGACTCATTCAGGGAAATTTCTGCCTCGTTTCGTCCTGTATTTTCAGTCTGACTGGCTGCTTTGTCTGGTGCTTCCTGTGCGGATGCTGTGAATGCTGTAAGGATACAGCAGAGCATTCCGGCTGCTGCTATAGCCGCTTTTTTTGGATATTTTTTTGTGTTCATAATTAACCGAATCCTTTCTTCTATTTCTGAGTGTCTGGCAAAACAGGCATTGAGCGGCCACACGGACTGCCGGGATTCCTGTGCCAGGCGGATTAAAACAAGTGCGTAAGCTTTTTTGTAATGTTTTGAACAGGTACGGGTCACTTCTTCATCACAGGCCAGCTCGATATCTCTGTTTAATAACACTGCCATTATAAAGACCAGCGGATGAAACCAGTAAATGCATACGGTCAGACACAGCAGATATTTTACAAGAACGTCTTTTCTGCGGATATGTACCCATTCATGTTCCATAATACATAAATATTCCTCTTCACTCAGGCTGATTTCTGAAGGAAGCAGAATCACCGGGCGGATGACGCCGTATGTCAGAGGACTTTTTACAAATTCTGATCTGCGAAGAGCTGCTTTGGGAAAGCTGCTGTGTGAGCGCAGCCATTTTTCAGCTGTTTCGTTATCAAAAGGCAGCGATGTTTTGTATAATCTTAAAGTGCAGATATGCTTAATCAGAATCCCGGCGGCAAGCATGCCCGCCACTGACAGCCATATCACGAAAAATACTTCTTTCAGATGAATCTGCGCCGCGGCATTCTGTACCCGTTTCGCCGCTTTTTTTAAATCTGTACCTTCAGGAAATGTATCCAAATCAGCAGATTTGATACCAGAACGGGCATCCGGGTTTTTGGAATGTTCGCGCAGGGCTGTACCGGAATGGGCATTTAGCTGCTCAGAGCTGCTGCTTTGCACATCCGGCTGCATTTGTTCCTGAATCTGTCTTTTCAAATCAGACGTCTGCAAAGCCTGCGATACTGTCTTTTGAAGCCAGCTGCCTGCGGATTCGCTGACCGGTATGGAAAACGGAAAAAGCAGCCGTGTTATGGCACAAATCCATAAAAATACAAAAAACCGCTTTGGAATCTGATGAAAGAAAAAATGCCTGAAGCAGATGACCGCTGCTATCAGAAAGGAGCCTTTCAGCCCCGTATATAACATGTTTATGTTATCCATAATCACCTCATTTTAATTCTTCTGCCAGCTTTTTCAGCCGTGCGATATCTTCCGCTGTCAGTTCCTGCTGTCCTAGCAGCGACGCAATTAAAAGGTCTTTAGAACCGCCGTACATTTTGTCAATGAAATCTTTTGTTGCTTCTTTTTGTACTTCCTGCCTGCTAATCAGCGGGCTGCAGAGAAATCCCGGGTCTGTGCGCAGAACCGCTTTTTTCTCTACGCATTTTTTCAATACCGTATAGGTAGTTGTTTTGCTCCAGTTAATCTGCTCTTTCAGCCGCTGTGCAATTTCTTTTGCCGGTAAATCACCTTCTTTCCATAACAGGTCCATTACTTTTAATTCTGACTCAAATAATTTTACTGACATAATATTCCTCCGTTCTATTGCAATAGAATAATTGTATTCTATCCCAGTAGAACAAAGTTGTCAAGCATTATTTTTATTTCATTCAGGACGTATCCGCAGCGCTCCGGACTGAAACTGACAAAAGCAGGAAAAAGGCGCCATTTTCAGCGTCTCTTTCCTGCTTATATCACATCCGCCTGCCAGATGAAATTATGTTACATCCGTTCCTTTTGTATCTTCCATACGGTACCCGACACTTCTGACTGTTTTCAGACAGGAAGGCTGGTGAAGCTTGTCCCGCAGCCGTTTCATGGTAACTGTCAGCGTATTGTCATTTACATAGCTGCCGTTTACATCCCATACATGTTCTAAAATCTGTTCTCTGGTAACGGTTTTTCCCTTATTCTGCATCAGGAACAAAAGAAGCTGATACTCCGCAGCGCTCAGGCTGATTTCTTCTCTGTCTCCGTCTGCCGGGATATGAGCGCCGGATGCTTTTCCTGCACTGCAAAAGACGATGCGGCGGTTTTGGTCCAGCATGATTCCGTCACAGGAAAGATACTGTCCGGCTGCATTTTTGCTTCTGCGCAGCAAGGCCAGAATTCGGGAGTACAATACCTCCAGTGCAAACGGCTTTACCACATAATCGTCCGCGCCGCTTTGAAACCCGGCGACAATATCACGGGATTCTCCGCGGACAGTAAGGAAAATAACCGGCAGTTCCTGACAGCTGCTCCGTATCCACTGACACAGGCTGTCCCCGCGGCCGTCCGGCATATTCCAGTCAAGCAGCACAAGAGCCGGTATCTGCCTGCCCAGCATCTGCTTTGCCTTAGAAAGCGTAACACATACCGTTACCTGAAAGCCCTTTTGTTCCAGATACTGTTTTACATCATATGCAATATCAGAATCATCTTCAATGTAGTATATATCTATCATAGCAGATTTTCGCCTTTGCTTTTTCATTATTGTTCGAAACAGTGAGACATTCCTGTTCATTATTCATTGCACATAAATCTAATACAATCTGTTTTATAATCATTGACATACTCCCCGGCATGAATTTATTCCGAGCTTTTATTCCCAGCATTTATGATTATAACACATTGAGAATAAGTTTGGAATAAAATTTGTCCGGGATGCCGTAACAGAGGATTTGGGGAATAAATCACAAAGAAAGAAATGAGGGTGACATCTATAAGAAAGGCATTGTGTAAATTTATCGTAACAGTTCAGATAGTCCTGCACATTTACTGTGCGGGACGTAAGAAAGTGATTCAGGAGTGCAAAAATCCCATCGCGAAGCGATTTTATATGGATTTTTGCAAGTAACAGGCCAGCTTGTCTGAACTGTTACAATTTATCCTGAAGAAAAGAAAAAACTATTGACATACACCTCCTGCGGTGATACAATACATAACAAATTTAACATCCCAAACCGTTGAAGCGGAGATAACGGCAATGATGCCTTTACAGAGAGCCTGTGATGCTGAGAGTCAGGTGAGAAACAAGTTGTCAAATGGACCGCTGAGGGCGCAGTCAAATGTGATTTTCACAGAGTATTCTGCGACGCTGCAGGCAAGCGTATAAATGCCGGGGATATGCTGGTATCCTGCTAAGTGCACGGGTCGTACCGTGAATCAAGGTGGCACCGCGGATAGTGTCGTACTGTATCTGTACCTATTCGTCCTTGACAGAGCGTATATTTCTGTCAGGGGCGTTTTTTGTTTATTTATCACTCAGGGCAGAAATCAGAACCAGAATCAGATTCCCTGTTTTAAGGAGGCAGATACCATGCTACTGACAAAACGCTGGCGCCTGAAAGGGCGCGGACAGACTGATAAAAGCAGCTAATTAATGAAAGATTTCAAAAAAAGAAACAGCAGACTTATTTATGGAGGTAAAACTGCAATGAATAACGAAAAAATCCCTTATAAAATATACCTGAATGAAAACGAGATGCCGAAAGCATGGTATAATCTTCGTGCCGATATGAAACAGAAACCGGTGCCGCTTTTAAATCCAGGCACTCTTAAGCCAATGAAAGCGGAAGAACTTGCAGGCGTTTTCTGTGAAGAATTAGTCGCACAGGAATTAGATAACGACACGGCATTTTTTGAAATCCCGGAAGAAATCCTCAGTTTCTATAAAATGTACCGTCCGTCTCCGCTGGTCCGCGCTTACTGTCTGGAAAGAAAGCTCGATACACCGGCAAAAATTTATTATAAATTTGAAGGCAACAACACCAGCGGCAGCCACAAATTAAACTCCGCCATCGCCCAGGCCTATTATGCAAAAAAACAGGGGCTCAAAGGCGTGACCACAGAAACCGGCGCCGGCCAGTGGGGAACTGCTCTTTCTATGGCATGCTCTTATTTTGACCTGGACTGCAAAGTCTATATGGTAAAATGCTCCTATGAACAGAAGCCTTTCCGCCGCGAAGTTATGCGTACCTACGGCGCATCCGTAACTCCGTCGCCGTCCATGGAGACAGAAGTCGGCAGAAAGATTCTGGCTGAGCATCCGGGTACGACAGGCAGTCTTGGCTGCGCCATTTCAGAAGCAGTTGAAAAGGCTGTATCCAGCGAGGGTTACCGCTATGTATTAGGCAGCGTGCTCAATCAGGTACTTCTTCACCAGTCCGTAATCGGCCTGGAGACGAAAGCCGCTATGGACAAATATGGCATTAAGCCGGATATTGTGATAGGCTGTGCCGGAGGCGGCTCTAACCTCGGCGGCCTGATTGCACCGTTTATGGGCGAAAAACTCCGCGGCGAAGCAGACTGCCGCATTATCGCTGTCGAGCCAGCATCCTGTCCGAGCCTGACCAGAGGCGTATATGCCTATGATTTCTGTGATACGGGAATGGTCTGCCCGCTTGCTAAAATGTATACGCTGGGCAGCGATTTTATCCCTTCTGCAAATCATGCAGGCGGACTGCGCTACCATGGCATGAGTTCTACGCTGTCTGAGCTGTATCATCAGGGGCTGATGGAAGCGGTCAGTGTAAAACAGACCGAAGTATTTGAAGCCGCAGAATATTTTGCAAGAATCGAAGGAATCCTTCCTGCACCGGAAAGCTCCCATGCCATCCGCGTCGCCATTGACGAAGCCGTAAAATGCAAAGAAACGGGCGAAGAGAAAACGATTGTCTTCGGCCTTACCGGAACCGGGTATTTTGATATGGTTGCATATGAAAAATTCCATGACGGCAAAATGGACGATTATATTCCTACCGATGAAGAACTCGCAGTATATCGCGCGAAGCTTCCGAAAACAGAATAAAACGCATTCAAAAAAGGAGGCACCAGATACTGACGGTGTCTCCTCTTTGTTACAAACCGCTCTAACCGTTATTCTCCTTCCCCAGCAATTCCCTGTGTTCCAGCCAGACCAAAAACAATGATAAAAGCAGCGAGTATCTGTCTCGGAAAAATCATGACAATTATCCAGATAATGCAGGTAACTGCCACTGAAAATCCGGCTGCCTGATATAAGGTCTGCATAACCCGTCTGTTTTTTCCGGCTCCATAATTGTTTCCCACAATGGGCTGAATCCCCTGACTGATACCGCTTGCCGGCATGATAACAAAAGTCATGATACTTGCTGCCACCGCATATACACTGATAGCCGTATCCCCGCCATACTTTCCAAGCTGGCTGTTATAAACAAGGCTGATAAATCCCATTGCCATCTGTGCTACCCAAAAAGCAAAGCCGCAGGAAATAATTTCCGTCCAGATTGTGCAATCCATTCGGAATATCTTTTTTGAAATCACAACCATCGTCTTTTTTCCAAATACAAGATACGCTCCGAATATCATGGAAAATATCTGTCCGATTACTGTTGCCCACGCAGCGCCAGTCACGCCGAAATCCAATACCGCCACAAAAAGCGCGTCCAGAATAATATTCGTTACAGCTCCGATGCCGGTGACGCACATCCCAAGCACCGGTTTCCCGGAAACCCTTACAAAGTCGCAAAATAACTGCGTCAGTCCCTGAAACAGACATCCCAGCGCAACAATATTATAGCAGGCGGCTGCATATTCATAAGAAGTATCCGTCACACCAAAAATACGCAGGAACGGATCGGCAAATACAAGCAATACCATAGATAGTAATATTTCAAATATACAGACCAGTACAAATGCATTGCCAAAAGCCCTGTTCATTTTATCTGTATCTTTTCTGCCTGCAAAAAGGCTGAACAAGGTAGAACCGCCTGCGCTGCAGGTAAGCCCGAAAGCCATCATCATGTAGGACAGCGGAAAGCAGACCGACAATCCGGCCAGCGCAGATGTGCCGTTAAAATTCCCTACAAATATCCGGTCAACGATATTATAAATGGCTGTAATCAGCAGCGAAACTGCTGCCGGGATTGAAAACTTTAAAATCATCGGAAATAATTTCCCGTTTTGAAAATCTGCTTTTCCCTGTGCCTCCATAAATTAACATCTCCTTTAACTGTTTTTCAGCTTCTATTTCCTGTATCTTCCTTACGTTATTTTAAATCTGCGCCATTGCTCTCAATTACTTTCCTGTACCAGTAAAAGGATTCTTTCCTTCGCCTTGAAAAATCTCCGGTTCCGTCATCATATCTTTCTACAAAAATGAATCCGTACCGTTTTGCCATCTGTCCGGTAGAAGCAGATACTAAATCAATACATCCCCAGGGTGTATATCCCCTTAAATCAACTCCGTCTAAAACCGCCTCATGCAGCTGTTCGATATGCTGTCTTAAATAATCAATGCGGTAATCATCCCTTATCTTACCGTCCTCATCTATTTTGTCATAAGCGCCCAGTCCGTTTTCTACCACAAAAATCGGAATCTGATAGCGGTCCCATATCCCATTTAATGCAAACCGCAGCCCCTTCGGGTCAATCTGCCACCCCCAGTCACTTGCTTTCAGGAAAATACAGAAAGGAGCAGAGAGTATATGAACAGCCAGCAGCTGAAATGTTTTGTCACTGTAACAGATAAATTGAATTTTACAAAAGCAGCGGAAGAATTGTTCCTGTCCACGCCAACCGTCACGCATCATATTAAGACCCTGGAAGATGAGTTAGGAGCCGCATTATTCATTCATTGCCAAAAATGACTCTGGCCGAAAAGAATATTCAGAAAATTATAAATCCGAATCTGTCTTATCTCAGAATCGGCTGTACCAGCAATGCGGAACTGGGATTTCTGCAAGAAATGCTGTGCGCCTTGCCGGAAACATATCCCAGAGTGTATCCGCAGATTTTTATCCATGACTATTACGCAATGAAAAATCTGTTCGTCAACAAACAGCTGGATATGTTTCTTGCCACCAGAGAAATGATAAAAGACATTGATGACTGCTCATTTCGGAAGCTGAAAACCATCTCCAGTTATGCCATCGTATCCGAAAAATCTCATCCACTGCCGAAATTTATACCATTTCAAAACGGGAACAGGCTTCAGGAAAAAATACTGCTCCATTCACAGTCACATTTTAATCTGATGTGTGAGAATGACCAGGCCGCCATCCTGCTTGCCAGGTGCAGATATGGAGCAGCGATTCTCCCTGAGTTTTTCATACCTGCCCAAATAGATGATTTAATTGTAATTCCGCTCACGGACGAAGAAGATGTAATGGATTATGGGATTGCATATCATAAAAATACAAATACAGAATATATAAGGTTTTTAATCCATAATTTTTGTTTTCCCGTCCTGTTTCCGTGATAATGCAGGCAGTTTCCGTGTTCGTATAAGGGTTTTGCCTGCGAGTATCCGCATTTCCGTGATAATAACCGACTTCTCCGGTCACAGGGTCTAACTTATCCCGTTCCTCTTTGATTTTATAAGGGGCAAGGACCAAACTGGCATCAGGGCGTTGGTTTTTGCATCTGCCATATTTGATTTTCCTTTCTTTGCACGAAAAAAAGACAATCTGACTGACTGTCTTTCTTCCCGAAAAAGAAAAAGCAGCGAATTGTTTTCTCTAACAAATACAAATTCACTGCTTTACTGCTTGTGTTATTAGGCTGCTGTGATTATGCCAGTACAGGCTCACGCTTTTTGATGATAGCACTAACTTCCTCTACGCT
>CANDJC010000152.1 GCA_947384955.1 uncultured Eubacterium sp. | reverse complement strand
AGCCACAGCCTGAATGCAGAATGCTTAGGGATTCTTAACATTCCGGAGCCGGAGCAGGAAGCCAGTGCATCTTCCCGTCACCCGGCGTCCGAGAGGCCACCCTTCAGCAACGGAATCCGAGAGGCCACCCTTCAGCAACGGAATCCGAGAGGCCGCCCCTCAGTACCGGAATCCGAGAGGCCGCCCCTCAGTACCGGAATCCGAGAAGGCCACCCCTCAGTAACAGCGTCCGAGAGGTCCCCTTCAGCAACAGCACCCGAGAGGCCACCCCCTCAATAACAGCGCCCAAGATACCCCCTCGTCCCCCGCACATCTCACATAAGAATCTCCCTCACCTCCCCCTCCAGCGCATCAGCCAGCTGTCTATGCCCCTCCAGCGTCAGATGCATAAAATCAACATCATTCGGCCCATCCGAAACCACCTCATTCGCATCCAGAAAATGACACCCCAAAAGGTCAGCAATTTTGCGAAATTCAAACGCCAGCTGTTCAGACTTCTCCGCACATCCCCGCCCCATAGTCAGAGCGATATCCGTCTGTGCATACTCCGGCGCAATATTCTGCGGCACAACAATCAGTATATTCGCCTCCCCGTCCCTCCATGCATCCTTTACAGCCGCCGCCTTTTCTGCCAGCCGCTTCAGACCCAGAGCAATACACGCGGCAGATGAACCAAACCGTTCCTTCGTATCATTCGTTCCCAGCATAAGAATCAAAAGGTCCACAGGCTCATGGCTCATCAGGCAGGAATAAATAGAATCCAGCCCGCGCAGCCCTTCGTGAATCGGGTCGTCAAAGCAGGTCGTCCGGCCGCTTAGCCCCTCTTCAATAATCAGAAAATCATCGCCCAGCTTCTTCGCCAGCAGGCAGGGCCATCTCTGCTCTTCATCGAACCGTCCGTTTGTCTGCGCACAGTATCCATGCGTATTGGAATCTCCAAAACAAACCACATGCTTTTTCATAAGCTTACCTGCCTTCCACAGCTTTGATAAAACGCTGAGCGATTTCCAGCGGTCTTGTAATGGCGCCTCCTACAACGACCGCAAAGGCGCCGGCATCGAGCATCTCTACAGCCTGCTGCGGGCTGTGAATTCTGCCTTCCCCGATAACAGGAATATCCAGAGTTTCGGAAAGTCTGCGTACCAGCTCATAATCCGGCCCGTCCATTTTCGGCGTATAATCTGTGTAGCCGCTCATGGTAGTTCCGACAAGATCCATCCCAAGCTTCCAGGCATTCACGCCTTCCTCATACGTTGAGATATCTGCCATCAGCACTGCCTGAGGATATTTTTCACGCACTTCGGTCATAAACTGGCTGATGCTTTTTCCGTCTCCGCGTTTCTGACTGGTACAGTCAAGCGCAATGACATCGGAATCTGCGGCTATCAGGTCGTCGACTTCTTTCATGGTAGGCGTAATATAGCTTTCAAATCCCTCGTACTGGATTTTCACAAGTCCGATAACCGGGAGCCCGGTCTCCTGTTTAATGGCAGTAACGTCACGGATACTGCTCGTACGGATGGCAGGCGTTCCGGCCTGTTTTGCGGCCCGCGCCATCAGGTACATAATGGATTTTTCTTCCACATAAAGCGGCTCTCCGGGAACTGCCTGGCAGGATACAATCACTTTTCCTTTTATCCGTTCAAATAATTCTTCTTTCTTCATGAGATTCTCCTTTCTGAATAAAACGGCGGTTTACCTGTTTTAGCAAAATTCCTGAATCGCTTTGTCAATCATGGACGCACATTTATGAACCTGCTCCATATCTTCCGGGATAAGCGAAGGAAGCGGTTTTCTGACGCCGCCAAGCTGCAGTCCTTCACGGATTTTCAGTATTTCTTTGATAACGCCGTACATATTTCCGTGGCACGCGCACATGCCGTAAATAATTTCGTTTGCGGCATACTGCACCTTCTGTGCCTGTAAAATATTTCCGGCCTTCATAAGTTCTTCGATTTTTAAGTACAGCTGCGGCATTACCGCGTAGGTGCCGCCGATGCCGCCGTCTGCGCCCATGGCAAGACCGGAAACGAGCTGTTCGTCCGGGCCGTTAAATACGGTGAAGCCTTCGCCGCCTTCTGCCTTAAACATCTGGATGTCCTGTGTCGGCATGGAGCTGTTTTTCACAGCCGCTACGCGCGGATTTTTTATCATTTCACGAAACAGCGGCATGGTCAGTGCGACTCCGGCAAGCTGCGGGATATTATAAATGACAAAATCGGTGTCGGGAGCTGCATCCGAAATATCATTCCAGTACCGGGCAATGGCATATTCCGGCAGATGAAAATAAATCGGCGGGATTGCCGCAATGGCGTCTACTCCCAGACTCTGTGCGTGAGCTGCCAGCTCCCGGCTTTCTGCTGTATTGTTGCAGGCAACGTGGGCAATGACAGTCAGCTTTCCCTCGGCCGCCTTCATCACATGTTCGAGCGTCAGCTTTCTGTCGGCTACGGTCTGGTAAATGCATTCTCCGGAAGAACCCCCGACATAGACGCCTTTGACTCCTTTTTGAATCATGTACGCTGTTAAGAGCTCGACACGCTGCGCGTCAACGTCCCCGTTATCATTATAGCATGCATAAAATGCTGGTATTATCCCCTGATATTTTTCTGTATTTCTCATGTTTTAGCCTCCTTCTCCAAGTACCGCTGTCTGATTTGATGTATAGAACGCGGTTTTGATGCATATTCCATCCAGCTTTTTTATCTGGCTGGACGGAATACAATGTTAACCTAGATACACTTTTATAACGGCTTTTCTGACCGGTGCGGGCTGGCCGCATGCCATTTTCACTTTGTGGGCGTCTTCAGGCAGGGTAACCAGCGCTTTGCCGGGAGAGATTTTAATATAATGCTCAACGGCGCCGTCCGCCTCAAAAAGGTCTGCTCCCTTCTGCGTCAGCGTTACTCTGGAAGTATCGGAAACACCGATTACTTCTTCTCCGGTCACGGTCATATGGATATCTGCGTATTTTTGATGTGCTTCAAAAAAAGCTTCGCTTTCTAAAACAGTATCGTAATCAAATACATTCAGATACAGGTTTTCACCGTCTATTTCATAATGTCCCGGCTTAAATTCTTCAAGCGGATGAGCGCATAGAAAATCAATGGCAGCATCCAGATTTTTGCCGATTCCGCGGTAATTTAGCAGATTTTTTATTTCTGTATAAATCATAATCTCATCCCCTTTTTTTATCATTATCCATATTTTTATCTTTATTTTTATTTTTTTTTATCCTTTGACTGCTCCCATTGTAATACCCTTTGTAAAGTATTTCTGGAAAATCAGGAAGATAATGATAATCGGTATCGCTGCTAACGATGCGCCCGCCATAATCAGGCCGAAATCGGTTGCGTTCTCTGCCTGAAGCTTGGCAATACCAAGGGAAATGGTCAGGTTGTTCGTGCTGCTTAACATAATTAACTGCATAAAGTAATCATTCCAGGAATTGATGAATGTAAAAATCGCCAGCGCGCCGATGCCGGGCTTAATCAGCGGAAGCGCAATTGTATAAAATGTTTTCCATTCTCCCGCGCCGTCAATCTTGGCGGCTTCCATCATTTCTCCCGGAATGCCTTCTGCGAACTGTTTCATTAAAAATACGCCGAACGGCCAGCCCACAATCGGGAAAATAACTGCCCACATCGTATTATACAGCTCCAGTGAGGACATTTCACGCAGTAATGGAATTAAAATTACCTGTTTTGGCAGTGCCATTGCACAGACAATCAGGGAAAATACAATTGTACGGCCTAAAAACCGTTTCTTTGCCAGTGCATATCCGGCCATTGCAGCGGTAATACAGGTAAGAATCATGGACATGACGCCCATAAAAACGGTATTTAACAGCCAGCGGAGCGCTGCCGGCACTTCCGGTCCTGCGAACACAGCTTCTGTAAACGGAATATGGATTTCCCACAGCGGAGCTACCTGTCTGCTGAACAGCTTCTGGTAATTATCCATAACCCATTCAGAAGGCCACCACTGCGGCGCCGGAGCATTGATGGCTGCAGGCGTTTTAAAGGAGCCTGTAATAATCCAGTAAAGAGGAAATGCAAACAAAAATGCAAAAATGGCAATGATAACGACGGATACCGCTTTATAAGCGCCAGTGCGGTTTAATTTTGAATTTTTCATAGGATGCGTCCCCCTTCCTTACTCTGTCTTAGCCATCTTAAACTGTACGGCCGAAAGTACGGCGATAATGATAGCAAGAATAACACCCATAGCATTTCCATAACCATAACGGTACAGCTTAAACGCATTGTAATAAATATAGTACATAATCGTATCGGTGCTGTGATTCGGACCGCCGCTTGTCAGAAGCTGAATCAGCGCGAAACACTGGAAGCTGTTAATGGTAGTGATAACGAGTATGTACAGAGTCGTCGGCATAATCTGCGGCCATTTGATTTTCCAGAAACACTGGAATCTCGTAGCGCCGTCTACCTCAGCGGCTTCTACAAGCGACTGGTCTACATTGTTCAGCGCGGAAACATACAGAACGATTGGCTGGCCTACGGATGTTGTCAGAAGAATCAGAATAATGCATCCGAGCGCATATCTTTCATCACCCAGCCAGTTAATATTCTGTTCGAGCATTCCTGTTTTGGTGCCGATATAATTAAAGATACCATAATAATTGTTGAACATCCACTTCCATACGACAGTAACGGCAACAGAACCGGTTACAACCGGAAGATAAAAGATACATCTGAATGCAGAGCACAGCGGGCCTTTCAAATCATAAATGACAGAACTTACCCAAAGAGAAAATATACATGTGACTGGAACAGATACAATTACGATGATAACGGTATTCCACAGCGCACCCATAAAAACAGAATCGGAAAACAGTTCGCTGTAGTTTGCAAAGCCGATAAAAATATCTTCCCGGTTCATTGTGGAATCAAAGAAACTGGTGAAGACACACTGAACCATGGGATAGATTACAAATCCCAGAAAGAAAATCAGACTAGGAGCCATAAAAGCATAGCCAGCAATTGTTTCACGGCGGATAAGCGCCTTGCTCATAGGATTCTTTGTATTCATAAGATTCCTTCCCTCCTTTTTTCTAGCTTTGTTTTATTTAGGAAATCAGCTGTTTTTAGGCAAATTTGGTCAGAAAATGCCCCTTCCCGCTTATTATGCCGGGAAGGGGCGCAAGTCTGCATGTCTGACTTAGAAAAAATTTCCTGCACTGCTTCCTAAACTGCTGTTTTAGCAGTGAATGTTAAACACTGCGTTTTTTGGGTTAATTTCCTGCAGCTGCAGCATTTGCCGTGTCTACAAATTCGTCTGCCGCTGTTTTTACATCTGTGCCGGTGCCAATCTGCTGAAGCATATTCCACCATGCAGTGCGGGCTTCTGCCCAGCCGCTTACTACCTGATAGTAATCGCCCATAAATGGGATAAATTTCGCGTATTCCGTCATCAGCTCATCGCCTTCATAAATGTTGCCCAGGTCTTTTACCGGCCAGTAGCTGGAAGCTTTTACGCTTTCTACAACCTGTGTCTCATCGTTAGCCATAAAGTCGATAAATGTTTTGGCTGCATCGATTTTAGCTGCATCACCGTTATCAAAAATACCAAATCCCCAGATACCGCCGCAGAGTTTCGGGTCGCCGCTTTCTGTCGGGAATGCCATAGGAAGGACGTCAAATGCAATTGTCTCTGCATTGTTCTTTTCCTGTGATACATTCCAGCAGAATGCCATTGCCAGCGTGCCGTTGCTGAACAGGTTTACTTCGTCGCCGCCCTGAATGGATGCATCAAAATTAAGCCCTTCCATGCCCTTGAGCAGCTCGAGTGCCTTGATATTTTCATCGCTGTTTGCTGTATATTCGGTATGCTCCGGATTAGTAAAGGTACCGCCGTACAGGTTGTTAATCAGGGCACGCGTACCCTGGTCGCCGCCCTGGCCGCCGCAGAATACAGCGCCTGCCTGTGCTTTGCCGGAATCTACGACTGCCTGAACCGCTTTCTGGAAGTTCTCTGTCGTCCAGGTGCCTTTTTCTTCATCCAGATACTGAAGTGCGTCTGCTTCTTCAAATACATCACGGTTAATTGCCATTGTATGTGCTGTCATACACAGCGGATATTCGTAGAATACGCCTTCGTTATTCTGACATGCGCTCTCTACGGAGTCATAAATGGCTTCTTTTGCTTCGTCTGTCCATAAATCGGAAAGGTCGACCATAAGTCCTTTTGCACCCCAGTTTGCAACAAGACGTTCCGGCCCTTCCATTACAAGGTCAGGTGCTTTGCCGCCTTCAATCGCTGTGTTAATCTGGTCGTCGCCGTTTGTGTAATCCAGATATTCTACAGTTACCTGGATTTCAGGATGTGCGTCGTTGAAATTCTTTATCAGTCCGTCAACTGTCGCGGAATCTCCCCAGCTGCCAATCGGATATGTCCACAGAGTGATGCTTGTAGAAGCGCCGTCAGAAGACTGGTCTTTGTCAGCATCAGCGTCTGCCTCATCCTTTTCCCCCTCGTTAGAAACATTTTCGTCTCCGCCGTCCTGCGCCGGAGCGTCATCCTTTTGGTCAGTGCCGGCCCCGCTGTCCTGACTGCCGCAGGCTGCCAGTGAAAATGCCATTACACAGCTAAGTGTCATTGCCAGAATTTTGCGATACTTCATATTTTATACCTCCTCCTTTTGGTGCACAGGCTTTTGTTATCTGCCTTATGCATATGTTGTATTTTATGAGTATATTCTATAATTGCATTCCTCTTTTGTCAATACATTTTTGAAAATTTTTTTCATTTTATTTTATTTTTGAAAATTTTTATCATACTATTTGAAATGATGAAAAAGTATGTTATACTCAATATTACCAATGGCAAAAAGCCATATAAATAAAAAGAATGGAGGGTTTTATTTATGAAAATTTACAAAACGAAAGACTATGACCAGATGAGCTGCAGGGCAGCCAGCATCATTGCTGCACAGATTCTTATGAAGCCGGACTGCGTACTCGGGCTTGCAACCGGTTCTACACCTGTCGGAACATATAAAAAGCTGGCAGAGTGGTACGACAGGGGAGAGCTGGATTTTTCTGAAGTTACGACAATCAATCTGGACGAATACAAAGGTCTTCCGCGCGACAATGACCAGAGCTATTATTACTTTATGAACGAGCATTTATTCAGCAAAGTAAATATCGACAGAAGCAGAACATTTCTCCCGGACGGTACGGAGGCAGACAGTGAGACAGCCTGCAGAAAATACAACGAAATCATCCATGCTATAGGCGGCGCAGACCTTCAGCTGTTAGGCATCGGACACAACGGGCATATCGGTTTTAACGAGCCGGGAGACTGCTTTGAAAAAGAAACGCACTGTGTAACGCTGTCAGAGCGTACCATTCAGGCAAACACCAGATTTTTTGCTTCGGAAAAGGACGTGCCGCGTCAGGCTTATACGATGGGCATCCAGACGATTCTGTCTGCAGGAAAAATCCTGCTTGCTGCCAGCGGCGAAGATAAAGCAGAAGCTGTAAGAGCTGCTTTTTACGGCCCGGTAACGCCTAAGGTGCCTGCTTCGATTCTGCAGTTCCATCCGGATGTGGTGCTTGTAGCGGATGAAGCGGCATTGTCAAAGTGTCCGGACTAAAATGAAAATAAGGAGGTCTGAAATGGCTGCAAAACACAAAATAATAAATGGAAAGGTATTTGCAGAAGACGGTTCTTTTGCGGACGGTACGGTTTATATCCAGAACGAACGCATCGTGTCAAAAGAAGCATACGATGCAGCGGACGGGGATGAAACGGTTACGGATGCAGCTGGAAAATATGTGATTCCGGGACTGACAGACATTCATTTTCACGGATGCATGGGAAGCGACTGCTGCGACGGCACAGCGGAAGCATTCCGTACGATTGCCCGGTATGAATTAAGCCAGGGCGTTACTTCCATCACGCCTGCTACGATGACTTTCTCAGAAGAGACGCTTACAAAAATATGTGAGGCAGCAAAGGATTTTTCGTGTGAAGACGGTGCGGATTTCTGCGGACTGTATATGGAAGGCCCGTTTATCAGCATTGCAAAAAAAGGAGCGCAGAATGAGCGTTATATTCAGCCGGCCAGCACGCAGATGCTGCAGCGCCTGCAGAAAGCCTGCAACGGTAAAATCCGCACGGCAGTAGTTGCTCCCGAGACCGAAGGCGCCATGGAATTTATCGAACAAAACAGCAGGAATATCAATATCTCGCTGGCACATACGACAGCAGACTACGATACCTGCATGGAGGCATTTTCTCACGGTGCTTCGCAGCTGACGCATATGTATAATGCAATGCCGCCTCTTAACCACCGTGCGCCTGGTCCGATAGGGGCCGGGGCCGATACGGATACCTGTATGGCAGAGATTATCTGTGACGGCGTGCACATACATCCGGCGGCAGTCAGGGCGGCGTTTCGTCTGTTTGGAGATGACCGGATTATTTTTATCAGCGACAGCATGCGGGCAGCGGGCATGAGCGACGGCACTTACGACCTGGGCGGACAGGAAGTAACGGTAAAAGGAAGTCTTGCCACATTAAGCGACGGTACGATTGCAGGCTCTGTGACGAATCTTATGGACTGTATGAAAAATGCGGTCCTGAATATGAAGATTCCATTGGCGTCGGCTGTAAAATGTGCGGCTGTAAATCCTGTAAAAGCAGTCGGGCTGTGGGAAGACTACGGCAGCCTGACACCGGGTAAATATGCGAATATCGTTCTGTTAAATGAGAATCTGGATACAGACAGAATTATACATCGGGGAATGGAGATATGATATGGCTGCAGTAGTGCTTGATATCGGGGGTACGGCCATTAAATCAGGAATATATGAAAACGGCGCGCTTTCGCAGATTCGTGAAACTGCCACGCAGGCAGCATCCGGCGGGGCGCATGTCGTAAACCGGGCAAAAGAAATTATTGCCGGATACCGGGAAATCTGTGATTTCGACAGAATCGGAATCAGCACAGCCGGGCAGACGAATCCTGTAAAAGGCACCATTATCTATGCAAATGAAAACATACCGGGTTATACCGGGACAAAATTAAAAGAAATCATGGAACAGGAATTTCACGTTCCCGCTGCTGTAGAAAATGACGTAAATGCGGCGGCTATCGGGGAAGCATCGTTCGGAGCAGGAAAAGACCGGGATGATTTTGTCTGTCTGACTTATGGGACAGGCGTCGGCGGCGCCGTTTTTACAGACGGAAAGCTGTATTCCGGAAGCAGTTATTCCGCGGGGGAATTCGGCGGAATCATTGTGCATCCCGAAGACCGCGACGTGTCTAAAGACATGTTTTCCGGCTGCTACGAGCGGTATGCTTCTGCGACCGCGCTTGTGAAATCTGCAAAGGAGCTTCATCCGTCGCTGTCTGACGGCAGAGTGATATTTGAACACCTGTCTGAGCCGGAGGTGCAGAAGATAATTGACCGCTGGATTATGGAGGTGGTATACGGCCTGATTACGATTGTCCATATCTTAAACCCTTCCTGCGTGATTCTTGGCGGGGGTGTTATGGAACAGTCCTATGTACTGCAGCAGGTACAAAATAAACTGTACCAGAATATAATGCCGAGTTTTGGACATGTCGAAATAAAAAAAGCAGAACTTGGAAACCGGGCGGGCATGTTAGGAGCAGCGATTCTTAACAGTGTACATTAATATCCCATAACCATGCCTGCCGGAACGAAAAACAGAAGGAGGAGATATTTTGAACGGCACTATTTTAGAATGCATCACGGAACAATATCATTCCCTCACACGCTCTGGAAAAAAACTGGCAGACTATATCTTTACCAATACTTCTGCAGTCCAGTATCTGTCTATTTCTACGCTGGCAGAAAACAGCGGTGTTTCGGAAGCGACGATTACACGTTTTTGCCGCAGCCTGGGGCTTTCGGGCTATAACGATTTAAAGCTGGCGCTTGCAAAGGCAGATTATGTTACAGACTTAGGCGACCCTGACCATTCCCCGGAAACCATTACCTCCGAGGATACTTTAAACAGTGTATTTCGCAAGCTGCACGCTTCCAACATCATTTCGTTAAATGAAACACTGGAGCTTCTGAAAGAAGAGGATGTTGAAAAAGCAGCAGGGCTGCTTACCGCTGCAGACCGTGTGTTCTGTTTCGGACAGGGCGGCAGCATGGTTATGGCTATGGAGGCATGGGCACGTTTTTCCACTGCCTCCTCCCGTTTTATTCATACGGCGGATTCACATATGCAGGCTATGAATATTGCGCTGGCATCTTCGAAGGATGTGATTTTATTTTTTTCTTATTCCGGCTCTACAAAAGATATGGAAGATATTATGAGCATTGCCAGCAAAAAAGGAGTCTCTGTTATACTGATTACTCATTATCCGAAATCGCGGGCAACGGAATTTGCGGATGTTGTGCTGCTCTGCGGTTATAATGAAAGCCCGCTGCAGTCGGGGTCTGTTGCGGCGAAGGCGGGGCAGCTGTTTTTGATTGAATGTTTGTTTTACGCGTTTTGTAAGCGGAATCCGGAGGTGTTTGCGGCGGCGAGGACTTGTACGGCGGAGGCGATTACGCGGAAGCTGCTGTGAAATATCAGGGGATTTGAGGGGGATGGCCTCTCGGACGCCGGGTGATTTGGAAATCTCCTGTGATTATGAGATGCGAGTTCTTGAGCAGCAAGATTTTGAAAAGTTATATTTGCCAGAATGGAGCAATGCCCTTTGCAAGGATAGAAAACATTTGGATTTACTCGGTGTTGGGGCATATGAAGATGAGAAATTAATCGGGCTTGCAGGCTGTTCTGCTGATTGTGAAAAGATGTGGCAGATTGGGGTGGATGTACTGCCGGAATATAGGAGAAAAGGAATTGCATCTGCACTTACCAGCGGACTGGCTCATGAAATACTTGAGAGAGGAAAAATTCCATTTTATTGCTCCGCATGGTCAAATATCCGTTCTGCAGGAAATGCTGTAAAAAGCGGCTTTGTTCCCGCCTGGGTGGAGATGACAATAAAGCCAAAAGCCATTGTTGATGAAATAAACGGAGAAGTGAAATAAAAGAAAAGAAGGAAATTCACATGGAACTAAAATTTGAATGGGACGAGGAAAAAGACGGCAATTTATTTTTTGTTGTGTATACCGAACGGAGAGAGAATATCCGGTTAATCTCCTCAAGACTGGCAACGGAAAAACTTTTATAAATTTCACGTAACACTCTTCAAAAACCAGCCGGGAGAGGGGATTTGCACGGTCTTCCTGCGGCATTGGAAGAATGTTTAGAATCCCTTAGCATTCTGC
>CANDJC010000151.1 GCA_947384955.1 uncultured Eubacterium sp. | reverse complement strand
TGGAGCAGCCGCAGGAAGACCGTGCAAATCCCCTCTCCCGGCGTCCGCGGAGCCATAGTACCCCCCTATCTGAACTCTTACTAAAATATATGTCGGTTTTATTAAGTTTATGGAAAGCTGTTGCAGGAACTTAAAATATGCGGTATCATACAGTCAGCAGAGCAGTTTATGGGAAGGAGCAGTTTATGAGCAATACAATGCATTATGGGAATATATTATGCAGAATGGAAGCAGCCCGGTAAAGCTGACATTCCCAGCCGTCCACCGGATGTAAAGTGAAAGAGGGAAAATAGCTATTGCACAATTGTGCGGTGTCTTTTATAATAATTGCAAAGCAGAAATATACATAGAAAGAACAGGTAGCAGCATGGACATAAAACAGATATGCAATGCCGGCGGCGATATTCTGGATGCGGTTGCGGATGCGGTAAACCGGAATGATTACAGCGGCCTGAGCAGGAATGTGAATAAGACCGTCAGCCGTGTGATACAGGATATTCAGACCGAAGCATCCAAAGGAAGCTATGGCGCGCCTACGCACCAGTATGCAAAGACAACTTATACCAGAAAAGGACAGGCCGGGTTTGATACGATAAGCAGAAAAGAAAACAGCAGGTATGATTCGATTTATCAAAAGGCTTCGGCATGGAAGCCGGAAAGAAAGCAGGAGCAGAATCTTACGAAAAATCAGGCGAAGAGCAGAGACTGTCTTCCGGAAGCGGTTACGAAGCGGCCGCCTGGCCGGATTTTGGGACCGGTTCAGCTTGCATGGGGCATTCTTGCAACGAGCGGGTTTGGAATTACCGCGCTGGTGATGTTTATTATGATGGCTGTTCAGGGCGGGAGCGTGTTTGTCGTGCTTGCAGCCGTTTTCAGTCTGCTGACAGCCTTAAGTGTGACAGATATTGTGCGGGGCAGGAGTAAAATCGGACTTGTGAACCGGTTTTACCGGTATGCCAGGCTGATTGGCAGCAAAGGGTTTATCGGAATCGAAGAGCTGGCGTTTCAGACTGGAAGGCAGAAAAATGAGGTGCTGCGGGATTTAAAAAAGATGATGAAAAAACATATGTTTCCTCAGGGAAGGCTCGACCAGAAGCAGACGACGTTTATGCTGACCCAGGAGGCATACCAGCAGTATCTGCAGGCTGAGCAGGCGAGATTAGACAGTATTGCCGCCGCAAAGGAGGCCGCAGCGAAAGAAGAGCAGCTTCAGGAGGCACAGCTTCAGGACGAGCAGACAAAGAGGATTTTAAAAGACGGCAGCGCCTATATCCAGATGGTTCATGCGTGCAGCGAGCAAATCCGCAAACCGCAGATGAGTTATAAACTGTCAAAGCTAGAAGCAATTATGCGCCGGATTTTTGAACAGGTAGAAAAAGCTCCGGAAAGCGCGGACGACCTGCACAAATTTATGGATTATTATCTGCCTACAACAACCAAGCTGCTGCAGGCTTATATTGATTTGGACAGGCAGGAAATCGCGGGAGAAAATATTTCTGCCACGAAAAAAGAAATCGAAGATACGCTTGATACCATAAATGAAGCGTTTGAAAAACTGTTAGACAGCCTGTTTGAAGATACGGCATGGGATATTTCGTCTGATATTTCCGTTATGAAGACGATGATGGCACAGGAAGGGCTGACCGGAGAGCGGGATTTTCAGATTTAGCAGCATATTAGTCAGATAGAAAATGCAGGAGGATAAAAAATTGGCAGATAGTTTTGATGAATTTACAGTAAAACCGCCGACGCTCGTATTTGATGCGGCGCCTGAGGAAGAAGAGCCGGCAAAGGCATTAGAGCCGCCAAAGCAGGAAACGCTGAATGATTCCATGCTTACAGAAGAAGAAAGGCGTCAGGTGGATGCTTTTGCACAGCAGATTGATCTGCGAAATTCAGGGGCAGTGCTTCATTACGGTGTCGGCACGCAGAAGAAAATGGCTGATTTTTCGGAAAAAGCTCTGAACAATGTGCGCACGAAGGATATGGGCGAAATCGGAAATATGATTGCCGGGCTTGTAACGGAGCTGAAAAATTTTGATGCGGGGGAAGAGTCCAAGGGATTTTTAGGATTTTTCAAAAAGGGCGAGAACAAAATAACCGCCATGAAAGCAAAATATAATAAGGTAGAAACAAATGTCAATGATATTGTAAAGGTGCTGGAAAATCATCAGATACAGCTGATGAAGGATATTGATGTGCTCGACCGGATGTATGAGATGAACCTGAATTATTTTAAGGAGCTGTCTATGTACATTCTGGCAGGAAAGAAAAAACTCCGGCAGGTGCGGACACAGGAGCTGCCCAATCTGCAGCAGAAGGCTACGCGCAGCGGACTGCCGGAGGATGCCCAGGCAGCGAGGGATTTAGCGGATCTCTGCGAGCGTTTTGAAAAGAAACTGCATGATTTAGAGCTTACCAGGACGATTTCCGTACAGACAGCGCCGCAGATACGCATGGTGCAGAATTCCGATACGCTGATGGCTGAAAAAATCCAGTCTACCATTGTGAATACGATTCCGCTGTGGAAAAGCCAGATGGTGATTGCCATTGGTGTCGAGCATTCCGCCCAGGCAGCGAGGGCACAGCGCGAAGTAACGGATATGACAAACGAGCTTTTAAAAAGGAACGCGGACGCGTTAAAGATTGCCACGATTGAGAGTGCAAAAGAATCGGAGCGGGGCATTGTAGATATTGAGACGTTAAAGCATACAAATGAATCGCTGATTTCTACGCTGGACGAGGTTATGAAAATCCAGGGCGAGGGACGTGAAAAACGCCGGGCCGCCGAGGCTGAATTAGCGGATATGGAATATCAGTTAAAGAATAAAATGCTGGAGCTTTCGCGGTCATGACAGGTGGATGTATGAAAAAAGCAGTTTTTTTTGATATAGACGGAACGATTTTAGATGAGCATAATTATATACCGCCAAGTACGGTGCAGGGCATAAAAAAGATGCAAAAGCAGGGAAATTATGCCTTTTTGTGCACAGGAAGAAGCCGCGGCTTTGTACAGAACAAAGACCTTCTGGATATCGGATTTGACGGTATCGTAAGCGGGTGCGGCACGATGATTGAGTTTCGGGATGAAGTCATATTTTATAAAAAGATTGATACAGATATGGTGAAAAGGACGGCTGCGTTTTTAAAGGAAAACGGCGCGGCGGTCATTATGGAAGGGCGCTACAGCCTGTATGCGGATGAACAGGATTTTGCGGGAGACAGGTTTGTGGAAAGGCTGCGCCAGGAAATCGGACAGGGGCTGCTTCCGATTACGGGAAATGAGGACAGCTGGGAGGTCAGCAAATTTTCCTGTACACTGGAGCATGCGGATTTAGAGAAGCTGAAGAAGGGGCTTTCGGATGATTATGAGCTGCTGATTCATGATATTCCGGTTATGGAAATTGTGCCTAAGGGACATTCGAAGGGCACGGGAATTTTGAAAGTGTGTGAACTGCTTGGTGTAGCTGTGCAGGATTCCTATGCGTTTGGCGACAGTGTCAATGACCTGCCGATGTTTGAAGCGGCGGGACACAGCATTGCTATGGGAAACGCCAGTGAAGCTGTCAGGCAGAAAGCGTCGTATGTGACCGATGCGCTGCACCAGGACGGAATTTATCATGCACTGGAGCATTTTGGATTATTTTAACGGAATCAGAATAGATGCTGGCGGATTATCAGATATGCCAGGACAGGAGCAGATATGAAAATCATTATTGTAGGCTGCGGCAATGTGGGCGCTGCGCTTGCAGAACAGTTAAGTTCAGAAGGACATGATATTACAGTCATCGATACAAGACAGCAGCTGGTGGAAAGCGTGTCTGTTTCGTGCGATGCGCTGGGAATTGTTGGAAACGGTGCCAGTTTTACGGTACAGTCAGAGGCCGGAGTCGGTGAGGCGGATTTGATTATCGCGGTCACGGGCTCGGATGAGCTGAATCTGCTGTGCTGTCTGATTGCAAGAAAAGCCGGGGGCTGCAGTACGATTGCAAGAGTCAGCAATCCGGTTTACAGCGAGGAAATCGCGTTTATTAAAGAAGAACTCGGGCTGTCTATGATTATTAATCCCCAGGCTGCGGCAGCAAGGGAAATGGCAAGGACTCTGAAATTTCCGTTTGCGCAGAAGGTCGATACCTTTGCGAAAAGCCGCGTGGAGCTGGTGGTGTACCGGATTGAGGAGGACAGTCCGCTGTGCGGCATGAAATTAAAGGATATGCCGGGAAAGCTGCGGTGCGATGTCCTGATTCCGATTGTGGAACGCGGGGAGCAGGTGATTATCCCGGATGGTAATTTCGAAATGCAGGCAAAGGATGATATTACAATTGTAAGCACACAGGTGAAGACGATAGAATTTTTTAAGCGTCTTGGAAAACCGACCGCTGCCGCGCGGGATGCGATTATTGCCGGAGGGGGCCGCACGAGCATTTATCTGGCAAAGCAGCTGATTCAGATGGGCATTAAGGTAAAGATTATCGAGCGTGACAGCAAGCGGTGCGAGGTGCTTTCCGAGATGCTGCCGAAAGCAATGATTATATGCGGGGATGCGACGGATAAGGACGTGCTTTTGGAAGAAGGGCTTGCGGAGGCGGAGACATTTGTGGCGAATACGAACTTTGATGAAGAAAACATTATGCTGACGCTGTTTGCAAAGAGTCTGTCCAAAGCAAAGCTGATTACGAGAGTACACCGGATTTCTTATGACGACATTATTAATAAACTGGATTTAGGAAGCATTGTGTATCCGAAATATGTGACGGCGGTTATTATTATTAAATATGTCCGGGCTATGAAAAATTCACTCTGCAGCAATATTGAGACGCTGTACCGGTTAAATGACAACCGGGTAGAAGCGCTGGAATTTGTTATCAGCGAGCGTTCTCCGATTGTAGGAGTGCCGTTAGCGGAGCTGAATCTGAAGAAAAATATGATTATCGGATGTATTACACATAAAGGAAAAACATCCATCGCAAAAGGACAGTCGGTAATCCGTGTCGGGGATACTGTCATTCTGATTACAACGCAGACCGGGCTTCATGATATCCGGGATGCGCTAAAGTAGGAGGAAGGGCATGAATGTTTCAGTCATTCTAAATATATTGGGAACCGTGCTCTGCTTAGAAGGAATCTTTCTGCTTGCGCCGGTGCTTGTGGCATGCATTTACGGCGAGCAGGCCGGGTTTATTTATGCGGCAGCGGCAGCGGTCTGTTTTCTGGCGGGAGCGGCGCTGCGCTTTAAGCGGCCAAAGACAGGGGTATTTTATTCCAGGGAAGGATTTGTGGCGGTTACGTTCAGCTGGATTTTGCTGAGTATGGCGGGAGCCGTGCCGATGTATCTGACAGGAGAGTATCCGTCGTATATCGACGCTGTATTTGATACGATATCAGGATTTACAACGACTGGCGCAAGCGTGCTGTCTTCTGTGGAGGAGCTGACGCGTGCAACCGCGTTCTGGCGCTGTTTTACCCACTGGAGCGGCGGCATGGGCGTGCTTGTGTTTCTGATGGCGGTGCTGCCTTTGTCAGGAAGCTCGAATATGCATCTGATGCGCGCGGAAAGCCCGGGGCCTTCGGTAGGAAAGCTGGTGCCGAAGGTAAGGCAGACAGCTTTGATTTTGTACAAAATCTATATATTTATCACGATTGTACAGGTGCTTGCGCTGATGCTGGCGGGGCTTCCTTTGTATGATTCGCTAGCGCTGTCATTTTCCACGGTCGGCACCGGCGGATTCGCGCTGCTTAATTCGAGCATCGCTTCGTATAATATAGCCGTGCAGATGATTATTATTATTTTTATGCTGCTGTGTGCGGTGAATTTTAATACCTATTACCTTTTGAAAATCCGAAAGCCGAGGGAGGCTCTTTTGCAGAATGCCGAGGTAAAATGGTTTTTCCTGATTGTGCTTGCATCGGCGGCTGCGATTGCGTTCCAGATCCGGGACAGGTTCCACGGGTTTTTTGAGGCATTTCATACGGCCATGTTTCAGGTCGCAACGCTTGTCAGCAGTACCGGATTTGCAACGGCGGATTATAACCTCTGGCCGGAATTTTCCAAAACAATTCTTGTGCTTTTGATGTTTATGGGAGCTTGCGCGGGGAGTACCGGAGGCGGCTTTAAAGTATCGAGGCTTATGATTGTGGCTGCGGCTGCGAAAAATGAGCTGCTGAATATGATACATCCAAGAAGCGTGCAGAAGGTAAACATGAATGGCAGAATTGTGCCGGACCATGTTGTGCATACGGCGCTGTGCTATATGACGGTGTATGTATTTGTCGTGCTGTTATCCGTTTTGGTTGTCAGTCTGGATAATTTTGACATGACGACGAACTTTACGGCGGTTCTGGCTACGCTGAATAATATCGGACCGGGACTGAATGCGGTAGGGCCGACAGGAAATTTCGGAGGCTTCAGCCCGCTGTCGAAGCTCGTGCTGATGTTTGACATGCTCGTCGGGAGACTGGAGCTGTTTCCGGTACTGACGCTGTTTTCGCCAGGCATGTGGAGGCTTCCGGCAAGGCGGAGCAGGAAGGAATTTCACAAAATAGATGAAGCGGAATAACTGCCTGCCATAGAAAATCTGTCTGGCTGCATTTTAAAATCACACTGCCGGAAACCCTGCTCGAATGCATGCTTCTTTATATGCTAAAAAAGCCGATATAATATAGTATAAAGGAAGGAAGTGGTTCGTATGAAAATCGGAGAAGCACAGCAGCTGTACAGAGGCCAGGTAAAAGCATATCAGACGCAGAAATCTGTGATTGCAAAGCAGCTTGAGGAAGTGAAAAAACGGATGAAATATTCGCCGGATACGAAAGAAGAAGACGAGTCAGCGGCGGCTACGCTGGAGCTGACGCTGCATGCACTGGATGAAAAACAGGATGAGTATCAGGAGTATCTAAGCAGGCTGGCTGACCAGTATTGTGCTTACTGGAATGCGGAGGCGGCAAAGCAGCAGAAAGACGCTTCGGAAGAATATGCCGAGGATATGGCAAAGATTATGGAAGTGGCAAGGCGGATTATGAAAGGTGCGGTTGTGCCGGGCTCAGATGAAAAAAAGCTGATGGAATTCAGTATGGATTTGTATCAGGTTGCGAAAAATATCGGGGCGATGGCGCAGCGTGAGAAGAGGGAGAAGTATGATTCTCTCTGGGGAGACGAGGAAGAAAAAGAGTATGCAGACCCGCAGGAAACGGCGGAGAATGCTTCGGCGGGGCCGGGGGCGCCTGAAATTGTGGAGGTGGCGGATACTATTGCGGCGGTGGCTCCGGTGGAAGTGTCGGCACTTTCTGAATGAGAGACTATATTTTTGCGGGATGTTTTTTGAGAGGGGGGATTTTGGCCTCTCGGACGCCGGGTGACGGGAAGATGCCCTGGATTTCTGCTCCGGCTCCGGAATGTTAAGAAGCCCTAAGTATTCTGCATTTACGCTGTGGCTGCGGACGGTCGCGGCACCTGATTCGCCCTGGCTTACAGCCATAAGCTAAAGGTGCCGCTTCGGCTTCGCCGCCTGTTTTTTTGGGCAGAATACTAAGGGCTTCTAAACATTCCTCCAATGTCGCTAAAATCCAGGGCATCTTCCCGTCACCCGGCTGGTTTTTGGAGGTTTTTAGTTTTTTCTATGATTGTCGAAAACTCATTCGAGTTATATGGTTTTCTCCGCTTCAGGAATTATTTCGCTGTTTATATGGGTGTGATTTTGCATTTATGCTATGAATGAGCAAATCTGAAAAATGCATAAAATGATTTGACTTATTCATGACAAACCAGAGGTTTTAAAGAACAGAAGCATTTTGCATGGGTTATATTGTATATTTTAGTAATATTATTTTGTATAACATTTACAAATAACAAAAATATTAATTGATAATAATTTTGTTTTTCTCATGTATAGATTTATGTTATTTATAGAGGCTGAATTTGGATTTTGTTGTTTGATTTTAGTGCAAGGCAGTTTTGGGACAGGGTGTTTTCGTGTGGGATGTCTGAATGGTTACTTTTATTCTGTAGTTTTTTATAAGAGAGGATTTTAGGAGACTTTTATTCTGTAGTTTTTTCAAGAGAGGATTTTAGGAGGCTTTTCGGACAGTACAAGGGTGTAGTGTGGTATCTGGGAGTATAAGTTTGAGGAAGGAGTGGAAGGTTTATTCGGTTAACTATTTATTATCATAATGAACATAATTTAGTGAAAACAGCTGAAGCGGAGGCTGGTGAAAATCTGCTGGATGTATTAAGGAGGGACGGAGTTTTTCTGGAGGCAGCCTGTAGTGGCAGGGGAATCTGCGGCAAATGTCTGGTGCAGATTCTGGAAGGGAATACGGCGGTGTCGCGGCAGGAGAGGGATATTCTGACAGACGGACAGCTTGCGGAAGGGTATCGTCTGGCGTGTCAGGTGGTGGTTTCTCAGGATATGACGGTCAGTGTGCCGGATGGAAAAGCAGAGATTCAGGTGCTGGGTATTGGAGAAGAGAGGGTTGATGCAGTAAGCAGCGCGGGGTGTGAAAAAGCAGGGGGTGAGGCGAAGTCTGATGCAGTAAGCGGTATGGAATGTGAGCAAGCAGAGTGTGAAGGGAAGCAAGCAGAGTGTGGAGGAAAACAGGCAGAGTGTGAGGGGAAGCAAGCAGAGTGTGAGGGGAAGAGAGCAGAGTGTGGAGGGAAACAGGCTGATGCAGATTTTGATGATAAAGAAAAACAGACTGTGTCATCTGGCGGAGAAAAAAAACAGCTGTGTGTACAGAAGATGGACGGCTGTATTGCTGTGGATATTGGAAGTACAACGCTTGCTGCGGTTCTGACTGATTTATCTGGAAAAATTCTTGCGCAGGCGGCTGCTGTGAATTCTCAGAGGTCTTACGGTGCGGATGTGATTTCGCGTATTCAGGCGGCGAATGAAGGCAGGGGCAGACAGCTGAAGGAGTGTATCTGCAGGGATTTGGAGAGTCTGTTTTGCCGGCTTATCCGGAAGCTGGAGGGAAATGTGCGGATTTTACGGATTGCAGCTGCGGGAAATACGACAATGCTGCATCTTTTACGCGGATATTCCTGCGAAGGACTCGGGAGGTTTCCGTTTGAGCCTGTAAATCTTGGCCTGGAGTGTCTGGATTACAGAGAGCTGTTTGCTGATATTGAGCAGTGCAGATTTGCAAAGGTGTATCTGCTGCCTGGAATGAGTGTGTTTGTCGGGGCGGATATTACGGCAGGCTTATACAGCAGCGGTTTCTGGCAGACGCCGGAAATAGAAACTGCTTTTTTTCTGGACCTTGGTACTAACGGGGAGATGGCATTTGGCAATGGGGGAGGTTTTGTAACAGCTTCAGCACCGGCCGGGCCGGCGTTTGAGGGAGGCGGTTTAAGCTGCGGCATGCCGTCTGTACCGGGGGCGGTTTCGAATGTATCTTATTTATATCACAGAGTGCGGATACAGACGGTTGGACAGAAAAAACCATGCGGTATCTGCGGGACGGGGGCGCTGGAAGCGGCAGCGGCGCTGCTGAAAGAAGGGCTGATGGATGCGCAGGGGCTGCTTTGCCCGGCACTGTTTGAAACCGGACTGGTGCTTGCAAGACGGGAGGACGGCAGTAATATTTGTCTGACACAGGCAGATATCCGTAAAATACAGATGGCAAAGGCGGCTGTCCGTGCGGGTATTGATATTCTGCTGAAAAAATACCGGGAAGTTTATAGAAGCAGGGCAGCTGGAGAGGATGCACCGTTTCTTTCTGGTACGGGGGAGGAAAACGGACAGATACCAGGGAAGATTTATCTTGCGGGAGGATTTGGGTATTATCTGTCAGCGGAAACTGCGATAGCGGTCGGGCTGTTTCCGAAGGAATGGAAGGACAGGATTGTTTTATGCGGGAATACGTGCCTGAAGGGGGCGGCGGCTTTTTTGTCAGATGAAGAATGTGCGGGGGAGATGGAGGAGATTTGCAGGAGGAATGATAGTGTAAGGCTGGAAGGTGAGAGGGATTTTGAGGAGATTTATGTGCGGAATATGGGGTTTGAAAGAGAGGAATGAGAGGGAGGGGAAGAACTCTTTTTTGAGGGGGGATATTTGTTTTTGATGGGGTGTTGTTTCATTCGGGACGCCGGATGGAGAAATTTTTTCCTTTGGATGTTCCGCTTCCAAAAAGCAGGAAGTTCTAAGTTTTCTGCATCAAGGTTCTGGCTGCGGACGGACCGGCGCCTGATGCCCTGGCGTTTCTGGCTGCTGTAAGCAGTGGCACTGGCAGGCGCCTTTTGGGGACTTCAGCGTTTTATCAGAATGTAAGATGTGTGTCCCCAAATCCTGTGGATTGAGCAGAAAACTAAGAACTTCCAGCTTTTTTCCAGAGTCACATCCAAAGGAAAAAATTTCTCCATCCGGCTGACAGTGGCTGGTTTTACGTTTTAAATTTGGCTTGCCGTCTTAAATTTGGCTTAATGTCCTAAATTTGGTTATGCGTCTTAAATTTGGCTTAATATCCACAATTTGGTTATGCGTCTTAAATTTGGTTTAATGTCCTAAATTTGTTTTATACTTAAATATGATTTTGTATCTGAATTTAATTTTGCGTCTGAATTTGATTTTGCGTCTTACAGTTAATTTAACGTTTTAAATTTACTTTACTAAACCTGGTTTTACGTTCTAAATCTGGTTTTACGTTCTAAATCTGGTTTTACATTTCAAATCTGATTTACGTTATTTATTCTTCGTCAGGCTGTAATGGCTGAACTTTGCATTTCAGAGCTGATTGTATGTATGCAGCTTAGGTTACGAAATCGAACAGAGACAGAAATTTAGTGCGGGAACAGCCTGATGCAGCGTATGTTTCGAAAAGCAGGCAATGACTGAAATCGCATACCAGGACCGACAGTATGCAGTATGCGAATTGAAAATCAAGCAAAGACAGAAATTTAGTGCGGGAACAGTCTGATGCAGTATGCATTTCGAAAACACGCAATAGCTGAAATTTATATTCCAGAGCTGTGCAGGAAGTTTATGTTGCAAAAAGCATGCAGAGACTGAAAATTGTGTGTCAGAGCTGACTGTAAGCGATAAGTGCATTGAAAATCGAGTAAAAACAGAAAATTTGTTCCAGAAGCTCTCTGCCAATGCAGCTATATGAAATAAACAATAACTAAATTCCAAATTCCAAACCTCCCGGCATACCATTTACATCACTGTAAACTGACAGAATGCAGCTTTAACCAGACAGTAAATTCTTCTAACCTAAATTCATTCAAAATCAGCTGGATGGAGAAATTTTTTCCTTCTGATGTGACTCTGGAAAAAAGCTGGAAGTTCTTAGTTTTCTGCTCAATCCACAGGA
>CANDJC010000150.1 GCA_947384955.1 uncultured Eubacterium sp. | reverse complement strand
GCCAAGGGATTCTAAACATTCCTCCAAAGTCACAGGAAGCCAGCGCATCTTCCCGCCACCCGGCTGATTTTGGAAAGCTGTACGTGAAAAATATCAGCAATACGTTCCCAATATCCATGTAAATCTTTACGAAAACCAGGCGGGAGAGGGGATTTGCACGGTCTTCCAGAGGCATCGGAAGAATGTTTAGAATCCCTTAGCATTCTGCCGCAAAAACCAGGCGGCGAAGCCGAAGCGGCACCCGTAGCTGCTGGCCGCAGGCCAGGGCGGACTGGGTGCCGCGTCCGTCCGCAGCCACTGCCTGAATGCAGAATGCTTAGGGATTCTTAACATTCTGGAGCCAGCCTCTGGAAGACCGTGCAAATCCCCTCTCCCGCCGTCCGTGTATCCATAACTCCCCCTCCCAGAATCTTTGCGCATCCCCCATTGATTTCACCCCCGCGCCATGTTAAAATATTATCCATCAGCAGCCCCCCAAAATCTCTTCACAAAAAAACAAGCATATGCAGGTAAATAATATGAAGAAAAAAACCATCAAACGAATCAGGCCCATTCTTATCATGATAGCAGCAGCAATCCTTTCCATGGCAGGAATTTCTCTGAGTGTCAGCAGAATGAAGCATTCATTCTGGGACCATTCTGTTTCGGAAATACTGGAAATATCATCACAGGCCGGTCATGCTTTTGAAGTTTACATTGAAAAAGACATGCAGATACTGACAAGAATTGTCAAACATCTGACCGTACAGGACGCGGCAGATGTCAGGGACATTATGGAAACGGTGGATGCATTTTTGGATGAGGACGTCTTTTTTACAGTAACGGAC
Source organism: uncultured Eubacterium sp. (assembly GCA_947384955.1). Taxonomy (GTDB): domain Bacteria; phylum Bacillota; class Clostridia; order Lachnospirales; family Lachnospiraceae; genus Eubacterium_J. Next base: position 10,650 of record CANDJC010000150.1, on the reverse strand, counting down.
TTAGACCGTGGGATAATGTATGCCGGAACGCAGGCCGGGACGCGGAAAATCAGTAAGGCAGAAAAGGAAAAGTATGAAACATTTGCAGGAAAATCCGTGCAGGAGCCGTACCTGGATGAATTTAGCGGACAAAATGTCATCGGAGGTTACGAAATGTTTACGTTTGCGGACAAAACCCGCGGGATTGTCCAGGTAAAGCGGAACATGTCGCTGGTAGAGGATGAATTTATGTTTTCGTTTTATAACGGATACGGATTTACTTATATTGCAAACGGGCAGGGAGATATCCTGGTGCGTTCCTCTGGCAGGGACAACGGCCATGCGTTTGAAAATATCCGGGATGTGATTGAAATCTCTCAGAATGAAAAAAATTCAGGGCGGGGCATACAGATATCTGACGATGCACAAACGCAGAAAAAAGAAGGCGCCATGCGTTTTGAACTGGACGGCGAAGAAAACATACTGGCGTTTAAGCCGCTCAAAGGGACAGCGGACTGGTATCTTTTGGCGATTGTGCCGGATGCCGCCCTTATGAAATATGCAGACGATATTTTAAATACTTCGCAGACATCTGCCGTCTTTCTGACTGTTATTCTGACCGCAGTCGGGCTGTTTCTTTATCTGGAGCGCCAGGCTAATAAAAAGGTTATGCAGAAAGAAGATGACCTGCAGTACAGAAACCAGATGTTTGATATTCTGGCAAATAATACAGATGATGTTTTTATTATGTTTACATGTACAGATTTTATAGCAGAATATGTCAGTCCGAATGTGGAGCGTCTGCTGGGAATTCCGCAGGAAAAGGTGCTGGAAAATATCCGGATACTGGAACAGACCGTGGACGCGCAGAAAAGGACGCAGGGCTATGAAAATGTAAAAAAGCTGACCGCCGGGTGCAGTACCGCGCTGGAACGGGAGCGGTTTCATAAGAAGACAAAAGAGGCCAGGTGGTTTTTGGAATCGGTGTATAAGACAGCGGTTAACGGCTCGCAGCGTTATGTTGCGGTCTTGTCTGACCGGACCGAAGAGCGGCGCGGAAAACAGGCTTTAATCGATGCGCTGGAAATTGCAAAATCGGCCAATGAATCAAAGAGCATTTTTTTAAGCAATATGAGCCATGATATCCGCACGCCGATGAATGCCATTGTAGGGTTTTCCACGCTCTTGCAGCGGGATGCGGATAATCCGCAGAAGGTACAGGAATATACCCATAAGATTACCGCTTCAAGCCAGCACCTTTTAGGTCTGATTAATGATGTGCTGGATATGAGCAAGATTGAAAGCGGCAAGACGACGCTGAACATTTCTGAAATCAGCCTGGCAGAGCTGATAAATGAATTGGGCTCCATGATGCAGATTCAGGCAAAGGCAAAAGAGCAGGAGTTTCAAATCGACGTTTACGATATCCAGAATGAAGAGGTGTTAGGAGACCGGTTAAGAATCAATCAGATTCTGATAAATATTCTTTCAAACGCCGTGAAGTATACGCCGCAGGGAGGGCGGATTAAGATGACTGTCCGCCAGCTGGCCCAGCGTACGAAAAATTATGCACGGTTTCATTTTGAGATTAAAGACAGCGGAATCGGGATGTCTGAGGAATATCTGGAAACGATTTTTCAGCCGTTCAGCCGGGAGGAGAACAAAAAGACGGCCGGAATACAGGGAACAGGACTTGGAATGGCGATTACCAAAAATCTCGCAGACCTGATGGGCGGTACGATTACGGTAGAAAGCCGCCTGGGTGAAGGAAGCACGTTTACAGTGGATTTAGAGCTTCGGATTCAGGAGCAGGATGCAGACCCGGATTTTTGGAAAAATCACAGTGTCACACATCTGCTCGTGGCGGACGATGATGAGGAAATCTGCCTGGGGATTCAAAAGACAATGGCAGATACCGGGGTCAGTATCCAGTATGCGCTCGGAGGAAAGGAAGCGGCAGCGTTAACCGAACGCGCCGAGTCGGAAGGCAGGGGATTTGACTTAATACTGATTGACTGGCAGATGCCTGATATCAGCGGAATAGAAACAGCGCGGCGCATTCGTAAAATCGTGCCGAAGAATGTCCCAATAATGATACTCACGGCATATGACATCAGCAGGATAGAGGAAGAGGGAACTGCGGCTGGCGTAGACGGATTTTTACAAAAACCGTTTTTCCTGAGTAATTTTAAACTGATTGTAAGCAGCCTTAAGGACCAGGAATGCGGGGAAGATAAAAAAGATGCAAAGGAAGAAGACAGGGAGGATGCCTCTTTAGCCGGCCTTCGTATTCTGGCGGCTGAGGACATCGAGCTGAATGCAGAGATTTTGATGGAGCTGCTGAAAATGGCCGGAGCAGCCTGTGAATGGGCGGTAAACGGACAGGAGGCATTCAGGATGTTTGAGCAGTCTGAGCCGGGGTGGTATGATTTGATACTGATGGATGTGCAGATGCCGGTCTTAAATGGATACGAGGCGACAAAAGCGATTCGAAACAGCCAGCATCCGTGTGCAAAGACAATACCAATAATTGCTATGACGGCCAATACGTTTTCAGAGGACGTAAAGGATGCTCTGGATGCGGGCATGAACGCACATGTAGGAAAGCCGGTCGATATGGAACAGCTCAAAGAGGCAGCTGCAAAGGTTCTAAGCGGCAGAAACTAAGGAAAGGAAAAGAATGACGATGAATATCAGAAGAGCTCAGGAAAAAGACATGGAAGGAATTAACAGGCTGCTGATGCAGGTTTTAATGGTGCACCATAACGGCCGCCCGGATTTATTTCGGGGGAATCACTGCAAGAAATACACCGATGAGCAGCTAAGAGACATTCTTCACAATGAGAAAACACCGGTCTTTACGGCTGTAGATGAAAAGGATAACGTGCTCGGATATGCGTTCTGCATTTTCAAACAGTATCTGAATGATAATATTTTAACCGATATTAAAACGCTTTATATCGACGACCTTTGTGTGGATGAATCGCTCAGAGGAGGGCATATCGGAAAGAAGCTTTACGAAAAGGTCATTCAGTATGCAAAAGAAAACGGCTGCTATAATGTTACATTAAACGTGTGGGCCTTAAATAAACCTGCCATGCGCTTTTATGAAAAATGCGGCTTAAAACCGCAGAAAATCGGGATGGAGACGATTTTATAAAAAAACGGGATGTTTGCCGGGCGGCATACGGCGTATGAGGTGAATCTGTATGCGCTGGCATTCAAACCGTCAATTATCCCGGCAGATGAACCGGCTGGGAATCCGGACTCTGAAACCAGCCAGGAGGTGACACGATGCCGGATTCGGATTTAGAGATTACGCAGAAAGCTATGGAAGACTTTGTAAAAATCCAAAGACATATGTTAGCTGCAAAAGAGGAAAATGCAGAAAAAACGTATGCAAGCCTGAAAGAAGAATATTTATATCTTAAAAGTTTTCTAAATGTAGCAGGCGTAAATCTTACAGAACTGGATAGAATCAAAGAATAGCAGCAAATCGGAACACAGGTCTGCTTCCAGACCGCTGCAGCTCGAATCCGAATCCATGCCAGATACATATTGACATCCCGCTTCAACAGTGTTATAGTCAGTTTAACAGTTTAAAAAGAGGTAAGGCAAAACTGAATAAATGGATAGAGGTTGCGTGATTCAAAAGTAGCATACCGGATGTGACAGGCACAGAGGATGATATGTGAAAGGGGAAAACGCCGAAAGGGCTGCAGACCTGGGATGCGGTTCTTGGGCATGGAGCTAACAGCTTTATGACTGTCATCTGAATGAAAGAGAAAAAAGATGGGGCGCTATCAGGTTATAGTCTTCTTATGGCATAGTCTTAATCAGTATGAAGTCCGGTAACGGAAATGAACAGACAGATTATGACCAGTAACACATTAGGATTTGTCAGCCGGCTCATCAGAGCCGGCTTTTCTTAACTGTCCAAATTTATTCGGCTGTGGCCGCAAAACTAGGAGGAATGAATTATGGCTATATTTAAAGGTGCTGGTGTTGCAATCGTTACGCCTATGAAAGAAAACCTGGAAGTAAATTACGATAAGTTAGAAGAACTGGTGGAAGAGCAGATAAAAGGCGGTACCGATGCGATTATTATTACCGGGACGACAGGGGAATCTTCCACGATGACAGAAGAAGAGCATTTAGACGTTATCCGCGCCTGTGTGAATTATACAAAACACCGGATTCCTGTCATTGCAGGGACTGGCTCAAACTGTACGAAGACAGCGGTCTATCTTTCACAGGAAGCAGAAAAGGCCGGCGCTGACGGGCTTTTAATCGTAACACCTTATTACAATAAAGCAACCCAGCAGGGATTAATCAGTCATTATACGCAGATTGCGCAGTCTGTGAAAACACCGATTATCTTATATAATGTACCGGGCAGGACCGGATGCAATCTGCTGCCGGAAACCGTGGCATATCTTCATAAAAATGTCGAAAATATTGTCGGCTTAAAAGAAGCAACCGGAAATATTACGCAGGCTTCTAAAACAATGGACTTAACAGATGGAAAAATCGATATGTATTCCGGCGAAGATGCGGTGATACTGCCGCTTCTTGCAATCGGAGCGCTCGGTGTGATTTCGGTATGGTCTAACGTTGCGCCGAAAGATGTGCATGACCTGTGCCAGAGCTTCTTTGACGGAGATTTGGAAACGTCCAGAAAGCTGCAGAGAAAAGGGCTTGCATTAATTGATGCGCTCTTTAGCGAGGTCAGCCCGATTCCGGTAAAAAAGGCGATGAACCTGATGGGAAAAGAAGTCGGTTCCTTACGTCCGCCGCTTTGTGAAATGAGCGAAAAAGGAGCAGAGAAATTAGCAGAAACCATGAAGGCTTATGGAATCCTTTAAAATATCTTTGTAAATAAAATAACAGAAACGGGGAATACTAGTACATAAGATGGAGGAAACGAACATGATAAAAGCGATTCTGCACGGGTGCAACGGGAGAATGGGACGGTTTATCACAGAAATCTGCGAGGCAGATGACGGGATACAGATTGTGGCGGGCATTGATGTCTATGACGGGATACCGAATGCTTATCCGGTCTTTCAAAAAATCGCAGACTGTGATACCAGGGCGGATGTGGTGATTGACTTTACAAATGCCGGTGCTGTGGATGCGCTGCTTGATTACTGCATGGAGAAAGAACTGCCAGTCATACTGTGCTCAACCGGATTATCGGATGCCCAGCTGGCAAAGGTACAGGAGGTATCTGAGCGCGCCGCGGTACTCAAATCGGCGAATATGTCCTTAGGCATCAATATGTTGATGGACCTTTTAAAAAAGGCAGTAAATGTGCTGTCTCCGGCAGGATTTGATATCGAAATCATTGAAAAGCACCATAACCAGAAGCTGGATGCGCCCAGCGGAACAGCTCTGGCCCTGGCGGATTCCATGAATGAAGAACTTGAAAATATCGCCGGCCAGGCATATGCTTACCAGTATGACCGCACAGGAAGACGGGAGAAGCGCCCAAAAGAAGAAATCGGCATTTCTTCTGTGCGCGGCGGAAATATCGTAGGGGAGCATGAGGTTATCTTTGCCGGTACGGATGAGGTCATTTCGATGAAACACAATGCGCATTCGAGAGCAGTCTTTGCCAAAGGAGCAGTGGAGGCAGCAAAATTTCTGGCTGGAAAAAAGCCGGGAATGTACGATATGTCGGATGTAATCGCAGCCAGGTGATTTATCAGGAACGAAAAGAGAAGTCCTGCGGCTGATTGAAAATATCATGAAAAGTTCTGTGAAAGCAAGCTCTGCGAAAGCAGGTTCTGTGGAGACAGGGAAATAATTTCAGATTAGGCGGTATAGCCCTGATTATAAGGGCTGTACCGTCTTTTCGAGTTTTTATCTGCCTTTAACACCGCAAGATATATGAAAAGCGGAAGGAAATATCCTGCTATAATATAGTGACAGGCCGGAAATGATAATTTCTAACCTGAAGAAACAAGGAGGAAACTGCAATGTTTGGTGAACATCGAAAAGGAAGAAACTGCAATGCCAGGGAATATCGAAAAGGAGGAAACTGCAATGCCGGGGAATATCGAAAATGTAATGACAGCAATTGACTATATCGAAAGCCACCTGCACGAAAAACTGAACCTAGAAACAGTTGCGGGGGCTGTACACTATTCAAAATATCATTTGCACCGAATGTTCACAGGTACAGCAGGGCTGACAATCCATGATTATATACAACGCCGCCAGCTGACCGAAGCCGCAAAACTGCTTGTACATTCCGACAGACCAATTCTTGAAATTGCCCTTTCTGCCGGATATGAGAGCCAGCAGTCGTTTACGGATATTTTCAAAGCCATGTATAAAAAATCCCCTGACAGGTACAGGGCGGAGGAAGAATTTTATCCATTGCAGCTAAGATATGTCTTGAATGAAAATCCTGCAGATTTAGAGGAAAAAGAATGGCAGGATAAAATCGTCTTTGCAGTACAGGAAGATATACCGGAGTGGATAGAACTGGTTCACCTTGTCATAGACGGCTTCCCGCACCTGGACGAAAGGCAGTACCCTGCACAGCTGCAGGCGTATATCCAGAATAAGCGGGCATTGATTCTGAGAGACGCTGATACGGCAGTCGGGATTATGGCGTTTCATGAGGTGACGGGGAGCATTGATTTCTTTGGGGTACACCCGCAGTATCGGAAAAGAGGGATAGCGAAAGCATTCTGCAAAAAAGCACTGTATGAACTTGCACATTCCGCGCAGATTAGCGTGACGACTTTTCGGGAGGGTGACAAGGCAGATACAGGCTATCGGGAGATGTGGAGAAGTCTTGGTTTCTCGGAAGCGGAACTGTTCATTGAATTTGGCTATCCGACACAGCGGTTTATACTTCACAGAGGAAAAACGGAGGGCGGGGACAATGCGTGACTTAAATCTGCTATCACAGAACTTTACAATAAAATCGCTGCTGAAATTTGCATTTCCAACAATTTTGATGATGATATTCATGGGGCTGTATACAGCTGCTGACACAATTTTCGCAGCACGGTTTGCAGGTACAAATGCACTTTCGGCATTGAATATTGTCTGCCCCGTTATCAATCTGACTGTCGGTTTTGGAACGATGCTTGCAGCAGGAGGAAGTGCGATTATAGCACGCAGAATGGGAGAAGGAGAACAAAAAAGAGCGGCACAGGATTTTACGCTGATTATCTCAGCCGGTATTTTTTCAGGTGTATTCATTGCCGTGCTCGGGACAGTTTTCACTGACAGGATTATCCAGGCACTTGGAGCGGGCAGCATTCTGTATCCATACTGCAGGGAATACCTTTCTATCTTGCTGTTATTCACGCCCGCAAGCATCCTGCAAGTGCTTTTTCAAAATCTAATCGTAACGGCAGGACGCCCCGGAATGGGTATGCTGCTCGGCGTAAGCGCAGGAACCGCCAATATTTTACTGGACTATATTTTTATGGTGCCGCTTCAAATGGGCATTAAGGGAGCGGCGTATGGTACGGGCATTGGCTATATGATACCGGCGGTGACAGGATTATGGTTCTTTTCCACAAAGAAAGGCAGTCTGTATTTTACGAAGCCAGTCATAGATTTTTCCGTACTGGCTGAAAGCTGTACCAATGGTTTTTCAGAAATGGTAAGTCAGGCGGCAGCAGCGGTTACAACATTCCTCTTTAACCGGATTATGATGAAGCTGCTTGGAGAAAACGGAGTTGCGGCAATCACAATCATAATCTATACGCAGTTTTTACTGAGCGCCCTTTACATCGGCTTTTCTATGGGAGCAGCCCCTGTTATCAGCTATATCTATGGGAAGCAGGACGAAAAACAGCTAAAGAACGTATTTTCCATTTGTATGCGGTTCATAGTCTTTGTCTCAGTCACTGTTTTTGCAGCAGCTTTTATTTTTGGTCCGTCATTGGCTGGTATATTTGCCGAAAAAGGAACACCCGTTTATGAAATTGCACGAAACGGATTTTCAATTTACCCCTTTAGCCTTCTGTTTTGCGGGCTGAACATTTTTACCTCTGCCGCATTTACAGCATTATCAAATGGAAAGCTGTCAGCAATTTTGTCATTCCTGCGGACTTTCGGACTGATTACAGTTCTGCTGCTTACATTACCAAATATTCTTGGCGTAACAGGCGTATGGCTTGCAGTACCGATAGCAGAACTAATCACCATGACTGCAGCACTGATTTTTCTTCACCAGAACAAAGACAAATACCACTATGCATAAATGGCCTGGATTTTCTCCCACGAACCCCCAGTCTTTCATGTAAATCCAGCCAAAACCAGCCGGGTGACGGGAAGATGCAGCGGTTTCCTGTGACATCGGAGGAATGTTTAGAATCCCTTAGCTTTCTGCTGCAATAACCAGGCGGCGAAGCCGCAGCGGCACCGGTAGCTGCTGGCAGAAAGCCAGGGCGGATAGGTGCCGCGTCCCGTCCGGTACCACAGCGTAAATGCAGAATGCTTAGGGATTCTTAACATTCCAGAGCCGTCACAGGAAACCGCTGCATCTTCCCGTCACCCGGCGTCCAAGGGGCCATAACATCCCCCCCCGATTCTAACTTATTACACTATAACAGCTGTATCCCATTCCCGGCACATTCCGCAGCCATTTCCGGTTTCCAGATAGAACACTGCACTTCCCCAATATGTGCTTTTCGCAGAAAAAACATACAAATGCGTGACTGCCCGATACCCCCGCCAATCGTATAAGGCAGTTCTTTATCTAAAATAGCTTTTTGAAACGGCAGCTTCGCGCGCTGCGGGCATCCGGCTTTTTCAAGCTGCTTAGCAAGCGATATTTCATCAACGCGGATTCCCATAGAGGAAAGCTCTAACGCGATATCCAAAACCGGATAATACACAAGGATATCCGCATTCAGGCCCCAGTCGTCATAATCCGGTGCGCGGCCGTCATGTTTTTCGCCGGAAGAGAGTTTATCGCCAATCTGCATCAGGCAGACAGCTCCTTTTTCTTTAGTAATAAAATATTCGCGTTCCTTTGGCGTGCTGTCAGGATACTTGTCTTCCAGCTCCTGAGTAGTCAGGAAAAAGATATCGTGAGGCAGGATTTCTTCAATGTAATCATACTGGACGGCCATATATTTTTCCGTTTTCCGAAGCGTCCGGTACACAGCCTTTACCGTATCTTTTAAGTATTCTATCGTCCGGTCCTGTTTTGTAATCACTTTTTCCCAGTCCCACTGGTCTACGAATATAGAATGAATATTATCGGTATCTTCATCCCGGCGGATAGCGTTCATATCCGTATAAAGCCCTTCTCCGACCAGAAATCCGTATTTATGCAGCGCAAAACGCTTCCATTTTGCAAGGGAATGTACAACCTGTGCATTCTGTCCCTCCTGTTCTCTGATATCAAAGGAAACCGGGCGTTCTACGCCGTTTAAGTCGTCATTTAAACCGGATTCCGGCGTGACAAATAACGGAGCGGATACACGCGAGAGATTTAAGGACAGTGACAGCAGGTTTTGAAAAAAATCTTTTACAGTCTTAATCGCAATCTGCGTGTCATGCAGATTTAATGCGGACTGGTAGTCTTTTGGAATAATTAAGTGTTCCATATCTTGACCTCGGCTTTCTGCAGATATTCATTTCTGCGGTATTCAATGTATCATAACAGCGATAGGATTGCAAGCGTTTATAAAAAATCCCGGATAAGCCGGTAAAGCTTGCTGCTGTGTATAATATAGCTGCCGTGGTCTTCTCCTTTTAAAATCTCAAGCTGTGCATTCGGAATGCTTTCCGCAATCAGCCTGGTGTGCGAGGGCTTTATAATATCATGTTCGCCGGCCAGCACAAGTACCGGTATCTGAATATCCGCAAGCGAAGAAGGCGCAATATCCGGCTCTTCAATCATAATCCGCTCTAGGGGGCTGTTTGTTTTTTTGTAATGCTGCTTTGCCTTGTGAAGGAAAGACCATTTCATGCCGCGCGGATTCAAATTGGCGCCGCTTATCATCAGGCTGGAAAGAAGGTCCGGGTAATGCAGCGCTAACAAAAGCCCCACAATGCCGCCGTCGCTGAAGCCGTAAAGGGCCGGGGAGACAATTTCTAACGAAGTAATCAGCTCGGCAATATCGTCAGCCATGCCTTCATAATGAAAATCATCAGTCGGATTACTGGCGCCGTGTCCGCGGCTGTCGATGGCGTAAACGGTGTAATGCTGCTCTAACATCGGAATCAGAAGGTCAAAAATCGTGTGGTCTTCTCCGTTTCCGTGCAGCAGAAGAATCGGAGAGCCGCTGCCTGTTTTTTCATAATATAAAATCTGCCGGTTAATGTGGATGTACATGGGTGAATCCTTTCTGTATGTTTAAAAATGGCGCGGGGCCTGTGGATTTTTTTGCAGTGAATATATTTTAACATAAGAAGGAAGAAGTTTCCATAATATTGAAGCAGAAAAATATTTAATTAATGCAGACAGGGGGGAGGGGGGTTGGCTGCGGGGACGCCGGGAGAGGGGATTTGCACGGTCTTCCTGCGGCTGCTCCAGAATGTTAAGAATCCCTAAGCATTCTGCATTTACGCTGTGGCCCCGGACGGGATGCGGCACCTATTCGCCCTGGCTCAGCGGGCTGCCGGTGCCGCTGCGGCTTCGCCGCCTGGTTTTTGCGGCAGAAAGCTAAGGGATTCTAAACATTCTTC
>CANDJC010000149.1 GCA_947384955.1 uncultured Eubacterium sp. | reverse complement strand
GGCACCGGTAGCTGCTGGCAGAAGGCCAGGGCGAATAGGTGCCGCGTCCCGTCCGTGGCCACAGCGTAAATGCAGAATGCTTAGGGATTCTTAACATTCTGGAGCCGTCACAGGAAGCCGGTGCATCTTCCCGTCACCCGGCGTCCGCGGAGCCACCCTCCCCCCCGCTTCATTTCAGCATCATCTGCGCAAAAGCAACCGCCATCTCCTGCTTATACGCACGGCTGACCGGTATATCCTCATGATTGCATACACACCGCGCACTCTCCGCCCTGGAAACATAATTCATATTTACAAGATAACGGTTATGCACCCTCTGAAAATAATCCGGCAGTTCACGCTGCACATCATCCAGCTTCCGGTAAAAATACACTCCCCTTCCCTCCTTGTCAACACCGCACACCTTTCTTCCCTCACTTTTAAAATAACATATCTGATTCAGATTCAGCCGCAGTGTCCCTGATTTCTGCTCCACCGCATAATAAGCCAGCGTCTGCACCTGCAGCTCCTCCAAAGCCATGTCCAGCACTTTTTTAATTTTCTGCTCCTGATACGGCTTTAAGATATAATGAAAAGCCTGTACCTCATATCCCTCAAAAACATAATCCGGATAAGCCGTCACAAAAATAATCAGCATCCGGTATCCGGATAAGCGCAGCGCCCTTGCCGTATCCATGCCTCCCATACCGGGCATTTCAATATCCAGAAACAAAATATCCGGCTGCTGACCCGGCAATTGTTCAAGCAGCGCGCTGCCGGATTCGTATTCCTGCGTCAGACAGCTGATTCCCAGGAGCTCTAAATGTATTTCAATCAGCTGCCTTAAGTGCCTGCGCAGTTTTTTCTCATCATCGCATATTGCTATTCTCATTTTGTATCACCAAGACCAAAAACAGATTTTTGATATTATTTTAACATACAAAAATTACAAAATCCATGTCAAAAATAGCATTTTCTTCCCGGACAATGATTTGCGTCAAAGCTATAATTCCTATATGAGCAGTCAGGCAGCCGCACGGGGTAAATGCCGTCTGCGATAAGGAGGAATTTCTATGTTACAAGTCAGTCATCTGAACAAAAGCTACACAAACAGCGCGGGCACCTATCCGGTATTAAAGGATGTGTCCTTTCACATTAAAAAGGGAGAATTTGTGGCGGTCATGGGGCCGTCCGGCAGCGGAAAAACAACGCTATTAAACTGCATCTCGTGTTTTATTCCGCATGACAGCGGCAGTATCCGCCTCGGAGACCAGGATTTATCCGGTTTAAATGAAGCACAGATGGCCCGTATCCGAAATGAAAAACTGGGCTTTGTATTTCAGGATTTTATGCTCTTAGACGGGCTGTCTGTCCGGGAAAATATCTGCCTGCCCCAGATTATTGCGGGAAGGCCCATTGCACAGATGGAAGCGAATGCCGAAAACCTCTGTCAGCTCTTTGGTATTTCCGGCATTATGGACAAATATCCGGCGGAAATATCCGGCGGTGAAAAGCAGCGGACGGCTGTGGCAAGGTCTTTGATGAATCATCCTTATATTATTCTTGCCGATGAACCGACCGGAAATCTGGACAGCAGGTCCTGCAAAGCGGTTATCACAGCCTTTCTTCAGGCAAAAGCACAGGTGCATGCCACTATTTTTATGGTTACCCATGACAGCTATGCAGCCTCCTTCTGCGACCGCGTCATTGTCTTAAAAGACGGAAAAATCTGGACGCAGGCACAAAGAAGCGGCTCGCAGCGTCAGTTTATGGATGATTTGCTAAATATTCTGCGCAGTCTGGGAGGTGATGACAGTGACAATGCATAACATATGGAAGAGCCTTCAAAGCAAAAGCCGCGGGCAGTATCGTCTGCTCGGCCTGTGTACCTTTTTGTCGGTACTGCTGCTTGCTTCCTTTTCACTGATGTATTACGGCCCAACGGTACAAAACTTTCTGCCAGAAGGAGGCGATACGCGCAAAATGGCTTCGCTGCTTTTAGCAGTGACTGCAGTGGCATGTTTTATCTTTACGCTGTATGCATCCAGCCTGTTTTTTCGAAATAAATCCAGGGAATACGGAATCCTGATGGCATTAGGGCTTCCAAAGAAAAAGCTGCAGCGGCTGTTAATCCGGGAATTGTCTCTGCTGTGTGCTGTTTCCTGCCTGGCCGGACTGCTTTTTGCTTTGCCGGTATCTTTTCTAATCTGGAAGCTGTTCGAGCTGTTTATTATTTCCAATGAACAGATGCGCTACCGCCCGGGCATTGCAGGATTTCTGCCCGGCATACTGTTTTGCTTTCTTTTAGTCCCCGCCCTGGGCATTGCAGTCAGAAAATTTGTCAGGCGCTCCAATATCATCGAAATACTCAGAACCAGTCAAAAGACCGAAATGATTCAGGAAATTCCAGACCGGACACTTCCTGCCGGCATGGTACTGACGGTATCCGGCATCCTGCTTGGCAGCGGCCTGCCCCAGTTCTGCGCCCGGGTGCTGCACAGAAGCCTGCCGTCTGTTTTCAGCCTGCTTTATCTTTTATCTTTAGCCGGAATTTACCTGATTATTTTATCTGCTGTATCACAAAGCCGCCTGAAGAAAAACAGGAAAAAATACTATGCGAATCTGGTATCCATCAGCCTGATGCGTTTTTCAGCCAAAGCCACGGCGCGCAGCATGTGTGTCATTGTCCTCCTGCTTTTTGTCTGCTGCTTTTCGGCCTTTTACGGTATGCAGTATGCCATGCCGCCAGACCTGCTGAATGAAAGCCAGGGACGTACTTTTTCCATGCATTATCCGATAGACGAATCCCAGACTGGACGAAGCGAAATCGAAGATACCGCAAAACGTTACGGGCTGACAGTTACGGATTTTATGGAAAATAACGCTGCAAACCTGGTCATATCGTATCACCGCCGTGATTTTAACGAAGACGGCACACAGTATCTGGATTTGTACAGTGAGAAAGAAACAGCCGCGCTTTTTCTCGCACAGACCGATTACAATGCTTTTGCAAATCAGGATATCCTGATAGCGCCCGGTACTTATAAAACTGTCACAGCCTCTGAATACAGCAGCTTTTTCGATTTCCCGGACGGCCTTAAGGAAGCCATGAACCCGGATACCGGAGCCGTCTTTCAGCTGCAGTATGACGGCTCACTGGTAAATGATACACTGGCGCAGATGAGCAGGCCTTTTTTATATGTGATAAACGACACAGACTATAAAAAAATGACCCGGGGACTGAGCCGCGCATATCAGGAGCATATGGTTTCTTTTAACGTATCCGATATATTCCGTTCCTATGATTTTGCCAGAGAGCTCCTAAAACAGTACGTTTCCCGCTGCACCGCCCTGTCTGAGCACATGGGTTACTGGAATATCTGGGAGCAGAAGCTGGCAGATGATGCCGGAGAAGTATACGGCTACGGCGGCCCGTGCAGTCTGTCCGCCGATAACAATATGCTGTTAAGCGACTGGAAATATGCGCCGCAGTTTCATATTTTAACCGTACAGGACAGAATGCAGCTCATTAGCGTATATGTTATGCTCAGTGTCTATATTTTCATAATATCCATGGCCGCCGTAAGTGTCATGAGCTATGTCAGAAGTATTTCCGTAGCAGCCGATAACAGGCCGCTGTTTGAAAGCCTGTCAAAGCTCGGCGCAGACAGAGCTTACCAGCGCATGGTTTTGAAAAAACAGCTTGCAAAAATTTTCCAGTATCCGGGAATGACCGGGTGCACACTCGGATTTTTGTTTTCCGCCGTGATGGATTATTTTAATGACGGAAAGCTGTCCAGGACTGAGCTTCAGGCACTTGCGGTACTGGCCGGAATTATTGCAGCAGTCATCGCAGTTTTATATGCCGTATACCTGTATGCCAGAAAAACAGCGGAAAAAACGGCCGGCATTTCGTGACCGTCCGCCTTCCGGTTAATCCGGAGGCATTGACGCCTGAACATATACGGATATAATAAAAGCCGGAGGATATTTCTATGTATGAATCAGCTTTCATTTTTCTTTTTCGCGCCCTCGGTACTTTACTGAATTTTATAGAAGGATATTACTTTATGAAATGCATCGGCTGCTGCCTGGCAGGACGAGGCGGCAGACTCGCATTTCCTGCGGGCCTGGCGGGATATTCGCTCGTATCCTGCATCGTCATCTTTCCGAATGACCTTGTAAATATCAGTCTGGCAGCTGTTTTATTCGCCGTGCTGAATTTTCTCATATATCACGGAGAATGGAGCGTAAAGCTGGCTTTGATTGTCATCCTGCTGCCAGTCTCCTCCGCACTGAATTTTTTAGTATTTGATATCACCGGAAAGCTCTATTTCCAGTATTTTACAGCCGAAGATAAACTGGCGAATGCATTCTTTTCCAATCTGTCAGCCCTTCTTCCTACAGTATTTTTCGTCTTTTTTTATCATTTCTTTCACGAAGCGCTGGAAAAAATGCAGCATACATTTACCGGACGCACCTGGCTGCTGATTAGTATCATCTGTACCGCTTCCTTTGCCGGCGTATTCAGCTGTCTTTATCTGTCAGCAGATTACTGCAAAAGCTATACTGTCTGGCCCTGCATGCTCGCCTGTATCGTGACAAATACAGGCAGCCTGCATCTCGCCTCCTGCCTGGCAGACGGCATTTATGCTGACCTGGAGCGCCAAAACCTCCGTCTGCAGCATAATTATTATGAAGAACTGGAAAAAAATCAAAACCAGATTCGAAAACTGCGCCACGACATGAACAGTCATCTGGCTGTTGTAGGCCAGCTTCTGCAAAAAGGCGATACCGAAAAAGCAAAAGCCTATTTTTTCGAAATTTCCAGCTTTATGCAGGACTCCAGCCGGAAATTCTGCCAAAACAGCGTCGTAAACGCAGTGTTAAATGCCCGCTGCAGCAGAATGCAGGAAGCCGGAATCGACAGCTTTTTCCATATCAGCATTGACGGAATGATGCTCCTCGACGATGTCAGCCTCTGCACGATATTTGCCAATACACTTGACAATGCCATCGAAGCCTGCCTGAAAATCGATTCCGCACAGGAACGCAGAATCCAGCTGAAATGCCGGTATACCGAAAACGGGTACTTTAGTTTTGAACTGATAAATTCGAAAAATAATCCGATTACCGAAAGAAACGGGCAGATTATTTCTGATAAAGCAGACAGGAAGCTGCACGGTATCGGGCTTTCTTCGGTCAGGGGGATTGTGGACAGATATAAGGGGACGCTGGACTTAAGCTATGATGAATGCTCGTTTAAGGTTATTATACTGATAGGATAGGGGTTTTTTATCGATAATTGCATTTTTCATTGTATTTTTTCCACATATATGTTATGATAAAGCATAGTCATGGTTTGGTTGATAATAATTTACCAGTAGGAGGGGTGTTATGTTATTTGTAGAATCACAAGATATCAAACCCGGGATGCGACTTGCTAAGCCAGTATATAACAGAAACGGAGTATTACTGTTTGACCGAAATACGAAACTGACCATCCAGAATATCGTAAATCTTACAAATTTTGGATTAATCGGTATTTTCATTCTGGAACCCGCAGAACCGCTTCCGCCAATTTCCAGAGAAGAACAGGAATTCGATCAGCTGCAGACATTTTATATGTTCCGGCTGCGTGATAATCTGGTAAACATCAGCAAAGGCAAAATGCCGGCAGATTTACCAAGTCTTGCAAAAGATGTGGTACAGCATTTTGGCACATTAGACCACAAAGTGCATTTCACCCAGACAATCCGCAGTAACTCAGATTTCGTTTACAAGCATTCTGTCGGTGTTGCTATTATATCTTCTATGATCGGACATGCAATGGGGCTGCGCGAAAATACCCTTCTGTCCCTCGCAACAGCTGCTTTTTTGTATGATTTCGGCTTTTTATATGTTCCGGCTGAAATCATGAAAAAAGGGGAAGATATCAGCGAAATCGAAAATTCCACAATTACAAAATACCGCGAAAAAGCATTTGCACTTCTGCACGCTGATACAAATCCATACAATATTCCGCCGGATGCACTTGCTATCGTGACACAGATGATAAAAGCCGGACGCGCAGAAGGCGACCAGGTAGACCGCAGTAAATGGCTGACTGGCACCAGTATTCTGACTGTTGCTGATAAATTTGACCGTATGACAGCCATGAGCCTGAGCCGGAAGCCGAAATCCGAAATATCAGCTATCCGCTATTTAATTGACCACCCGGAATCCTATCCGAAAAATGTGGTATCCGCGCTTGCACAGTGCATCCATATTATGCCGGTCGGATGCTGCGTAGACCTTTCCAACGGAGACAAGGGGCTTGTGCTCGAAGCAAACGAAGGTGACTTTAACCATCCTGTGGTACTGAGTTTTACCTATAATACAGTATTGGATTTAAAAGACCCGAAAAATAAAGATATCAAAATCGCAGACGTTATGCATACCATGGATAACCGGGTCAAAATGGATGCTGAAACACTCAAGCAGTTTACAACCGATGAAAACAGCAGCAAAATGATTCGCAAATATGAATTTAAAAAACTAGAAATCGAAAAACGCAGACAAAAACAGGGGCTTGCTTAATAAAGAATACCAGCCTGACAGAAAAACATGTTCTGTCAGGCTGGTTTTTATTTGCAAAAACCCCGCTTTCCAAAACTGCTTAGTGACTTTACCCCCGTCATATGCTATAATCAGATACTAATCAGACCAGAAAAAGGAGGAGGCCCCATGAAAACAGACATCCAAATTGCACAGGAAGCAGAAATGCTGCACATCAAAGACGTAGCCGCAAAATACGGCATCGCCGAAGATGATCTGGAATTATACGGAAAATACAAGGCAAAACTTTCTGATGACCTTATCGAAAAAACGAAGCAGAACAAGGACGGCCGGCTCATTCTAGTAACCGCCATCAATCCTACTCCGGCCGGAGAAGGAAAGACTACTACCAGCATCGGGCTGGCACAGGCGTTTGGCAGACTGGATAAGAACTGCCTGCTTGCGCTGAGGGAACCGTCCTTAGGCCCGTGCTTTGGCATCAAAGGCGGTGCAGCCGGCGGCGGCTATGCACAGGTCGTTCCAATGGAGGATTTGAACCTGCATTTTACCGGAGATTTCCACGCGATTACAGCAGCGAACAACCTGCTTGCCGCGCTGCTTGACAATCATATCCAGCAGGGAAACGCGCTGCATATTGATACCAGGCAGATTGTGTGGAAACGCTGCATGGATATGAATGACCGTGCCCTTCGCAATATCGTAGTCGGACTCGGTTCCAAATCAGACGGCTTTGTAAGAGAAGACCATTTTGTCATTACCGTAGCCACTGAGATTATGGCAATTTTATGCCTGTCTTCGGATATGGCGGATTTGAAAAAGCGCCTGGGGAATATTATTGTCGCTTATAATGATAACGGCGAGCCGGTAACTGCCGGACAGCTTCAGGCAGTCGGCGCCATGGCGGCTCTTTTAAAGGACGCCCTGAAGCCAAACCTGATACAAACACTCGAGCATACCGGAGCTATCGTCCACGGCGGCCCGTTCGCAAACATCGCCCACGGCTGCAACTCTGTCCGCGCGACAAAAACCGCTCTGAAAATAGCTGACTATGTCATTACGGAAGCCGGATTCGGTGCGGACTTAGGCGCTGAGAAATTCTTTGATATCAAATGCCGCAAGGCCGGACTGAAACCGGACGCCGTTGTTCTCGTAGCTACCGTCCGCGCACTGAAATATAACGGCGGCGTGCCGAAGAACGAACTGGGCGCAGAAAATCTGGATGCCCTGAAAAAAGGTATCTGCAATCTGGAAAAGCACATTGAAAACCTGCAAAAATACCGTGTGCCGATTGTCGTTACCCTCAACTCATTTCTGACAGACACGCCTGCGGAATATGAATTTATCCGGGACTTCTGTGAGGAAAAAGGCTGCGAATTTGCATTATCCAGAGTCTGGGAAAAGGGCGGGGAAGGCGGCATCGAGCTTGCCAGAAAGGTACTGCAGACACTGGAAGAAAAGCCTTCTGATTTTCAGCCGCTCTATCCGGATGAAATGCCTTTAAAAGAAAAAATACGTACGGTTGCAAAAGAAATTTACGGTGCCGACGGCATTACATGCACGCCCGCTGCGGAAAAAGAGCTTGCAAGGCTCACAGAATCAGGTTTCGGAAACCTCCCTGTCTGCATCGCGAAAACACAGTATTCCCTGTCTGACGACCAGCACAGGCTCGGACGTCCGTCCGGATTTACAATCAATGTACGGGATGTATACGTAAGCGCGGGCGCAGGATTTGTAGTCGTCCTGACCGGAGCCATTATGACCATGCCGGGACTTTCCAAAAATCCGGCTGCTTATGGAATCGACGTAGATGAAAACGGAAAAATCACAGGCTTATTTTAACTGACACGCAAAATCCAGCCTTTTTATAACCTTTATAAAACCAATGCCGGGCTAAGAAAATTCTCAGCCCGGCTTCTTTCATTTCAATCAGTTATCAGAACAGCTATCTTTCCCTGCTCTTATCGACATAAGAATATGCGTTGGAAATTTTCGCATTTTCAGCGGTCAGCTCTATCGGCTCCCGGTAATAAGCAATGACCGGCGTTCCTACAGGCAGAATCTGATACAGCTTATGTGCCATATCACTCGGCATATTCACGCAGCCATGCGAACCGGACGTTTTATAAATTTCCTTTCCGAATTCGCTCCTCCAGCTGGCGTCATGGAATCCTACATTATAGGCAAAGACCATAAAATAATCGACGTCGGACGCATAATTTTCGCCCACAAGCGTTGCATCCCGTTCTTTATATATAATCTTATAAATTCCGTCCGGCGAGCCCCAGCCTCTGCTGGCCGTGCCTGTGACCACATCGGATTCCAGCTTCAGCTTTCCGTCCTCATAAAAATACATGTGCTGGTTCGTATAATCAACCTCTACATAAGTATTTCCAATATCGTATGTTTCGCTTTTCACAACTGCCGTCTGGTTAAATACCGGCTCCCGTTTGATTGTCTTTCCTGACTGGATTTCGGATAAAATCTGTGCCTTTTCCTTTTCTTTGTCTATGACCCATCCATAATCTCCGCCGCCAATCTTAACGGTATCGCCCAGCGATGTCTTGAACTTGCGCACGTCTCCATATGTGTTATACTTGCTGGCCAGATACTGAACATAACTGGTTACCTTAGATTCATCCAGGACAACCGAATAATCCGCCCCGATTGTAATCCATTCTTTAATCTGTCTGGCATCCAGTACCTCCCCGTTTTCGCCAACATCATATTTGATTTTTGTGTCCAGATAGGAGTTGATATTCTTAAGCGCCTTTTTCAGATGTTTATCATTCGACTTTATTTCAGGCTCTTCATAAACATCGTCCGTCAGTACCAGTTTTTCCTCGCCCCGGTCTACCGCGTCACGCGCCAGCTTCTGGACATCCTCCAGCCTGATTTGATTTCCGGCTTCGGCTTTCACCAGCTCGTATCCAGTCTCAGTTTCCCTCAGATATGCATTTTTCGGTTTTTGAATATAGCTTTCCTGAAAACATTCCAGCTGCGAAACCAGCTTGTCCAGTTTCTGTGCATTAAAAGCAGCGGAAACCTCCAAATCCACTTCTTTTTTGCCCTTGCGGCCTGATATCCACTGATACTCATCCTGCTCTTGCAGAATATCACTGATTTCTGTGCCCGGTACATAAGCATAATCAATATCCGGCCCGATAATCTGATATGTTTCCCCGTCACGGGTCTGAATGGTGAAAATATAATCTGCAACTTCCTGTGCTACTTTATCCTCTGCTTCCTCTACGGTCATTTTATCTACCGCAATGCCATTTAAAACCGTTCCCGGAAAAAAATGCTCTGCATAATAAGATGCCGTATAAAAATAACAGACCAGGAGTGCGATCAGCAAAAAACAAAAGATGATTCCAATAACAACGAGTGCAGACTTTGCTGCCGACTTCTGTTTTCTCATTTTAAATACCCTCTTTCCCAAACCATCTGTATCCGGTACAGACCGCCTGTTTTTCGTACTTTATTTTAACAGAATATCAGCCTTTTGGCTACCTTGCTTTTGCAGTAAAATACTGCATATCATAAAATGCGCGATATAAACTGCTAAAAATAAGGTAAAACGACATTTTTTTCCTTTTCTGGCTGTTAACGCTCCAAATCAGGTTTCCTCTTCTGCTGCCTGGACGGGATTTTCCTCAAGCAGCTCCGTCTTTCCATGTTTTTCAAGTCCTCTGACGACCATGCGCCTTACCAGGTCATAAATAACGGCAAACACCGGAACCCCGACCAGTATGCCGGCAAAACCAAAAAATCCCTGAAACAGCGTAATGGAAAACAGCACCCAGAATCCTGTAAGCCCCACACTGTCCGCTAGCAGGGCCGGCCCCAGTATATTTCCGTCAAACTGCTGCAGCACCACGATAAATATAACGAAAATCACACAGTTAACCGGACCCGAAATCAGCACCAGCAGCGCCGAAGGAATCGCACCGATATACGGCCCGAAATAAGGAATCACATTTGTCACTCCTACAATCACACTAATCAGCATTGCATTCGGAAATCCCATGGTAAACGTCATAATAATACAAAATACATAGCAGATTAGTCCCACAATCGCACTGTCTAAGATTTTCCCGCCGAAAAATCCAACAAATGTCTTATCGATAAAAGCAAGCTCTTTCATAATGACATCTGCCCGCTCACTTTTAAATACCGCATATAATACAGCCCTGCCCTGCCTGGCAAATGTCTTGCGTCCAAGAAGCAGATAGATGCAGATAATAATTCCGATTACCAGATTATACAGCACGCCGAATACCGAACCAACCGTATTCGCAAATCCGCCCATCATCCCCTGCATGGCCGGCAGAAGGTCTGTCGTGGCCCAGTTTTGCAGTCTGTCCTCAAGGCTTTCAATCGCCGTACTGGCGTATGTCTGCAGCACCTCATTTCCATCCAGCATTTCTGTAACCCACTGGGCAAGCTGGTCCAGCTTCTGCGGAACCGCATTGACCAGAATCATAATACTTGCCGCCATCTCCGGAATCACCATGCTTAACAGCAGATAAATAACCAGAAATGTTAAAACAAGCACAATCAGTACCGTCAGACTGTTTGCACGCTTTTTGAACTTCTGCGGAAGCAGCGCTTCTATCCTTTTTTCAAGAAAATTGCACGGCGTCTTTAATAAATACGCCATGACCCCGCCGTAAATCACAGGCTTTAAAACCCCCATCAGCCAGTGAAATGACTGGCGTATCTCTCCAAAGCCTTGAATTGCAAAAAAAAGCAAAATCGCTAATGCCAGTGAAACAAAGCCTGTCAGCGATTTGTAAAATATTTTTTTCCAGTCTTCTTTTTTCATTCTTATGTTTCCTTCCTTACAATATCGGTATGTATTCTGCAAGTATGCGGTGACGCTGATGATGCGCTGCGTTTGTGCGCAGACTGGCATAAATATAAATTAACTCTTTTTAATGAAAAAAGCAACACTTATCAGAGAGGAGGGTGGTTTTGGGAGGGGGAGGGGGACGCTGGGCGGAGCAGTTTTTTCCTTCTGATGTTCCGCTTCCAAAAAGTAAGAAGTTCTA
>CANDJC010000148.1 GCA_947384955.1 uncultured Eubacterium sp. | reverse complement strand
TGGACGCTGCCTTCAAACCTCGCGCTCTGCGTGCACCCGGAGGAAATTTACTGCAAAGTAAAGGCTGCGGACGGACGTGTTTATTATATGGCTCAGGCACTGTTAGACAGGGTGCTTGGAAAACTGGCAAAGGAAGAAGAAGGCGTCAAAGCTTATGAAATTCTGGAAACTTATAAAGGAAGCGAGCTGGAATATAAAGAGTACGAGCCGCTGTTTCACTTTGCAGACGCGTTAATCGAAAAGCAGCATAAAAAGGCTTATTATGTTACATGCGATACGTATGTAACGATGACAGACGGTACCGGTATTGTACACATTGCCCCGGCGTTTGGAGAGGACGACAGCCAGGTCGGCAGAAAATACGGGCTTCCGTTTGTGCAGCTTGTAAATGGTAAAGGGGAGCTGACAGAGGAAACCTCTTATGCGGGGGTTTTTGTAAAAAAAGCAGACCCGATGGTATTAAAGGATTTGGACGAGGCCGGGCTTTTATTTGACGCACCGAAGTTTGAACATGAATATCCGCACTGCTGGAGATGCGATACGCCGTTAATTTATTATGCGAGGGAATCCTGGTTTATTAAAATGACGGAAGTAAAGGACGATTTAATCCGCAATAACAATACTGTAAACTGGATTCCGCAGTCGATTGGCAAGGGACGTTTCGGCGACTGGCTGGAAAATATCCAGGACTGGGGACTTTCGCGCAACCGTTACTGGGGCACGCCGCTTCCGGTCTGGGAGTGTGAATGCGGGCATCAGGAATGCATCGGCAGCCGCAAAGAGCTTGCGGAAAAATGCGGACAGCCGGATATCGAAAATACGGAGCTGCACCGGCCGTATATTGATGAAGTGACTTATCCATGCCCGGAATGCGGGGGCACGATGCACCGTGTGCCGGAAGTCATTGACTGCTGGTTTGATTCCGGGGCAATGCCGTTTGCGCAGCATCATTATCCGTTTGAAAACAAAGATTTATTTGCTCAGCAGTTTCCGGCAAAATTTATCTCGGAAGCAGTCGACCAGACGCGCGGATGGTTCTATTCGCTGATGGCGGAATCTACGCTTTTATTTAACAGGGCACCGTACGAAAATGTCATTGTTCTGGGCCATGTGCAGGATGAAAACGGACAGAAGATGAGCAAATCCAAAGGGAATGCGGTTGACCCGTTTGAGGCGTTAAAAACTTACGGCGCAGACGCAATACGCTGGTATTTTTATATTAACAGCGCTCCGTGGCTGCCGAACCGCTTCCACGGAAGGGCAGTACAGGAAGGGCAGCGCAAGTTTTTGGGCACGCTTTGGAATACGTACGCATTTTTTGTGCTGTATGCGAATATTGATGAATTTAACGCAGCAGAATATGAGCTGGAATATGACAAATTAAGCGTGATGGATAAATGGCTCCTTTCGAAGCTGAACACGGTTGTAAAGGCGGTGGATGAAAATCTCGGCAGTTACCGGATACCGGAAGCTGCAAGGGCGCTGGATAATTTTACGGATGAAATGTCGAACTGGTATGTCAGAAGGAGCAGAGAACGTTTCTGGGCAAAAGGCATGGAGCAGGATAAAATCAATGCATACATGACACTGTATACCGCACTCGTAACCATTGCCAAAACAGCCGCGCCGATGGTGCCGTTCATTACAGAAGACATTTACCGCAATCTGGTATGCAGCGTGGATGCTTCGGCGCCGGAAAGCGTGCATTTATGCGATTTTCCGTCAGTGAACGAGTCTTATATTGACAGAGAATTAGAAGCGGACATGGAAGCGGTGTTAAAGATTGTCGTTATGGGACGTGCCTGCAGAAACGCCGCAAATATCAAAAACCGTCAGCCGATTGGCAGCATGTATGTAAAAGCACCTTCGGTTCTTGCAGATTATTTTGTAAAGATTATCGAAGACGAACTGAATGTTAAGAAGGTTTCGTTTACCGATGATGTCAGCGCTTATACGGATTATACGTTTAAGCCGCAGCTGCGCACTGTCGGGCCGAAGTACGGAAAATATTTAAAACAGATTCAGCAGGCGCTGTCACAGCTTGACGGCAATGCGGCAATGAACGAACTGCGTAAAAACGGTGTAATCAGACTTGACAGCGTGAGTGAAAACGTCGTATTATCAGAAGAGGATTTGCTCATTACAATGACACAGATGGAAGGCTATATGACAGAAGGGGACCAGACTGTCACAGTGGTTTTGGATACAAATCTGACTCCGGAGCTGGTCGAAGAAGGCTTTGTACGGGAGATTATCAGCAAGCTTCAGACAATGCGCAAAGAGGCCGGGTTTGAGGTTATGGATAAAATAGCGGTTTCGTATACGGCAGGTGCAAAAGCGGCAGATATTTTTGCGAGATACAAAGAATCCATCCGCAGCGAAGTGCTTGGCGTCAGCCTGACAGAAGGAAACCTGAGCGGATACACCAAAGAGTGGAATATCAATGGCGAAAAAGTGACTTTAAGTGTCGAAAAAACAGCAAACTAAAAAGGAGGACACCAATGAAGAGCAAAATGTTTGAAAAAGAGGCGTTTAAGAAAAGCGTAAAGGAAAACGTAAAAAACCTTTACCGCAAAACGCTGGATGAAGCGAGTCAGCAGGAAATATACCAGGCAGTGGCAAATACCGTCAAGGACGTAGTCATCGATGAATGGCTGGCAACACAGAAGACCTTTGACCGAGAAGATCCAAAGATTGTGTATTACATGTCCATGGAGTTTTTAATGGGCCGCGCCCTGGGCAATAACCTGATTAACCTGACCGCGTACGGCGACGTGCAGGAAGCGCTCGAGGAACTGGGACTGGATATCAATATCATTGAAGACCAGGAACCGGATCCTGCTCTTGGAAACGGCGGACTTGGAAGGCTGGCTGCATGTTTTATGGAATCACTCGCAACATTGGGATATCCGGCCTACGGCTGCGGCATCCGTTACCGCTATGGCATGTTTAAACAGGCAATCCAGGACGGCTACCAGATTGAAACACCGGATAACTGGTTAAAGGACGGCTATCCGTTCGAGCTCAGAAGGCCGGAATACAGCTATGAGGTAAAATTCGGCGGTTATGTGCGTGCGGAAAATACCGGAGACGGCCAGACCAGGTTTGTACATGAAAATTACCAGTCTGTCAGAGCCATTCCGTATGACATGCCAATCGTAGGGTATAACAACAATATGGTCAATACGCTGATGATCTGGGATGCGGAGCCGATGAAATATTTCGAGCTGGAAGCATTTGGAAAGGGCGATTACCGCAAAGCAGTCGAAGAGGAAAACCTGGCAAGAAATTTGACAGATGTGCTGTATCCGTGCGACGACCATATTGCAGGAAAGGAATTAAGATTAAAACAGCAGTATTTCTTTGTATCCGCTTCCCTGCAGAGAGCGCTTTCCAAATTTAAGAAAAATCACCCGGACATCCGCATGCTGCCGGATAAAGTAGTCATTCAGATGAACGATACGCATCCGACGCTGGCGGTTGCGGAGCTGATGCGCCTTCTTGTTGATGAGGAAGGACTCGGCTGGGATACGGCATGGGATATTACGACAAGGACATGCGCGTATACAAATCATACTATTATGGCAGAAGCGCTGGAAAAATGGCCGATTGAGATTTTCTCCAGGCTGCTTCCGAGAATTTACCAGATTGTAGAAGAAATCAACCGCAGATTTGTACTGGAAATCCAGAAGAAGTTCCCGAATGACTATTCGAAAGTCCAGAAGATGTCGATTGTGTATGACGGACAGGTAAAGATGGCGCACCTTGCAATTGCAGCGGGATTTTCTGTAAACGGCGTGGCAAGGCTTCATACGGAAATACTGAAAAATCAGCAGCTGAAAGAATTTTACCAGATGTTTCCTGAGAAATTCAACAATAAGACAAACGGGATTACGCAGAGAAGATTTCTGCTGCACGGCAACCCGCTGCTGGCAGACTGGGTAACAGACCATATCGGCAATGAGTGGATTACGGATTTGTCCCATATGAAGAAGCTGGCTATTTACGCGGATGATGAAAAGGCACAGCAGGAATTTATGAATATCAAATACCAGAACAAACGGCGTCTGGCAAAATACATTTTTGACCATAACGGAATAGAAGTCAATCCGCGCTCGATATTTGACGTCCAGGTAAAACGTCTGCATGAATATAAGAGACAGCTGATGAATATCCTGCATGTGATGTATCTTTATAATAAGATTAAAGAAAATCCTTCCATGGAATTCATACCGCGTACGTTTATATTCGGTGCAAAAGCAGCGGCGGGCTATAAGAATGCCAAACTGACAATCAAGCTGATTAACAGCGTTGCAGAGGTAATTAATAACGATAAGAGCATTGATAATAAAATCAAGGTTGTATTTATCGAGGATTACCGTGTATCCAATGCAGAATGGATATTCGCAGCGGCTGACGTATCCGAGCAGATTTCTACGGCATCAAAAGAAGCCTCCGGAACCGGGAATATGAAGTTTATGTTAAATGGCGCTTTAACAATCGGAACGATGGACGGCGCCAATGTGGAAATGGTCGAAGAGATGGGCGAGGAAAACGCTATTATCTTCGGCATGAGTTCGGATGAAGTCATTGAGCATGAGAACAGGCGCGATTACAATCCGATGCAGATTTTCAACAGCGATTCAGAAATCCGCCAGGTACTGATGCAGCTGATTAACGGATTTTATTCCAGAAATGATACGGAGCTGTTCCGCAATCTGTATGACTCTCTGCTGAATACAAACTGTACCCAGTATGCAGATACGTACTTTGTGCTCGCTGATTTCCGTGCTTATGCACAGGCGCAGGAGCGTGTCATGCAGGCTTATAAGGATGAAAAGAGATGGGCGAAGAGTGCGATACTCAACGTTGCAAATGTCGGAAAATTCTCTTCTGACCGTACGATTGAAGAGTATGTAAGAGACATCTGGCATCTGAGAAGCGTGCATGTAGAAATGGAAGAAGAATAACAGAATTTTAGAAAAGAAGAAGGAGAGGGCCTCCCGGGGCTGCCGGTATCAGGCAGAGCGGGAGGCTTTCTGCGGTGCGTTTATGAAGCGGGGAAGAGCCGGGATTTGCAGACAGGAGTACGCCAGGCTGTAAAGAAAGGAAACAGGTATGAAATATAAGATAGATTTAACGGAAGAGGATTATGTGCGGTTTAATATTTTTTATATGGCTCATTCGAAGGCTGGAAAGCGCGGTGTGAATATGGCGCGGATAGTTTTTCCGGCTTTGGCGGCTGTGATTCTTATGGCATTTTTTGCAGCGGGGGCAGAGCCTGGACTGATTGCCGTGGAGGCTGTGCTTTTTGCTGCAGCGGCCGGCGGATGGCTTTTGTATGCTCCAAAGGCAGTGGAACGGGCGATTCGAAAACAGATCAGCAGGATGAAAGCAGACGGGAAACTGCCGTTTCATCAGAATGCGGAGATTGAATTCGGCGATGTAGCGATTGTAGAAAAAAATGAGCAGGAGGAGATACGGGTAAATTATCAGGATATCGAAAATATTTATCCGGATAGCGGGTATCTGTATATATTTTACAGCGCAGTGCAGGCGTTTATTGTGCCGTACCGCTGTCTGGGGGAAGACAGGGAGCGGGTGACAGAATATATCGTAAATAAAAAGAAGATTTCTTAACGCTGCAGGCAGGATGCGGAGGATGTCTGGCTTATGACAGAACTGGAAAAATATTATAACAAATTTTGTGAAGAAAAACGGCTTGGCAGAAGGCATGGGCGGGCAGAATATTATGTTACGATGAAATATATTCATAAATACCTGGCTGAGACTGAGAATGCGAAAATAATTGATATCGGGGCGGGGACAGGGCGTTACAGTGTACAGCTGGCAGACGAAGGATATGATGTGACAGCAGTGGAGCTGGTGAAATATAATCTGGGTATATTAAAATCAAAAGGCAGCAGCGTGAAGGCGTATCATGGGAATGCGCTGAAGCTGTCCCGGTTTGCGGATGATGCATTTGATATGGCACTGCTTTTCGGGCCGCTGTATCATTTATTTACGATAGAGGATAAAGTAAAGGCGCTGCGTGAGGCCGCGCGCGTTACGAAAAAGGGCGGATTTGTGCTGGCAGCTTACTGTATGAATGAATACGGGGTTTTGCTGCATGGATTCCGGGACGGGAATGTAAAGGACTGCATGGAAAACGGAAAGTTAAATGCTGATTTTCACTGCGTATCAAAGCCTGAGGATTTGTATGATTATGTCAGGCTGGAAGATATTGACCGGCTGAATGAGCAGGTAAACCGGGAAGAAACCATTCTCAAACGTGTGCAGATAATTGCACCGGACGGGCCGGCTAATTATATGAGACAGGCTTTGAATGCAATGGATGAGGAAACATTTGAGCTGTTTATCCGCTATCAGATGTCGGTATGCGAGCGGCCGGAGCTGCTGGGAGCGAGTGCGCATACAGTGGATATTCTGCAGAAATGCTAAAATCAGGTATTTGAGCCAGAAACAGAGCGGGTCTGGATTCTGACGAACAGGATACTGACGGAAACAGGCTGAAACCAGGAGTCTTAGCCTGAGTCAGGGCAGATGGGGAGGGGATTGGATATATGGCAGTTTATCTGGATACGAATTCTTCTTATGAGGATTACCGAATGCTTCGAAGTGACGCATTTTTTGTTGACAAATCAGGAATGATTGAGAAAATAAGCAGGCAGATTAATACAAAAAACAGGTTTATCTGCATTACAAAACCGCGCCGTTTCGGAAAGACATCGGTACTGAATATGCTTGGCGCATACTATGGGAAAGCGCATGATTCCAAAGAGCTGTTTGACGGCCTTGCCGTCAGTAAGAGCGAAAGTTATATGACGCATCTGAAACAGTATCATGTTATGAAAATTTCTTTCAATGAATTATCGGGAAAGGGCAGGACCTACAGCGATTATATCGGGAGATTTCAAAAGCTGATAGAAAACGATATCCGCCAGGCATATCCGTCGCTTACTGATACAGAGTACGACAGTCTGCCAGACCTGCTTGCTGCTTCAGGGGATAAGTTTATTTTTATGATAGATGAATGGGACTATATTTTCAGCCATGATTTGTACAAAGAAAGTCAGCTGGATTTTTTAGAATGGCTGAGGGATTTGCTCAAAGACAGACCGTATGCGGCCCTTGCTTATATGACAGGCGTGCTTCCGATTAAGCAGTACAGCACCGGTTCCGCGCTGAATATGTTTGATGAATATACGATGCTGAATGATGCGTATTACGATGAATATTTTGGATTTACAGAGGAAGAGACGGCTGCTCTGTGCGCAAAACAGTCAAAACTGTCTATGAACGAAATTTCAGAATGGTATAACGGATATCTGACAGATGACGGCGGGCGCTTATATAATCCGCGTTCTGTAGTGATGGCGCTGAACAGAGGAAAATGTCAGAGCTACTGGACGAGGACCGGGAAAACAGACGAGGTTTTGTCTTTTTTGAAATATAACATCAGCGAGGTCAGAAATGATATTGTAAAGATGGTAAACCAGATGCCTGTAAGGATTGAAATACTGGCTGAATATACGGCGGGACAGGGCACACCGTCCGGGCAGAAAGAAATTTATGCGGCCATGATTGTTTACGGCCTTTTATCCTATCATGACGATGTGCTTTCGATTCCCAATAAAGAGCTTATGCTTGAATTTCAAAAAGCGCTTGAAGATGATGATTTTGATTATGTGGCAGAGCTGGTCAGAAATTCGTATCGTATTCTGCATGCCACACTGGAACAGCAGGAAGATGAGTTAGTGTCATATCTTCATAATATTCACAACAGCGAGATACCCATTCTGCAGTACAATGATGAAAACAGTCTGTCCTGTGTGGTAACGCTTGCATATCTGTCAGCAGGGAACAAATATAGAATTGTGCGTGAGGAAAAGAGAGGGAAGGGCTTTGCGGATTTCATTTTTTATCCAAGGCAGAAGAATCTTCCGGGGATTGTGATTGAATTAAAGGCGGACGATACGCCGCAGGCAGCTGTCAGGCAGATAAAGGAAAAGGAATACTGCGAGAAGCTGAAGCAGGAAAAAACAGAGCGGATTCTTCTTGTGGGCATCAGTTATGATACCAAAAGAAAAGAGCATCGGTGTAAAATTGAACAGATATGAATCAATACGAATAGACAAAAACTGACAGATGACGGGGAAATATCCCCGCCTTCTGATATAAAAATATGAAAATTTTAAATCTGGGAAGCGACTAATACCTGTACACTGCGCGGCTTTAACTGTACGGTATTGTTTATGATTTTTTCAGGCTCTGCCAGCACGCCGTGCGGCTGCCAGGTATCTGCGACTGCTTCCCACTGCATAGTCGGCGGCAGCTGAGGCAGATACTGTGTGACACTTTCCCAGTATGCATTAATAGAGATAAATACAATGTCATCTTCCCCGGATGTTTCGTTTTTGCCTGCAAACATCACGCCTATGACATGGGAATCCCAGCTGTAGTTTCCGTTCCAGGCTGTGGCCTCATGCAGGCTGACAGGCGGAAATCCAAGCGAGCATGCGGATGTATTCTTTCGGATGACCGCATGTTTTTTACGGAAATCAATCATAAAGCTGAAAAAATTAAATAAGTCTTTATTTTTCTCCGGCAGGGACCAGTCCAGCCAGGAAATCATGTTATCCTGACAATAAGCGTTATTATTGCCGTGCTGGCTGTTGCCGAATTCATCTCCGGCCAGGAACATCGGCGTTCCGCGGCTGCATAACAGAACCGCACAGGCATTTTTAACCATGCGTTTGCGCAGAGTCAGTATTTCATGATCCATTGTCTTGCCTTCTGCCCCGCAGTTCCAGCTGTGGTTGTCATTGCTTCCGTCCGTATTGTTCCAGCCGTTCGCTTCATTGTGCTTTTCGTTATAAGAATATAAATCATGCAGTGTAAATCCGTCGTGGCAGGTAAGGAAATTAATCGATGCATTTGCCCCGCGGGTTTCCGGGTCGTATAAATCTACAGAGCCTATGAGGCGCAGGGCAGCGTTTGCGGCAGTGCTCGGGTCGCCTTTTAAAAAGCTGCGCACGTCGTCGCGGTAGCGTCCGTTCCATTCGGCAAAACGGTTCCAGGACGGAAAGCTTCCTACCTGATACAGCCCGCCTGCATCCCATGCTTCGGCAATCAGCTTGGTATCTCCTAAAATCGGGTCAAAAGCCAGGCTCTGTAAAAGCGGCGGCTTGCTCATCGGAGAACCGTCCTCGTTGCGTCCTAATATCGTAGCCAGGTCAAAACGGAAGCCGTCTACCCGGTAAGTCGTTACCCAGTAGCGCAGGCAGTCCAGAATCATCCGCTGCACAATCGGGTGATTGCAGTTTAAGGTATTGCCGCAGCCGCTGTAATTGTAATATTCTCCGTTTGGCTTGAGCATATAATAAATATTATTGTCAAATCCTTTAAAAGAGAAAAAGCTTCCCTGTTCATTGCCTTCTGCGGTATGGTTAAAAACAACATCCAGAATAACTTCAATACCGTTATCATGAAGCGCTTTAACCAGC
This sequence comes from uncultured Eubacterium sp., assembly GCA_947384955.1. Lineage (GTDB taxonomy): Bacteria > Bacillota > Clostridia > Lachnospirales > Lachnospiraceae > Eubacterium_J. The sequence continues at coordinate 2,112 of CANDJC010000148.1, read as the reverse complement.
TGCTTTAATTCCGTGCCTTCCCGGTTATATTCGATACCGCCGCAGTAGCTGGTGTTCGGGGCAAAAAAGCTGACCGTATTATAGCCCCAGTAATCCACCAGGTCATGGCCGTTGTAAGTGCGCAGCGAACCTGTCTCATCGAATTCAAATATCGGCATTAATTCAACCGCGTTGATGCCGAGCTTCTTCAGATAAGGAATTTTTTCCATTAAAGCGGCAAAAGTACCTGGCTTTGCATGGAGTGAGGAATCAGCCATCGAAAATCCCCGGACATGAAGTTCATAGATAATCAAATCTTCCATAGGGATTCGTGGGCAGACAAAATTTCCCCAGTCAAAATCATCTTTCACAACCCGCGCTTTATAAAAACCGTTCGTGGTTTTCTTAGTACCCCAGACACTCTGCCCGGTTACTGCTTTTGCATAAATATCCAGAAGATTTTTCTTTGGATTGAAAATCAGACCGTTTTCCGGCTCATACGGCCCGTCCATCCGGTAAGCATATTCAAATTCCTCGATATTGAGCTTGAACACAATCATAGAAAAAACATTTCCAATCCGGTAGTTGTCCGGAAATTTTAAGACGGCATAAGGCTCGTCTTCTTCCCGGCGAAAAAGCAGCAGCTCGCAGGAGTCCGCGTGATTGGAGTGAACGGTAAAATTCACACCGCCGGGAATGGCAGTCGCGCCGTTGATATCATAAAAACCCGGGCGGACTTCGTAACCGGCAATTGTATCAAAGGGAACCAGATGAATTTTGTTTAATGGAATTGGATTCATAGAGACACCTCGCTTTTTGAATTAATCTGTTTCTATAATAGTACCAGTTTGGGAGGGGGTTTGCAACTAATAATGAGCAGATATGGGATAGTTCTTGTGTGGCGGGGATTCAGACGGGGGTTACGTTTTGGCCTCCCGGCTGGTTTTCATAAGCTTTACGTGAACAAAGTTATGGTGTGTCTCTTTGAAATTCTAAAATATCGCCAGGCTGACAGTCCAGTGCATCACAAATCGCGTTTAAGGTCGAAAAGCGGATTGCGCTTACTTTGCCTGTTTTAATTTTTGATAAATTGACATTTGCAATACCTACTTTTTCGGACAATTCATTCAGGCTTATTTTTCTATCCGCCATCATTCTGTCAAGTCTTAAAATAATTGCCATATCATATCTCCTTTATAGCGTTTCATCAATTTCCTGCTGTAACTCACACCCATAATCAAAAATAAGGGAGATACAAAGCAAAATAAGCGCAGACAAACCGCACATAAAGAACGAAGAAAATGACATTTTGAAGACAGAAATCACCGAAAATACCGCAAATAACAGAACATACAGCGCAATTTTCCGTATCTGCACACCTGTTTCAGGTGTAAACGGAGAGTTTCCCTTACCGATACAGCTGAAAATTCTTTTGGCATGATACAGCGCCAAAAAAGTACAGACCAGTTTTCCAAGACAGCAAATGAAAAACAGCACACCCTGACCAAAGCTAATCATTTTCCCCTCACGAACAGCATTTTCCCATACCATTTCAAACATCTCCGCCGAAAAAAGATGCGCACAAATAATAACCATGATTCCTGCAAATAACGATACACTGAATATACCGAAAATAACACAGCCAATGTTTAGAATTACGGAGATAAAGTGAGCAGATTTTTTCAAAGTAATTTGTTTCATTAATATAAATCTCCTTTCATTTCTTAACTCACAGTATATCACACAATATATCTTTGTCAACTAAAAATTAACGTTAATCATAAAAAATTATATAATAAAAGTAAAACCTAAAACCCTCTGTCTGTGTACAGCTATTTATGTAAAACAAAAAAACCAGACAATTTGCTGAATATTACATAACCCGGCTGGTTTTCCCAGGTTTTACATAAAATCGCCGCATACTATACTGAATATCCTTCTATCCAGCTGATTTCCACACGTTTTACAGAAAAACACCAGACTCTCCGCAAAAGCATTAACATGGCACCTATAAACTTTCGCCGGAAAACACCTCAGCCGCACCCAAAATGTTTCATGTAACGCTTGCCATAAAACAGCCGGGAAAGGGGTTTTGCATGGTCTTCCTGCGGCATTGGAAGAATGTTTAGAATC
>CANDJC010000147.1 GCA_947384955.1 uncultured Eubacterium sp. | reverse complement strand
CAGCGTAAATGCAGAATGCTTAGGGATTCTTAACATTCCGGAGCCGTCACAGGAAGCCGGTGCATCTTCCCGTCACCCGGCGTCCGCACACCCACAATCCCCCCCTTTGCCCAAATTATATTTCTAAACAAAACAGATTGAAAATATAACCCCAGTGTGCTAGAATAAGGAAAGCATTCCAAACGATTCCATAAACTGCCCACAGCCTTTATTTCTGTGAATATTTTTATGATAAATAAAGCGGCAGTGCAGTAAAAAACAGCAAAGAGTAAAAGACTTTCATATAAATAATAAGGAGAAACCATTTAAATGGAACAATACAAAAAAGAATTTATCGAGTTTATGACAGACAGCGGCGTATTAAAATTTGGCGAATTTACATTAAAGAGCGGACGCAGGTCCCCGTTTTTTATGAATGCCGGAAATTACGTAACCGGAAGCCAGCTAATGAAGCTGGGAGAATATTATGCAAGAGCAATTCACGAACATTACGGAGATGATTTTGACGTATTATTCGGGCCGGCATACAAGGGGATTCCGCTAAGCGTTGCGACAGCCATTGCTTATGCAAAATTATATGGCAGGGAAATCCGTTACTGTTCGAACCGCAAGGAAGTAAAAGACCATGGAGATGCGGGGATACTGCTTGGCTCGAAATTAAAGGACGGGGACCGTGTGATTATGATTGAAGATGTAACGACTTCCGGGAAATCTATGGAAGAGACGGTTCCGATTGTAAAGGCGCAGGCAGACGTAACCATTGTCGGACTGATTATTTCTTTAAACCGCATGGAAAAAGGGCTGGACGGAAATAAGAGCGCTTTAGAAGAAATCAGGGACAAATATGGATTTGGGGCGCATGCGATTGTGACCATGCAGGAAGTGACAGAGCATTTGTATAACCAGCCGTATAAAGGGAAAATTATCATTGATGACGCATTAAAATCCGCAATTGATACATACTATGAACAGTATGGTGCAAAATAATCTGAGGAATTTGAATTGAACTATAAAAATCATAAAAAGGAGTACCGGATGGCAGCGTGGCTGCTGTTCGGTCTTTATGTTATCGTAATGGTTTACTTTTTGTTTTTTGCAGAAAGCATGGGAAGGAGCCAGGCCGGGAGGGAGTATCACTACAATCTGGTGCCGCTGAAGGAAATACAGCGGTATCTGACGTATTACCGGACGATTGGGCCTTTTACGGTTTTCTTAAATCTGGGCGGAAATATTCTGGCCTTTGTGCCGTTTGGCTTGTTTTTTCCGCTGCTTTCCCGCAGAAACAGAGGCTTTTGGAAGGTGACGCTGATTAGCTTTGAAGTAAGCCTTATGGTGGAACTGATTCAGCTCGTTACAAGAGTTGGAAGCTGTGATGTGGATGATATGATTTTAAATACATTAGGCGGGATGCTGGGACATCTGTGTTTTAAGGTTTTATTTTTATGGCACAAAATGGAGTTGAAAGGGGCAGCGAATGAGGAAAAGAGCGCGGGCTGATAAAAATTATAAATTTACGAAAAAAAGGCATTCCGGGCCGGGGACAGCGGCGTTTCTTTTTTCTTTTGCACCGCTTTTGATGTTCGGGTATGCCGTCTGGTTGTCTTATACAAGAGGCGGACAGGCGCCGGAACAGACCGGATGTATCGGAATAGCGGCAGTCTTAGCAGCATGCGTGACGTTAAAGGTATCCATACAGGAAGCGCGAAAGGAGAATGTGATGAAAAGAGTGCCTGTGGCAGGGGCCGTGATGTCTGTGCTGATGCTTTTGGGCTGGACTGCGGTTTATGTCGTCGGGTGGATTGGAATCTGAATATTAGGATGGTTGAGACAATGGGTTATCGGGAGATTTATCAAGAGGACAATGAAAATGCGGCAGAGCGTTTTGAACTTGTAAAAGAACGAATCTGCCAGGCGGCCGCACAGCCGGAAACAAAAGAGCAGTTTGCAGATTATTTTCAGAAAACGGCACAGTTTATTCTGCTTACGGCAGAGGTTTTAAAGATGTGTCAGGACGGTCAGTTACAGCAGCGTACGATAGAGCAGTGCGAGCAGTTAAACAGGCAGCTTTATGAAGACATACTGCCGCAGGGAGATGCCGGTGATACAGGCTATGCGCACAGCTATGCCAATCCTTCCTATGCGGTCAGCCGCCTGGGAGAAGAGTTTGGCGGGCCGCTGTGTTTTCTGTATGCGGAATTAAGAGCGCTTACGGCTTATGCATTTGAAGGCCGGGTGGCGGATATGACAATTCTGATGGAGCTGTTTGGGGAAATCTATACCTGTTTTTGCGATGCACTCGGTACGAGCGGGAAAGAAATCAGGCGGATTTTGTACTGGCATTTTCATGATTACAGCGAGGTCATGGTTACGCAGAGTGTCCGCGAAGGCATTGACCCGCGGCTGGATTTTTTTACAGATATTGTGATGTATGCGGATTTAAACAGCCTGACTTATTTATACCGGTACGGAGAGTATATCTCGGAAAACGAAAGAAAGACCGCGCAGTATCTTTTGTCGCTGCCTGAGGAACAGATTCAGGCAATGGCGGATACCTTTACTGAAGGATACCGGATTGGATTTGAAGTAACGAATAAGGATTTATCAAAGAAAAAGACCGTCAGCATTCATTATGCCATCGGATTTGAACGGGTAATCCGAAAAGCAGTTGAAAATTTTGCAAAAATGGGGCTTTCGGCGGCTGTTTTCAGGGATGCGGTTTCTTCCATGGGAAGCCGCGGACATGGGAAACGGGGGTGCTATTCGCTTTCTGCAAACCGCCAGTTTGATTTTGACCATAGAAATGACAATGCTTACTATCTGGATAAAGCATTTGTGGAGCGCAGACTGGAAGTGCTGCGGGATGCGTATGAGACTTATAAGGACCTGGCGGCGGTTTACGGAGGGCCGGCAGTTTTAGAAGTGTTTGGCGAAGAGCCTTTTGCCCCGGTTCAGAAAAAAGAAGCTGCCAGCTATGACGAAAAACAGCAGCAGCTGATTGTATATTATGCAAACCAGTCCGGGCAGATAACAAACCAGTATATCCGGGGTGAGGAGCGCAGCTTTACGATTATTGCGTATCCTGTCCCGGCAATCGGGCCGGATTATGAGAAAATCTTTGCGCAGACGGTAAAGCTGAATACACTCGATTATATGCTTTACCGGAATATCCAGCAGCATTTAATCGATGTGTTAGATAAAGCGCAGCGGGTGCATATTACGGGAAAAGGCGCAAACCGGACGGACCTGTATGTATCCATCTGGCAGCTTGCGCAGCCGGATAAACAGACGGCGTTTGAAAACTGTGTGGCGGATGTCAATATTCCGGTGGGAGAGGTCTTTACATCACCGGTTCTAAAAGGCACTTCGGGTGTGCTGCATGTGACGGGCGTGTATTTAAATGAGCTTTATTACAAAGACCTGGAGCTTGTTTTTACAGACGGGATGGTTACCGGTTATACGTGTGCAAATTTTGCGGATGAAGCGCAGTGCAGGCGGTATGTGCGTGAAAATGTGCTGATGCAGCACGATACGCTGCCGATGGGTGAGTTTGCTATTGGAACAAATACGACGGCTTACCGCATGGCAAAGGATTTTCAGATTGCAGACAAACTGCCGATACTGATTGCGGAAAAGACAGGGCCGCATTTCGCGGTGGGGGATACCTGCTATTCACATGCCGAGGATACGGCTGTTTACAATCCGGACGGCAAAGAGATTATGCCAAAGGATAATGAGCTGACAAGGATACGGAAAGAGGATGCATCAAAGGCTTATTTTAACTGCCACACGGATATCACAATTCCTTATGACGAGCTGGACCGGATTACGGCAATCCTGCCGGACGGACAGGAAATCGATGTTATATGTGATGGGAAATTTGTGGTGCCGGGGACGGAAGAACTGAATCAGCCGCTGGAAAGTGAAAACATCTGTATATGTTAATCAGCCTGCCTGCGCATCACAGCCGGATTTCGAAAATCAGCCGGTTTGTGAATTACAGGCGGATAAAATCGCAGAACGTTTGTAAATCAGATTTCACATCATAGAAAAAGAAACGGAGAATAGAGGAATGGCTAAAGTAGGAATTGTAATGGGTTCGGATTCGGATATGCCTGTTATGGCAAAAGCAGCGGATGTGTTAAAGCAGCTGGGCATTGATTTTGAAATGAAAATTATTTCCGCTCACCGGGAGCCGGATGTGTTTTTTGAATATGCTAAAACAGCGGAAGAAAAAGGCTTTAAAGTGATTATCGCAGGCGCGGGCATGGCGGCGCATCTTCCGGGCATGTGTGCGGCAATTTTCCCAATGCCGGTCATCGGCATTCCGATGCATACCACATCACTTGGCGGCAGGGATTCGCTGTATTCCATTGTACAGATGCCAAGCGGAATCCCGGTAGCCACAGTGGCTATTAACGGCGGCGCAAATGCGGGGCTGTTAGCGGCAAAAATTCTGGCAGTATCGGATGAAGCGCTGCTGCAGAGACTGAAAGACTATTCGAAGAATTTAAAAGAACAGGTGCAGGCAAAAGACGCGAAGCTGCAGGAATGCGGATACGAAAATTATGGAAAATAGAAGCGGAAGCAGCTGGTATCGCAAAGCTTGTAAAGTAAAACAGAATCACCAGATGAAAAACCGCAGAAATTGAGAATAGATAATTCAGGAAGAAAAGCGCGGAAGCGGTAATAGAATGAAGAAGCACCTGGGAATAGAAAAAGCTGCGCTTATGAAATAAAGGCGGAAAAATATCGAAGATAATGTGCATAAGAAGTACGCAAAATCTCTGATTATGTGCATAACACAATTTTATACAGCAGATGTACTGACCGGAAGAATGAATGAAGGAAAGAAGAAGTCTGGGATTTTATTTGCCGTAAAACAGGCAGATTCTTTTTGGTACAGTAAATTTATCAGAAGAACCGCTGTTTTACGGCTTTTTGTGTTTTGATAAATCTGAAAGCGGGAGGGAAAGGAAAATGGGAATGACGTTAAACGATACACCAAGCGCGGACCGCACGCATATTGCTTTTTTTGGCAGGATGAACAGCGGCAAGTCGTCTTTGGTGAATGCACTGACAGGACAGCAGGTATCCATTGTATCACAGACCGGGGGCACTACCACAGACCTTGTGAAAAAGCCAATCGAAATTCATGGAATCGGGCCGTGCGTTTTTATCGATACAGCAGGATTTGACGATAACAGCGGGCTTGGCGAAAGCCGCATCGAAAAAGCAAAGCTCGCGCTGCAGCAGGCAGACCTGGCAGTGATTGTCTTTGATGCATCGTATTTTGTATCTGACGCCGGGAAGCATTCAGAAGATTTTAAATTAGAAAGGCAGTGGTACGGGCTGCTGCAAAAAAATAATACTCCGGTTATCCTGGCGGTGAATAAAACAGATGCCGGGAAGGAGCCGGGAAGCATTGCAAAACTGGCAGAAAAGATTCGCACAGAATTTCAAAAAGAACCGATTCCTGTCAGCGCCCTTACATCAGACGGCATAGAATCCCTGAAACAGGAGCTGATACGCACTGCAGCTTCTGAACAGGAAGAAATGCGGTTTATTACCGGAAATCTTGCCAAAGAAGGGGACACGGTACTGCTGGTGATGCCGCAGGATAAACAGGCGCCAAAAGGCCGTCTGATTCTGCCACAGGTACAGACGATTCGGGAGCTGCTTGACAAAAAATGCATGGCAGTCTGCGTGACGCCAGAGCAGCTGGACCAGTCGTTTGCATCTCTCAGACAGCCCCCGGCGCTTATCATTACAGATTCACAGGTATTTGCGTCCGTATACGAAAAAAAACCGGACAAAAGCAGGCTGACATCATTTTCCGTACTCTTTGCCGCGTACAAAGGCGATATTGATTATTATGTAAAAGGCGCGGCGGCCATTGAAAATCTGACGCAGCAGGATAAAGTGCTGATTGCAGAATGCTGTTCACATGCGCCATTAAGTGAAGATATCGGCCGGGTAAAACTGCCCCGCCTTTTGCGGAAAAAAGCAGGGCCCGCTCTGACCGTGGATGTAGTATCCGGCGCGGATTTTCCGAAGGATTTATCGGAATACAGGCTGGTCATTCAGTGCGGTGCATGCATGTTTAACCGCAGATTCGTGATGGCAAGGGTGAACGCTGCCAGAGAGCAGAATGTGCCGATGACCAATTACGGCGTGGCGATTGCTTATCTGAGCGGGATTCTGGATAAAATTGAACTGCCGGGGATGCAGGAAAAGGAAAGTGCAGGGGGAGCTGGAAGGTAATGGATATGGAGGGAACGAAGCTTGCGGTTATTGCAATTGTGGTGGAACAGGAAAACAGTGTACGTGAATTGAATGAGCTGCTGCATGGGTATAGCCGGTATATTATTGGAAGGATGGGGATTCCTCACAGGGAACGAGGGGTGTCGCTTATCAGTGTGGCAATGGATGCTCCGGCGGATGTTATCAGCGGGCTTTCTGGGAAGCTGGGGAGAATCGGAGGGGTTTCGGCGAAAGTGGCTTATTCGAAGGTGACGGGATGAGGGAAGGCGGTGCTTTTTTGGGGGGGGAGTGGCTCCGCGGACGCCGTGAGAGGGGATTTGTCCGGTCTTCCTGTGGCCCTCCAGAATGTTAAGAAGCCCTAAGCATTCTGCATTTACGTTATGGTACCGGACGGGACGCGGCACCCAGTGACCAATGGGTCAGACCCTCCGCCCTGGCCTGCAGCCAGCAGCTACGGGTGCCGCTACGGCTTCGCCGCCTGGTTTTCGGGCAGAATGCTAAGGGCTTCTAAACATTCTTCCAAAGCCACAGGAAGACCGGACAAATCCCCTCTCACGGCTGGTTTGTGAGGAGTTTTAGATGAAACATTTTGAATGAAGATGGGGTATGTTTGTGGATACGTTTTATAGTTGGAGAGAAGTTAATAACACCAGTTTAGAAGTTTTTTATTTGATACAATACGGTTTGCAAGTTTTTGATTCTATGCCATAGCTTGACTATACAATTATAGATAAATACAATATATAGTTTAGATTTTCGCAATAATACATCAAAATCAGTAAAGCTGTAAACCAGTATTTAAACTTTACAAGGCACCTGATGAAACGGTAAATTTCGCACAGCGTAGAAACCATCTCATGTAAAGCCAGCCAAAAACCAGCCGTGCGGCGGAGAGATATCCTGGCTTCCTGCGACATTGGAGGAATGTTTAGAAGCCCTTAGCATTCTGCCAAAAAACCAGGCGGCGAAGCCGTAGCGGCACCCGTAGCTGCTGGCTGCAGGCCAGGGCGGAGGGTCTGACCCATTGGTCACTGGGTGCCGCGTCCCGTCCGGTGCCACAGCGAAAATGCAGAATGCTTAGGGCTTCTTAACATTCCGGAGCCGGAGCAGGAAGCCAGGATATCTCTCCGCCGCCCGGCGTCCGGGCAGCCCCAAAACCCACCCACTCGCAATATCTAAAAATATAAAAAAAATCAGGGAGGAAAAACAATCATGTACAACGTAATGTCACCCAAAGCAGAAGAATTCATCAGCGACGAGGAAATCAGATCCTGTCTCGAATACGCACAAAAAAACAGCAAAAACGAGCCTCTGATTCGTGAAATACTGCAAAAAGCAAAAAAAATGAAAGGCATTTCACACAAAGAAGCAATTGTCCTGTTAGACTGTGAAATAGAAGAACTGAATCAGGAAATCTATCATCTGGCAGAGCAGATTAAACAGGAATTTTACGGAAACCGCATTGTCATGTTTGCGCCGCTTTATTTGTCCAACTACTGCATTAACGGCTGCGAATACTGTCCGTATCATGCAAAGAATAAGCACATTTCCAGGAAGAAGCTGACGCAGGAGGAAGTAAGGCGTGAAGTCACTGCGCTGCAGGATATGGGGCATAAGAGGCTGGCGTTGGAAGCGGGAGAAGACCCGGTCAACAATCCGTTAGAGTATATTTTGGAATGCATTCATACCATATACAGCATCAAACATAAAAACGGGGCAATCCGCCGGGTAAATGTCAATATTGCGGCTACGACCGTGGAGGATTACCGGAAACTGAAAGAGGCGGGAATCGGTACGTATATTCTGTTTCAGGAGACTTATGACAAACAGCAGTATCAAAAGCTTCATCCGACCGGGCCGAAAAGTAATTACGAATACCATACCGAAGCGATGGACCGTGCGATGGACGGAGGGATTGACGATGTGGGGCTCGGCGTGCTGTTCGGGCTGAATAATTACCGTTATGATTTTACCGGGATTATTATGCATGCGGAGCATTTAGAGGCATACAAGGGTGTCGGCCCGCATACAATCAGCGTGCCAAGAGTGCGCCGTGCCGATGATATTGACCCGGATGTATTTGACAACGGGATTTCGGATGAGATTTTTCAAAAAATTGTTGCATGTATCCGCATTGCCGTGCCATATACCGGGATGATTGTGTCTACCAGAGAGTCGGCAAAGACGCGTGAAAAAGTGCTGCATCTTGGAATTTCGCAGATTAGCGGCGGCTCCAGGACGAGTGTCGGCGGGTATTATGAAGAAGAAAAGGAAGAGGATAATTCTGCGCAGTTTGATGTCAGTGACCGAAGGACCCTGGAGGAAGTGGTGCACTGGCTGATTGATTTAGGATATGTGCCGAGCTTTTGCACCGCCTGCTACCGTGAGGGACGTACGGGAGACCGGTTTATGCAGCTTTTGAAAAGCAGGCAGATTGTCAACTGCTGTCACCCGAATGCGCTGATGACGTTAAAAGAATTTCTGGAAGATTATGCTTCGCCGGAAACAAAAGCGGCCGGAGAAAAACTGATAGCAGAGGAACTGAAGAAGATTCCGAATGAAAAGGTGAGGCTGAAGGCGAAAGAGTATATTGAAAATATCCATAACGGAGAGAGGGATTTTCGGTTTTAGGCATGAAGTTAAGAATATATGAAAAAGAGGATGCGGCCATTGTATGCAGCTGGATAAAGGATGAAAAAAGTCTGTATCAGTGGTCGGCAGACCGCATAGGAAAGTTTCCGGTCAGCGGGGATGAGCTGAATGCGTATTATGCGTCCGGACTGAATGGTAAATTTATTCCGCTTAGCGCACTGGATGAAAACGGCTGCCTTGCCGGACACTTTTTTATCCGGTATCCGGATGAATCGGATGACAGTACAGTGCGTCTGGGGTTTGTGATTATCGCTCCTGATTTAAGGGGACGGGGAAACGGCAGAAAAATGATGCGGCTGGCAGAAGATTATGCCAGAAATGAGCTGCATGCTTCTAAAATTACATTAGGAGTATTTGCGGAAAATGAAAGTGCAAGGTACTGCTATGAAGCCGCTGGATTTCGACAGACCGGAGGAATTTCGAATTACAAAATAAATGACGGTGAATGGGAATGCCTTGAAATGGAAAAGGAAATCGATTGATGCAGGAGGGCATTCATTTGGAACAGATGACACTTTTTGAAAATAACACACCGCAGCCGTTAGCGGCAAGGCTGCGTCCGCAGAACCTTTCAGAATATGCCGGGCAGACGCATCTTTTAGGCCCGGGGAAGGTACTGCGGCGCCTGATTGAAAGCGACCAGATATCTTCTATGATATTCTGGGGGCCTCCGGGCGTCGGAAAAACTACGTTAGCCCGGATTATTGCAAACTGTACGAAGGCGGCTTTTATAGATTTTTCGGCTGTAACGAGCGGGATTAAGGAAATCCGCACGGTTATGGAACAGGCGGAGCAAAACAGAAGGTACGGGGAAAAGACGATTGTATTTGTGGACGAGATTCACCGGTTTAACAAGGCGCAGCAGGATGCATTTTTGCCGTTTGTGGAAAAGGGCAGCATTATTTTAATCGGGGCGACGACAGAAAATCCTTCTTTTGAAATAAACAGCGCTCTTTTGTCCCGCTGCAGGGTATTTGTGCTTAAGGCGCTTGAGAAAAAAGAGCTGGTCGGCCTTATGAAACGTGCGCTTGACGACCCGCGCGGCTTTGGGAATATGAAAGTAGAAATGCCGCCGGAGCTGTTTGAGGCAGCTGCCGTTTTTGCAGACGGCGATGCCCGTACGGCGCTGTCGGTGCTGGAAATGGCTGTTTTGAATGCGGAGCAGAACGGCAGTACGGTTACGGTTTCAAAAGAGATTTTAGAGCAGTGTATTTCCAAAAAATCGCTGCTCTATGATAAAAAAGGAGAAGAGCATTATAATCTTATTTCAGCGCTTCACAAATCAATGCGTAATTCAGACCCGGATGCGGCGATCTACTGGCTGGCGAGAATGCTTGAGGCCGGCGAAGATCCGCTGTATGTGGCCCGGCGTGTCATACGGTTTGCAAGCGAGGACGTAGGCCTGGCCGACCCGCAGGCGCTGCAGACGGCAGTGGCAGCATTTCACGCCTGTCATGTAATCGGGATGCCGGAATGCACAGTGCATCTGACGCAGGCAGTGGTATATCTGTCTTTAGCCCCAAAGTCAAATGCGTTATATATGGCTTATGAACAGGCCAGAGAGGATGCGCTAAAGCAGCTCTCTGAACCTGTGCCGCTAGTCATCCGCAATGCGCCCACGGATTTGATGAAGCAGCTGGATTATGGAAAAGGATATCAGTATGCGCATGATACAAAGGAAAAGCTGACAAACATGCAGTGCCTGCCAGATTCCCTCCTGGACAGAGAATACTACCGGCCCGGGGAGCAGGGAATGGAAAAAAATTTCAAAGAACGGCTGGACTGCATTAAGAGATGGAAAAATTTACCTGAGAACAAAGAAAAATAAACAAAGCTGTCAGTTTTTCCCGTATTTCCTGTTTGATAAATTCCGGTCTGCATTCAAAGTGCATGCTTGCAATTTTAGCTGTATCAGGTATAATAATCGAAAATGCAAAGGAGTGTGAAAACAAGACGGAGAAAGAAATGATGCAGAAAAATATCGAAGAATTTGTACAATTGCAAAGCTATATGATTTTAGCTGAAAAAGATTCGGAAGTATACAAAGCTATGAAAGTAAGATACAGCACATTGAAAGTTATCCTTACTTCTTCTGGAATCAATCTGACAGAAATTGACCGAATCAAGGAGTAAAACAGTGGTAAAAATTTCACCAGTTTACCATCAGAGACACCAGATTACAAATTTTTGACTTGATACAAGATACAGATTAATTAGAAGCGAATATATACAAGATATAGTATTGATTGCTATAAAAATACATCGAAATCTGAAAAACTGTAAACTTGTGATTAAAGACAAAAAGCAGGAATAAGAAGTGAACGAATAAAACGAGTTTTCAATGCTCCGCCAGGAAAAAATACGCTTTTACCCATCCTGGCGGTAATTCTTCTGCCGGAAGATTTGTGACAGTGCATTCATATCGGAAATCTGACAGCAGGAACCGCACCACCTGTAAGGAAAACCCAAAAGTATCCATAGATTTGTATTCTAAAAAATCAAAGGAAAACGCACCAGCCTGACTTTCACAGGCTATACATGAAAAATAGCAGACTCTCTGCCCAATTTTTATATAGCAGAAAGACCATAAACCTTAAACCTCCGCCCCAAATCTGTCATGCAGTACCCGGAATCCATGTACGCAGCGCCGCCCAGAAACCAGCCGGGAGAGGGGATTTGCACGGTCTTCCTGCGGCATTGGAAGAATGTTTAGAATCCCTTAGCATTCTGCCCGATAACCAGGCGGCGAAGCCGCAGC
>CANDJC010000146.1 GCA_947384955.1 uncultured Eubacterium sp. | reverse complement strand
TTTTCTGCCCAATACCCAGGATTTGGGAACACACAGACTACATTCTGCCAAAACACCAAAGTCCCCAAAAGGCGCCTGCCAGTGCCACCGCCTGCAGCAGCCAGAAACGCCAGGGCATCAGGCGCCGGTCCGTCCGCAGCCAGACCCCCGGCGCAGAAAACTTAGAACTTCCTGCTTTTTGCAAGCGGAACATAAGAAGAAAAAAATTCCCCCGCCCAGCGTCCGTTCCCCACACATCTTATACCTCCCTTCTTTCCAACCCCAAAACGCAAGAAGCAAAAATTTCCCCTCCCCCCATTCCCCGCACATCTGAAAACTTCCCGCCTCTTTCACCCATACCCCCGTCCTCCCGCATAAAATCTCCTCACCATCTCCGCCGCATACTCCGCCTCCTCCCTCCTCAGCTGATAAAACATCGGCAGCCGCAGCAGCCTCTCGCTTTCCCTCGTAGTATACCTGTCCTCCCCGCAAAACTGCCCATACACCGCCCCCGCTTTCGCAGAATGCAGCGGCACATAATGAAACACCGCCCGCACATCATGTTCCTCCAGATACCGAATCAGCGCCGTACGCTCCTTCAAATCCCGTGCCTTAATATAAAACATATGCGCATTATGGCAGCACCCCTCCGGCACAGCCGGCAGTTCTATTTTTCCAGCCTCCGCCAGAGGCATCAGCGCCTCATAATACACCTGCCACAAAAACAGCCGTTTCTGATTAATGACTTCCGCTGCTTCTAACTGCGGCAGCAGATATGCCGCATTCATTTCGCTCGGAAGATACGACGACCCGATATCAACCCAGCTGTATTTATCGATTTCTCCCCGAAAATATCTGGAGCGGTCTGTCCCTTTTTCCCGGATAACCTCCCCGCGCTGCATAAATTCAGGATTATTTAAAAGAATCAGCCCGCCTTCCCCCATTGTGTAATTTTTCGTTTCATGAAAGCTGTATGTCCCGAAATCACCGATGGTACCCAGATATCTGCCTTTATAAGACGCCATCATGCCCTGTGCGGCATCCTCGGCTACAAGAAGCCCGTATTTTTCCGCGAGTTTCATAATCGCATCCATCTCGCATCCGACTCCGGCATAATGAACGGGCACAATCACTTTTGTTTTTTCCGTAAGTGCGTTTTCAATCAGGCGTTCATCGATATTCATAGTATCCTTTCGGATATCCACAAACCGGATTTTCGCGCCTCTTAAGGCAAATGCATTCGCGGTGGACACAAATGTATAGGAAGGCATAATCACCTCGTCGCCTTCCCTGATATCTGCCAGCAGCGCCGCCATTTCCAGCGCATGTGTACAGGATGTCGTCAGCAGCGCTTTTGCATGAAGCTTCTTTTCAAACCACCTGGTACAGCGCTCTGTAAACGGGCCGTCGCCATTTAAGCGTTTATTTTTAAGAACCGCTTCCTGAATGCAGCGGATGCCTTCTTCCATATAAACAGGCTGGTTAAAAGCTATCATAACGTTACTCCTATGCACTGCAGTATGCCGCTTAGCAGCTCCTTTGCATATGCTTCCATTTTCAATGGTGAATTCTGTTCCTTTGTTTCTTTCGCTTTCTCTGCCTGCCTTTGATAAAATTCCGTGTCCGACACATATGCCGCGGCCGTATCCGCCATCGCATCGTAATCCGGCACGGTAAACGCTTCCCCGGCCATACGCGCGACATCGCAGTCCGGCAGTGTCAGAACCGGAATGCCAGCCATAAGAGCCATCACGCTGCTGAAGCCTCCGCCGGCCCTTTCCGGGTTCAGATATAAGTCCGTCACCCGGTACACCTGCATCAGATGCTCCCGGGGCCCCAAAAAGAAAACCCTGCCGTTAAAATCCCCTTCGGACAGCCTGGTTTTGATACCGTCCGCGTCCCCGATAATCACAAAATCCAGCTCCGGCAGCTTCTGTAACAGTTCCTTCATAAAATCAAGAAAACGCGGGCTGATATCCGTATTCAGCCGGTGTCCTGTAACCGCGGCCAGAAATCTGTGCTCCGGCAGCCCGAGCTCCTTTCTTGTGCAGCCTGCTTCTGCTTTTTCCTCCTGTACCAGTACCGGGAATTTTTGTTTCATAAAAAGCTGTGTCTGGTTTTTTTCAAGCGACTGCGCATAAATCTGCTCCAGGCCTTCTTCAGACCTTTCATGACGTATCAGAATTTCAGCTTCTGATACCGGGCAGGCTATGTTCATCTCGAATGCAGCGGCGGTTGTAAAAGACGACACCACATCCGCTGCCGGATTCATGACGCCCAGATTCAGCACAAACAGCGGATTTAACGCATGGATAAGGGTAAACATCATATGATATTCCTTCAGATTCTGCTGGTGCATATTAATCTGGTAGCCCTCAAAAGCAATTCCATGAAACCGGTACTTAAGCGGCAGTTTTTCAAACGGCTGAATCGAATTCATTCTTTTGGGCGCATGCCACAGGCTGTCCGGCACATCTGCATCGCAGGGACACGCAAAAATCGTAATCTCAAACCCCATCTTATGAAACGCTTCCGCAAGATGAAACACGATACGGCTCGGCGCATGCATGACCAGGTCTAACAGCTGTTCGGTTATGAGCACAATCCGGTTCCGGTTTCTATCCTGCGGCAGCTGATACGGCAGGTTCAGCATCATCTGGCGGTTCCAGCTTCTGACATTGTTCTGATGCACGGCCCTTACTTTGGGATACAGGTTTTTATAATCCCGGTAATATTTATGTATCTGCAGCTCAAGCATACTGCCCGCATAAACGGAAAACTCACTCTCCAGTACCGCATCTAACATCGCGTCTGCAAAATCTTCCTTTGGCATATCGTGTAAAAATACGGAATAAATATAAATGCAGTCTTTCCTGTCAAACTGTTCCCGGATAACCCTGCGCACCAGCTCTTTTTCTTCCGGAGAAAACTGCCCGTACTGCTCCTTTAATACCGCAGACTGCATATTTTTAGCTTTCTGTGTTATTTCGCGGCAGATACAGATACCGACCGCATCTTTAATCCAGTCAATCACTTCCATTTGTGTCCCTTTCCCATTTTCCGGCTCTGACCTATCCCATCGAAACATTTATCCGGCTGTACTTCCATTTTGTGTCCCTTTCGTATTTTACTCAAACATATCCCACTGGAGCACCGTATCCGGCTGTATATCAATTTTTGCACGTTTTCCAGTCAGCTGTTCGATGTCATTTGGTGCAATGCCGGTTCCGGGACGCTTGCACAGCAAAAGCTCCTGCGTGACCGGCGTGCCTGCTTTGATAAATGCCGCGCTGACACAGGAACGCCTGGCATTTTTCCGCGCGGCTTCCTCTCCCGGCAGACAGACAATTTCCTCACTGCCGCGCAGCTGGTCAATAAAGGCAATGCCGTCTAAAATTTTCCTGGCATCCTGCGGGTCCATTGCATGGTAATGGTCGTTTCCGGGCAGCTGCTTATCCAGTGTAAAATGCTTTTCGATTACCTGCGCGCCCAGCAGATAAGCCGTCTTTATCACATCCGCGCATGCATCCGGCACGGTATGGTCTGAATAACCGATATAGAAATCAGGATAACGTTTTTTCAGTGCCTGGATTTTATTCAGATTCGCATGCGCATAAGGAGCCGGATATTCCAAAACGCAGTGCATCAGCACAAGCGGCTTATCGTTATACGTCCGGATACAGGCAGCCGCCTGGCCGATTTCCTGCGCATCCGATGCCCCGGCTGATAAAATGACCGGTTTCTGTTTCTTTGCCTGATAAGCGATAAACGGCAGATTATTCAAATCCGAGGAGGATATTTTATACACTCCCATCAGCCCGTCCAGATAATCTGCGGCATCCGTGTCAAATGCCGTAGAAAGAAATTCAATGCCGCATTCCTGACAGTAACCGCTAAGCTCCCGGTATTCTTCATATCCGAATGCATCATACTTTCGAAACAGCTCATACTGGGTCGCCGAATGCTCCTTTGTCCGGTCCCAGTAAGCAGGCGACTGTTTTGCGGCCAGAGTCTCCGCTTTATAAGACTGGAATTTTACCGCATGAATGCCTTCCTCAGCCGCTGCTTTTATCATTTTCTTCGCAG
The DNA here is from genome assembly GCA_947384955.1 of uncultured Eubacterium sp. Classification (GTDB taxonomy): domain Bacteria; phylum Bacillota; class Clostridia; order Lachnospirales; family Lachnospiraceae; genus Eubacterium_J. Next base: position 7,757 of record CANDJC010000146.1, on the reverse strand, counting down.
CATCCATACTGGAAATATGTTCTTTTGCTGCTATATCATAATAATTCACGCCGATTTCCGCTATCAGCACAAACTTTCCCTGCAGGATTCTGTTTATGATTCCGCTTTCCGCCGTTTTATTTTCCATCATTTTGTATTCTCCTATCCCGCTGCCTGTCTGTACGCTCCTGTATCCTTAAAAATAACATCCAGCACACGGTCCGTACTTTTTTCCAAATGGTTTTTTAACATCAGCTCCCGCATTTCCCTGCGTATCTGCGGTGTATTCACCAGCCATCGAAACGTAGACAGTAACGTGTCCTGCGTTACCTGCGAGCCCAGTCCGAGATTTAAAAACCCGTTTTCCATCTGCGCAAACGTATGCAGCTGTTCCCGTTCATTCTGAGCCAGCACTATCGCAGGAACCCCCATGACCGCCAGCTCAAAAACCGTCCTCCCCTGGGAGGTAAATGCCAGGTCTGCCTGCCGCATATAATAAGAAACGCTGCGGACATCCTCATGGACATAAAGATTTATCTGCGGCTGGGAATCAATGCCGTTTTCCGCCGCCGGATAACCGCATCCTAAAATAAAATGTATTTCCATATCCGGCTGTACTTCATGCAGCTTTTGCGCCATGCCGTATATTTTCGCGGTCAGGCCGCCGGGGTCTGTTCCGCCAAACATCACAAGCAGACTGGATACGTGCTGTGAAAAAGGCTTCGGGCTTGTAATAAGAAATTCATCCCGGATACAGGCATAACCCGCCCCCGTAAAATGGTTTGGATTCGACGCGCCGAAATCATACAGCGCATTGATAACCGCATCCGCATACGCCGCGCCCTCTCCCAAGTCCTCAATCGTAACAACCCGGCGCACAAGCTGTTTTAACCGCAGAATATGCTCCCGGTCCGTATTCAGGCAGTCATTGACTACAATATCCGCCGGATGCTTTTTTAGATATTCATAAAACTCTTCTTCCGTTTCAATCCCGTAGACCGGAAGATTGGACGCTTTTAATTTTTCATATCCCTCCTTATGATTCCGGTTCGTGACAAAGACCGTTTCATGCCCGGTCATGCGCAGCGCCAGGGTCAGGCAGTGGTAAATATGCCCCATCCCGCGCTCCTTAAATCCGTCTGCCCTGAAAACTACGCGTTTGCGGCGCAGTATATGCTCACAGAGCGCCCAGTCGTCCGTACTGTCGATGTCCGCGGCTTCCTGTTTCGGGATTTCATATACGGACACCTCCGCTCCTATCCGGCTGTTTCGCGTCACGCATTCCCGCTTCGTAATCAGAAATGCCCCTGTTTCCATATAGTCCGCAGGCAGCTGCTGGCGGTTTACGCGTTTCCTGTAATTCGGGACAAACTGCTGCCCGTCCTTTTTCCAGGATAAATGCGCCCGGTTAACAACGCTGATATACGTATCCCTGCTGTCTTTGCAAAATGCGGCAAGCGCCCGGTCAAGCGTATCCTTTGCAAGAAGCGGAGAGGTCGGCTGCAGCGTAATGACTGTATCATAGCGGCAGCCCTTTTTCTGCTCCATCTGTATCAGCGCATCAAAAACGACCGGGTCTAACGTCACATCATCCGCCGCAAGCTCCGCCTTTCGTACAATCACATCCGCGCCGTACATCCCGGCGACTGCCGCTATTTCCGCGTCATCCGTCGTCACAGCCGTATCCGTCACAGCCGCGCATTCCTTCGCATTGCAGATGGCATAAGCAATCAGCGGCTTTCCGTTCAGCAGCCGGACATTTTTGCGCGCAATCCCTTTGGAACCGCCCCTCGCGGGAATTACTGCCAGTATATTCATACACTCTCCTCCTTCCTAAATATATTCGCACAGACTCTGTACATGCTGCTCCATCAGCCGGTAATAGCTCTGCATCAGCCGGTAAGCGTTTTTTATCTGCAGAAAATCTGTCTGAAAAAGATTGTTGATATAATCGTCTGTCATCTGAAGCAGATACGTATTCTCTGTCTTGCCGACCGTGCTAATCATGTGAATGCCTTCCGGCCAGGAAATCACGGAATAATCATAAGCGGTAATCCCTTCGAGCCCGAGCGCACGGTTCACCCCGGCTCCCCTGCCGTCTTCTTCGATTAAAATCGAAATATTGCGGCGGCTTAAATTATAAATATGCGCATGCACCCTGAAACCGATATGCAGGTCGCAGTCGTCATAAATAGAAAATCCTTCCTGCCCGTAGCTGATATCTGTGCATGCAATTCCCATATTCTGCAAAAACTCCGCTGTCTGAACAAGCTGGCGCGAATCAGCGCTGTCCGTATAAGCATCTGCCTGTATGCCGCGGTGAAAGACAGCTTTCATTTCCGCTTTTGGAAACAGCTTCTTCATATAAGCCGCAATATCCGCCAGCTGGCCCAGATATTTTGTATTTGCGGGCTCTGAGAGACAGATTTTTCTGATTTTTCCAGGACTGGTATGAGAAAAACCGTCCTGGTTTAAATATTCAGGATAATACCAGGCCGGACAGCCTGTCATTTTCCCGGAATAAATACCGTTATTCCGCAGTACGCTGACACTGTACCAGTCCCGGCAGCCGAGTGTTTTGGTATCGCTTTCTATCCGCTTTAATAATTCGAGAGTCAGCTCCTCAAAATGATACCGGTAAAGCGCTTTATATGCATTGCTGCTTCCAAACCACCCAAGCCCGAGCGCAAACATCGGAACCTGTATCCGGTCTAAATCTGCCGCAAGCGGAAACCCCTGCGGATACAGCCTCGGAATATACGCCGGGCCGCCGCAGAAAATCAGCGCATCCATTCCATTTATTTCATACAGATACGGTTCCAGGCTTTTACACCTGTCATAAATAAACAGCTCCGCATTCGGATACACATGCCTGATGAGCTGCGCGCCGCGTCTTTCTATCAGAAAATCCCCCGCGTTTTTCAATGCGCCCGTAAGAAGCGCAAATTTTAATTCTGCTGTTTTCGATACTGCCACTGCCTCCTCCTTCCTGCCGCTGTTTTGTGTTTTGTGTTTTCTGATTTCAGACTTCTAACGGCAGCAGCGTTTCTTCTGCGATACTTTTCAGCAGCATAGCGCACTGTTCCAAAAGCTGGCTGTATTTGATGCCTTTTCTCGCAATTTCCTTTGTTTCGTCTTCTAACGTATCCGCCTCGTTGTAATATTCGCTGCGGATAATAAATCCCGCGCCCGGCATTGTCGATTCAATCAGCTGGTACGCCTCTTTTTTGCAGCACTGCTTTGTGAGCTTTTTGATTTTCCCAAGCTGCTTCGTCAGCCCTTCCTTTTGCACCCTGCCCTCTCTGCTCATCTTTGCCAGCTTCAGATAGGCTTTCTCCAGGTCTTTTGCGATATGGGCGATTTCTTCATATTCCTTTGGGATGGTGTGCAGATACTCTGCGGCCTTTGCGCGTTCCTCGTCCGTAAACGCGGATTCCATGCGTGAAATACAGTCCGCGAAATTGATTTCATCTTTACAGGTCTCGGCAATCGCATCCTTTAACGTCATCAGCTCTGTGCCTTCAATCCATGCGCCGCCTTCCGTAGCGTTAATCACCCGTAAGCTGTAAATCTCTTTTGCTTTTGTAATATACCAGCTAAACCAGTCCAGATAAATTCTCAGGTTTGTAAGCGTCGGAACCTGCTCTTCGTAATTTCCCTTTACCTTTATCATGTGCTGCGTATCCTTCTTAGGCATCACTTCCTGAAACGTCCCGTCGGCATGGGATTTATTGCCGGTATATGCTAAATCCTGGCCGGCCATGATAATCGTATTAAATCCCATTTTAAACAGCAGGGAAAAGCAGTTGCAGGCGACCGAGCCTCCGGTCGAAACGTCCGGCATTTCTTTTTTGTTCATTCTGTAAATATGATGCGGCATCGCATACCCGTCAAAATAAAAAATCCTTCTGTTTTTCTGCCGTTTTAACAGGGAATGCCTTGCAGATGCGGGCGCAATGACGGGAATCTGCTCAGAGCCTTCGATTTCCACAAGCTCCATCTCCTTATGGGGGTCTATCGTAAAAAACGCATCCGGAATAATGCCTGCTTTTAGCAGCGGCCTGATGGCCGTATCCACAGCAAGGATAAACGCTTTGTTCTTGGCCTTTTTCAGTTCCTCTATATTTTTATTCAGCGAAGGCCCCGCCGCCACAAGTATTGCCGGGCCCTCGTGCGGAATGGCATCTGAGAGTGTTTTCGTATTATAGCCTTCGCATACATATTCCAGATTGCCCAGTACATTCTGCGCAAGGTCTTTGGAAAACAGCATGCCGGTATTGTAGCTTACCTGCATATCCTCAGCCCTCCGCTGCAGCGTCCTGACATAGAAAAGCAGCTTTTCCTGGAACAGGCTGCGGTAGCCCGGATGAATCTCTTCTTTTAAATACCCCAGGCTTTCCACCGCCAGCACCCGGTTCATCACTGGCTGAAATTCAGATTCGTTGATACCCTCTACAATAAAAGCAATCGGCCGTCCTCCGATTTCTTCCGATAAATCCGTCTCTTCGAGCATCGTACAAAAAATCGTAACAGACGGTTCGTAAACCACAATATTAACCTCTTTATCCGTATGTCCCGCCAGAGCCTTAAGATATGCCCCGCTTCCTGCTCCAAACAAAAACACCGGCGCATATTTATGAACATTTCCCAGCTTTTCTAAAAAAATCTGTACCGGTTCCTTCGCATTGCGCTTCCCGCCCAGATAAAACCGTCTGCCGTCTTTTTGAATCCGAAAAATCTTCTCGCCGTCTCTGGAATGCTCTATGATAACTTTTACTTCCAAATCTTCTTCTGGTTTCCCTTTTTCCAGAAGTGCGCTTACAAAGGACGGATACCACTGATTCATGGCCGCAATATTTTTTTCCCAAATTTCTTTACTCATGTTCCGTCTCCTCTGCATCGTCCAGATAAATGTCTACAAGCGGCCTTAAGCCATGGTCCAGCGTGTCCAGCATATAGAAGCTGTCTTTACACTCCATGGCCTCAACAAAATCTTTTAACACTTCAAGTACATAATTTTTCAGTTCCCCGTATTCTTCCTCCTGCATTCCATAAAGATTGCCCTGTAAAAAACTGCCGCAGAACTGTCCGATTTTTTCCGACAGCACCGAAGCCTTTTCGATTACGGTTTCTTCCTTTTTAAAGTGGTAGGTGACGCAGATAATATCAATCCCGCGCCTTAGTTCCAATGCTAATCTCTCCATGATTTCCCCCTGCCTGCATCCTTTGGCCCAAAAATTCACTGTTTATCTGAAAACAGAGGTACGGATATCCGTACCTCTGCAGTTTTGTAATTACTGTAACAGGGATAATACACCCTGGTTGGACTGGTTTGCCTGAGCCAGCATCGACTGCCCTGCCTGTGCAAGGATATTGTTCTTGCTGTACTCAACCATTTCAGAAGCCATATCTGTATCACGGATACGGGATTCTGCTGCAGCTGTGTTCTCAGCTACGTTGTCTAAGTTTGCAATGGTGTGTTCCAGACGGTTCTGCAGCGCGCCGAGTGCAGACCTCTGTGTAGATACCCGGTTAATTGCATCCTGAACGGCTGTAATCGTAGCGTTTGCTTTCGCATAGCTGTCAACGCTCGGCCTGGTCATTGTAAATGTCTGTGCACTTGCAGCTACCGTAGCGTCATCTGCATTGACATTTTCTTTCTTCAGATACTGGCCGAAGTTGGTATCCATTTCTGTATTCATGATGCTCTTTGCAATTTTAATATCTGCGGCTTTTGCGGAAGCAGCTGTGGCATAGCGTACAAAATCTGTACCGTCCAGCTTTTTCGTGCTGGTATAGCTGCTCTTCGTATATACGGTCGTCGAAGTCAGTTTGTTTTTACCGCCGCTCAGTGCAGAAATAGCATGACCATAGCCGTCTGTACTCATCGCCTTCGTCGTGGATGTCTTTCCAATCATCGCATCAACTTTCACGCTGACCATCTTATCTACCTGTTTTGATACTGTAACAAGCAGCGATACATCCTTTGATACTACATGGCCTAAGGAATCAGCGCTTGCGCCCTTGCCCATCTCAATCTTCGTGCTGAATACCGTTGATTTCGCTCCGGTTTTCTGGCTGCCGATATAATAAACAGAACCCGTCTTCCCATCTGTCTGCATTGCATACTGGTCTTCGTCTGCAGCTCTTGAAACCGCTCCGGCAAACTGCGCTTTTGCCAGGGATACATTCTGTGCCTGAGTCTTTCCTACATCATAAGTATAAGTGCTTCCTTTGTAAGTAACCGAAACCGGCTTAACGCCTGACTGGATTGCGCCCTGCTCTTCGCCCTTAATATCTCTTAAGCCCAGTGTCTCAGCATTCATATTGTCAATCGTAATCTGAATCTTCTGATTCTGATTTGCGCCGACCTGCAGATTTTTGCTCTTGAATGTACCGTCCAAAAGATTCTGCTTATTAAACTGGGTTGTCGTAGAAATACGGTCTAATTCCTGTGTTAACTGGTCTAACTCCTGATTGATTGCATCACGGTCAATGCCTTCGTTTGTATCATTCGCACCCTGTACTGCCAGCTCATTCATTCTCTGCAGAATGGAATGTGCTTCATTTAAAGCGCCTTCAGCTGTCTGGATTAACGACACGCCGTCCTGTGCGTTTGTAGATGCACGGTTCAGTCCGCGTACCTGGCTTCTCATTTTCTCAGAAATCTTCAGTCCTGCCGCATCATCGCCTGCACGGTTAATCCGGTAGCCGGATGATAACTTCTCCGAAGATTTTGCCTGTAAGCCGCTTGTAACGCCCAGCTGACGGTTTGCATTCATTGCTGTAATGTTGTGCTGTACTACCATTGCCATAATATTTTCCTCCTTGTCTTGAAAATGCCGCAATTCCGTTTGCGTGCATGAGCGGGCTTAGCGTCCGCATAACTTTTATTTTTATAACAAAGCCGGACGCCTAGGATTATCCGGCATTATTACCTCCTTTGTCCGCATCCGTCCTTTTGGTACAGATGCCTGTTATCTGCTGCACTGTTTTGCACTTTCGTGCAGACGCTGCTTGCTGCCTTCCTGTACTTTACTGTGCCGATGTCTGCTGCCTGTACCTGTTCTGGTTCTGCATACGCTCCTGTTTCTTTGCTTTCCGGCGCTCTTCCATCAGGATTGCTTTGATTTTTTCTTTTGCGTCCTGTGAAAGCTCCCGTTCTTTATAATGCTTCACAAAATTTCCCGGCTCCTCAGCCGCCATCTTCTTTTCGAGTGCAGAGCTTCTTGCAATATTCATGCTCTTTGGTGCATCCACGAGTATATGCAGATTGTTGGCGCTGCCCCCGGCAAATACCAGCTTTACCTCATTTCCAATCAGCAGATATTCTCCTGGTTTTATAGTCAGTTTCAGCATAAAAAACCTCCTTGTTTTTAGTTCCGGTGCAGATAAACGGTACAGGATGCAACATTCTCTATAAAATGTTGCATTTTAATTGGAAAGGCCGAAAAACATTGAAAATCCGGGATTTGTGATGATTTGCCAGACAAATAAAGGAAAAATTTTTTTGAAATAGGGGGTTAAGTATTGCCTGAAAAGGCCGATATTAATAGTGTCAAAAGAAAAATGCAACATTTTATAGAAAATGTTGCATTTTTTGTCGTATTTTTGCAACGGTTTAGATAAAAAAAGGGGGGGAAGTGTGGCTTCGCGGACGCTGGGCGACGGGAAGATGCACCGGTTTTCTGTGACGGCTCCGGAATGTTAAGAATCCCTAAGTATTCTGCATTTACGCTGTGGTACCGGACGGGACGCGGCACCTATTCGCCCTGGCT
>CANDJC010000145.1 GCA_947384955.1 uncultured Eubacterium sp. | reverse complement strand
ACGGAAAGATGCACCGGCTTCCAGCGACATTGGAGGAATGTTTAGAATCCCTTAGTATTCTGCCCAATAACCAGGCGGCGAAGCCGAAGCGGCACCCGTAGCTGCTGGCAGAAGGCCAGGGCGGACTGGGTGCCGCGACCGTCCGGGGCCGCAGTGTAGATGCAGAATGCTTAGGGATTCTTAACATTCCGGAGCCGGAGCCGGAAGCCGGTGCATCTTTCCGTCACCCGGCGTCCGAGAGGCCAAAATCCCCCCTTATCCAGACTGTCACAGTCCGTTTCCACAACCCGCAGATTTTATGAAAAAACACTTGAAAGAATTTCAGAATACGATTACAATAGATAACACGACACAAGTAAAAATCCGCTGCACATAGCGTATCCGGAATGTATTTTACATGCAGTTTCTGATACGGTGCAGCTGATGGAAAGGACAAAGGAGAACATATGCTGGACGAAAAGAATATCCGGGAAATGACCCGCAGGGAATACTGCAGCTATGTGCAGCGCAATTACTGCAATGACCCGCAGTGGGTCCGCACAAGGCTGATTTCGAAATGGGACCAGGAACATGAAAAGAAAAAGAGTGAGGGAGCAGTTTCGTGAGCAGGACAGCACAGATAACACGGGAAACAAAAGAAACGCAGATTTCAGTAAGCCTGAATCTGGACGGAACCGGAAAGAGCAGCCTGGATACCGGGATTTGTTTTTTTGACCATATGCTGGACGGGTTTGCCAGACACGGGCTGTTTGACCTTCAGATAACCTGTCACGGGGACATTCAGGTAGACAGCCACCATACCATTGAAGATACCGGAATTGTGTTAGGCAGCGCTATTAAAAAGGCTGTCGGCGACAAAAGCGGCATACGCAGATACGGATATTTTATGCTGCCTATGGATGAAGCGCTGGCTGTCTGTGCCGTTGATTTATCCGGCAGGCCGTATTTTGTATACGATGCCGCGTTCCGGGGAGATAAGTGCGGGGAAATGAATACGCAGATGGCAAAGGAGTTTTTTTATGCGGTAAGCTATGCTGCCGGCATGAATCTGCATCTGAAAGTACCGTATGGGGAGAACGACCACCATATCATGGAAGCAATGTTTAAGGCGTTTGCGAAAGCGCTGGATATGGCGACGGGATTTGATGCACGGATTACAGATGTTCTTTCTACGAAAGGAGTTTTATAAGCGTAACAAATTAAAATCACAGGGATGGACCGCAGACGGGTTCATCTTTTTTTGCAGAAGCACGGAGTCTGGGTCTTTATAGGAAAGCTGATACTATATATTGTGGTTTAATTGGCGGAATTGTCTGAAAATGTATAGATATGGTATTAGGCATTGACAATGCAGCCAGGTTTGGCTACAATAACATGCATAGGCATTTCATTATGCCAAAAGCAACTGACGGGCAGGAAGATTTGCCGTTCGTGAGTATCGTTTGATTAGGAAATAAGGAGCAGGTGGAAATGAAGATTATTAAACGAAGTGGTTCAGAGATGACATTTGACATCGATAAAATCAGCCAGGCAGTCAGCAGGGCTAATCTGAGCGTGCAGGAATGCGCAAGGCTGAATGAGCTGCAGGTCGCATTGATATCGGACAATGTGAAAAATGCCTGTGAACGGATGGGACGTGCACTGAATGTAGAGGAAATTCAGGACTTAGTCGAGAATGAGATTATGAACCAGCGTGCCTTTGATGTTGCCAGGAATTATATTACTTACCGGTACAAGCGGGCATTAGTGCGCAAATCCAATTCTACGGATGAACAAATCCTTAGCCTGATTGAGTGCAACAATGAAGAGGTAAAGCAGGAAAATTCGAATAAAAATCCGACAGTCAACAGCGTGCAGAGAGATTACATGGCAGGAGAGGTCAGCAAGGATATTACGAGGCGCTTTCTTCTGCCGGAGGATATCGTACAGGCACATGAGGAAGGAATTATCCATTTTCATGATGCAGACTATTTTGCGCAGCATATGCACAACTGCTGCCTGGTCAATTTAGAGGATATGCTGCAGAACGGCACCGTAATCAGCGAAACGCTGATTGAGCCGCCGAAAAGCTTTGCCACAGCCTGCAATGTGGCGACGCAGAGCATTGCCCAGATTGCCAGCGCACAGTATGGCGGCCAGAGTATTTCCCTGTCTCATTTAGCGCCGTTTGTCCAGGTCAGCCGGGAGAAATACCGCAGACGGGTGCGGGAGGAATTTGAGGCAGAAGAGCTGGAATTGGATGATATTAAAATCAACGAGATTGCAGAAAAAAGAGTGCGGGATGAAATCCGCCAGGGCGTGCAGATGATTCAGTACCAGGTCATATCTTTGATGACGACGAACGGCCAGGCGCCTTTTGTGACGGTATTTATGTATTTAAATGAAGTCGAAGAGGGGCAGACAAGAGACGACCTTGCCATCTGCATCGAAGAAATGCTGATTCAGCGGATGAAAGGGGTTATGAACGAGCAGGGAATTTACATTACGCCTGCATTTCCAAAGCTGATTTATGTACTGGAAGAGGACAATATCCATAAAGACAGCAAATATTATTATCTGACAAGGATGGCTGCCCAGTGTACGGCAAAGCGCATGGTACCGGATTATATTTCCGAAAAGATAATGAAAAAGCTAAAGCAGGGCAACTGTTATACCTGTATGGGCTGCCGCTCGTTTCTGACCGTGTATAAGAACCCGGAAGGGAAATTTCAGTTTTATGGAAGGTTTAACCAGGGCGTTGTAACACTGAATCTGGTAGATATCGCATGCTCCTCGGAAGGGGATATGGACCAGTTCTGGAAGATTTTTGACGAGCGGCTGGATATGTGCAAGCGGGCGCTTATGTGCCGCCACAACCGGTTAAAAGGCACTCCGTCGGATGTGGCGCCGATTCTGTGGCAGCATGGGGCATTAGCAAGGCTGAAAAAGGGCGAGACGATTGATTCCTTATTATATGGAGGATATTCCACGATATCTTTAGGATATGCCGGGCTTTATGAGTGTACCAGATATATGACCGGAAAATCTCACACAGACCCGCAGGCCAGGCCGTTCGCGCTTTCTGTTATGCAGCATATGAATGATGCGTGCGCAAAGTGGAAGGCGGAAGAAAACATTGATTTTTCGGTTTACGGGACGCCGTTAGAGTCTACCACTTATAAATTTGCCAAATGCCTGCAGAAGCGTTTTGGAAAAATACCGGGCGTGACGGATAAAAATTATATTACAAACAGCTATCATGTACATGTGACAGAGCAGATTGATGCGTTTACCAAGCTGAAATTTGAAGCACAGTTTCAGATGCTTTCCCCGGGCGGGGCAATCAGCTACGTAGAAGTACCGGACATGAAATCGAACTTGGAAGCGGTGCTTTCTGTGATGAAATATATTTATGATAATATTATGTATGCAGAGCTGAACACGAAAAGCGATTACTGTCAGGAGTGCGGGTTTGACGGTGAAATTAACATTATTAATGACGGCCATGGAAAGCTGGTCTGGGAATGTCCGCGCTGCGGCAACCGGAAACAGGATAAAATGAATGTGGCAAGGCGGACCTGCGGGTATATCGGGACACAGTTCTGGAACCAGGGAAGGACCCAGGAAATTAAGGAACGCGTGCTGCATCTGTAGTTTTCTCTTAAACATAAAAATAAGAAACCCCTGAAACCAGCATGAGCCTGGAATCAGGGGTTTCTTATTTTTAGGATTCTTTCAGATGTTCATAATCAACGGCTTCCTTTCCGTCATGCGAAAGCTCTGTCAGGGTATGGCGGATGACGGTTCCTTTTTTCAGATAGCACCATGGGAAACCGTCCACTGCCTCGCATGTATAAATACCGATAAATCCAGGCTTCGCATCCGGTTCCTCTAAAAGCTCTGTGCCGCGCAGCTGGTACTGCACGCCGTTTTCAGCATAGAACGCATAGGCCGCGTGCTCGTAATTGGCGGTATTTTCATCTGTAGTGCGGAACGTTTCTTCTTTAATCTGATATTCGGCTGCCAGATTCCGGGCAAGTATCTGCGTGCCCTGTACGGACGAAAAGACATACAGTGCAGCGGATATAAGAATTCCAATTAAAACAATTGAAAAAATAATCAGCCCGTTCTCTTTTCCTGCAAGAAATTTGCGGCAAAACAGAAAGATAACGAGCAGACAGGTAATCAGTGCAATCAGGGTAATCCATAAATAAACACTCATAAAGCTAGAACTCCTTTGTGAATAGTCTAAAGGCTTCAGGGCCTGTCATGTATCGTAAAATGACGGGATACATTCTGTGTGTTATTATAATATATTTTTTTGAAGTTGAAAAGGGAAAATTTATAAAATTTGAGTCAGTATTCTTTTTTGCGAATTCCTTTTAAAAAATCTTTTTTCAGGTCTCTTTTGGAATGAAATAAGAGTATTTCTGAGCGGGTCAGATTACCAGTCTCTGTTTTTAAGCGGAGAAGCTCTAACGTGCATATTAAATCAGCTGCCTGAAACGTTTTTTCAAATTTCTGAAAATATGTGAGATTATTTCTGATGAAAAGAGACAGCTCCCGTGCCATTCGGTCTTCAAGCTTGAATACATTGTCATAACTGCGTTTCTGAAAAGAAAAAGATTTGTATTTAATGTTACATTTGACCGTAAAGTAATATAGTTTTGTAAAAATACTTCTGCGTTCATTTGGAGACAGATTCTGATATTCTTTTTCACGCCGGATTAGCGGCTGCGTGTGAACAGCATGGTCTGCATATCCTAAATTAGCAAGTTCGGTATTTAATTTCAAAATCTGCGGTGAAATATCGCTGGACTGATCGTGCATAATCATTGTAATAATGTAATAAGGGGAATGCGTGCGATATTTTCCAAAATCACCTGATTCGTCTACAAAGATACTAAGAGTTTTCATTTGTCTCCTGATGACTGATGGCGGGGAGTCTCCCCGCCGGATAGGCTGGACCCGGGTCTTTCAACCAGTCCCGTTTAAATAATATAACTGTGTTTATAATCATAATCTATATTGGAAAAAATGTCAAGCATAAATTTCTTTTTTATTTTTCCTTTTTCGCAATTTCCTGTTGACAAAAAGTTATCATATATGATAACTTTTTTGAGTACGTGATGAAAGAATTGCGAAAATGAAAATCAAAAGAGTAAAAATCCATCAGGGGAAAAAACATGAGCGAGGAGAAGCTGGAGCCAAGGCTGGAGGTAATCAGCCAGATTAAACAGGTGCGCAGGGAACAGCACATTACACAGGAGGCTCTTGCGGAGCGTGCCGGAACAAAGAAGTCCAATATATCGAGGCTGGAAAGCGGGAAATATAATCCGAGCCTGGATTTTCTGATACGTGTGGCGGGATGTCTGGGCAAACGGATACATATTTGGATGGAATAAGGATAAAACGATAGGAGGATTAGGAGAAGAACATGAAATTTGTAGTATTAGACAAACAGACGCTGCAGTGTGTGATGACAAAGGCGGAGGCAGCGGACTATGGAATGGACAGGAAAGCAATTTATGAAAATGATAAGAGGACGGAGGATTTTTTCCGTGAAATTATGCAAAAGGCGCAGCAGGAGACCGGATTTGTGAAAAACCGCGGGAATGTTGCAGTGCATGCAGCTTTTTTATCAGATGAAAAGCTGGAAATTACATTTTATGCAGAAATGAAAAATCCGGTGTCTGAAGAACTGCAGGAGTATAAGGCGGTGCCGTCGGCAGTTTTCAGGGCAAAAAAGCTGGACCATATGATACAGTTTTGCAAAAAAGCGCCGGGCGGGCTGAAGTCGTGCCTGTATAAATATCACGGCAGTTATTTTATGCTGGCAGATTTAAGAGACCTGGGGCTGCAGGATGCGGCCGCGCTGTTTATTCTGGCAGATGAATATATGAATGAAATCTGTTCCGGGCAGAGCATTGCGGGGTTTTTGGAGGAGCATGGACAGTGTATTGTGAAAGAAAATGTGACGGATGTGCTGGGCGGTATCTGAAAGTTAGTGGAAGCTTGTTAACCCACAGCTTTTGAGATATAATAAATGAGGAATGTTTCAGTCCGTCTGCGGCATTCCTGGTACAGTTAATAGGAGTCTGCTCTGGCAGCGGCCACAGGTTTTTCCGGACGGAGGTGAGGAGCATGGGCAGCTATCTGAATCCTGGAAGCAAAGGATTCCAGGAAAGCTTAAATTCTGCTATTTATATAGACAAAACTGCTTTGATTGAAAAAACGAATGCACTGATTAATACAAGACAGAAATTTTTATGTGTCAGCCGTCCGAGGCGTTTTGGAAAATCTATGGCAGCTGATATGCTGGCTGCTTATTATGCCAGAGAGACAGATTCTTCCAGCCTGTTTTCCGGGCTTTGCATCAGCAGGGCGGTTTCCTACAGGCAGCATCTGAACCAGTATGATGTGATTCAGATTAACATGCAGGAGTTTTTAAGCATTACCCCAAATACCGGGGAAATGCTTGATAAGCTGAGGAGGTATCTGGTTTTTGATTTGACAGAGAAGTTCTGTGAGGTTCGTTTTCGGGATACGGACAATCTGATTCAGGTTATGAAAGACATTTTCAGCAGAACGAATCGTCCTTTTATTATATTAATCGATGAATGGGACTGTCTTTTTCGGGAATATCAGCAGGATGCACAGGCGCAGAAGCAGTATCTTGATTTTCTGCGGGCGTGGCTGAAGGATCAGGATTATATCGCGCTGGCTTATATGACAGGGATACTGCCGGTTAAGAAATACGGCTCGCATTCCGCTCTGAATATGTTTACCGAGTATTCCATGACGGACCCGGGAAATCTGGCGGAATATTTCGGATTTACGGAGGATGAAGTAAAAAAACTCTGCGCGGATTATCAGATGAGCTTTGAGGAAATGAAGGCCTGGTATGACGGTTATCAGCTGATTACCCATACAAGGGACGGAGCAGCCAGCTGTTCATTATACAGCCCGAAGTCCGTGACAGAGGCAGTGCTGCGGCATAAATTGGGAAATTACTGGAATCAGACGGAGACTTATGAGGCTTTGAAAATATATATCTGCATGGATATGGACGGTTTAAAAAATGCAGTAGTCAGGATGCTGGCAGGTGAGAAGATTCAGATTCAGACCGGAACGTTCAGCAACGATATGACGACGTTTGCAACAAAGGATGATGTATTAACGCTGCTGGTGCACCTGGGATATCTGACATATGACAGCATGCATGAAACGGCTGCAGTTCCAAATAAAGAGGTTTCACAGGAATATGTGAACGCGATTCGTACCATGGACTGGCATGAGGTCATCCGTTCTGTGGAGGATTCCAGAAAATTGCTGGAATCGCTCTGGGCAATGGATGCAGCGGCAGTGGCGCAGGGAATTGACCGTGCGCACAGGGAGATTTCCATCCTGCAGTATAATAATGAAAATTCACTCAGCTGCACGGTAAATCTTGCGTTTTATTTTGCGAGAGAATTTTATACGGTGATTCGCGAGCTTCCGGGCGGAAAAGGGTTTGCGGATATCTGTCTGATACCGAGAAAGCTCCATATGGATAAGCCGGCAGTTATCATAGAATTGAAATGGAATCAGTCTGCATCCGGTGCCATTGCGCAGATTAAAAATAGGAACTATACGGATGCTTTAAGAGACTTTAAAGGATGTCTGCTTCTTGCGGGCATCAGTTATGATAAAAAGACGAAAAAACATACCTGCATCATTGAAAAAGTACAGAAAACAGATTAAAACACAGCCTTTTAGATAAATGGAAGCGGGAGTTTTCCGGCTCCCGCCCGCTGTTTAGATATCCCGGCTTTTTTCCAGTTCTTCTTCAATCCGCAGCAGCTGGTTATATTTTGCGACCCGCTCGCTCCGGCAGGGAGCTCCGGTTTTGATATATCCGGTGTGCATGCCGACTGCCAGGTCTGCAATAAAGGTATCTTCCGTTTCACCGGAGCGGTGTGACATAATGGTGTGATAGCCGTGTTCCTTTGCGGTACGTATCGCAAGCATCGTTTCGGTCAGGCTGCCAATCTGGTTAGGCTTAATTAATATCGCATTGGCACAGTCATTGTTAATGCCGCGAAGCAGTCTGGTGACATTTGTTACAAATAAATCATCGCCGACAAGCATGATTCTTTTTCCAAGACGTTTTGTGATTTTTTTCCATCCGTCCCAGTCTTCTTCGTCCAGGGGGTCTTCAATGGAAATAATCGGGTATTTGTCCACGAGCTTTTCATAATAGTCAATCATTTCATCGGTAGAACGCATAATCATCTGGCCGTCTGTATCCGGTGTCAGGCAGCTGCATTCCGGCTCGCAGATACATCCGTCTTTGACCTGCTGCGTTACGACAGTCGTGCTTTCACAGCAGCATTCTGTTTCTTCCATATTATTTTGTTCGATTGCTTTTGCATTTTTACGGATTAAAGACTTTGTTTCTCCCGGAAAATAATACATGGCGGCGTCTTCCTGAAACAGCTCGCTGGCAGCTGCGTCCATTGCAAACGAGATATCCCTGCCTGGCTCAAAGCCTGCATTTTTCACAGCCTTCATCAGATAATCGAGGACTTCAAAGGTATCCTTTAAATCCGGCGCAAAACCGCCTTCGTCTCCGACGCCTGTGCTGTGACCGTCATTATCGAGCAGCTTTTTTAATTCCTGATAGACTTCCGCACACCACTGCAGCCCTTCCCGGATTCCTTTTGCGCCGACCGGCATAATCATAAATTCCTGGAAATCGATGTTGTTGCGGCTGTGTGCGCCTCCGTTTAAAATGTTCATCATAGGAACCGGAATGGTGCCTCTGCCGCATCCGCCCAGATAACGGTAGAGAGGGATTTTGAGAGCATCCGCACAGGCTCTTGCGCAGGCCATGGAAACACCGAGAATGGCGTTTGCTCCAAGAGAAGATTTATTGCCTGTTCCGTCAGCGTCTGTCATCAGTTCGTCAATGCGGTTCTGCATCAGGGCGTCTTTTCCGACAAGAAGGTGTGCAATCCGGCCGTTTACATTCGAAACCGCCCGGTGTACGCTTTTTCCATGATATGCTTTTTCACCGTCGCGAAGCTCCATCGCTTCAAACTGCCCGGTACTTGCACCCGAAGGGACATCTGCCCTGGCGCATACGGTCTCGCCGGTCAGGCTGTGTTCAACGGTTACTTCTGCTTCTACAGTGGGATTGCCGCGGGAATCTAAAATTTCTCTTGCATATACGTCTATGATTTCTAATCTAGCTGACATAATAGCCTCCTTTTTCGTTCTTGCTGTCAGTATAAAATACACTGTTTACTATTTCCAAATTGAAAGGATGTCATGCAGGAAAAAAATTTTTATTTTATGCAAGGATTTGGCAGGATGAATCGTATACTATATGAAAAGGTAAAAATAACAGTCATTTACGCAGAATAAAAGGAGGAAACGTAAAATGAAATTATTAAACAGCTGGAAGAAAGCAGCAGCAGTAACAATGACAGCGATTATGCTGACAGGCAGCTTTGCCGTGCCGGTTATGGCTCACGGACATCATGGAAGCAGCCATCACAGCAGCCGGACATACTGCACCTACCATGGCACAACGCACAAACGCAGCACAAGCTGCTCGAAATACTGTGCATATCATGGCACAACGCACGCAAATGGAAAAGTGCACTGCTATTAATACTAAGAAATATTTTGAAATGAAAAAGCAGCCGTTCGATTCGCAGAAGAGAACGGCTGCTTTTTATTTGTCATGAAATCAGATGCTTTTACATTTTTTCATATTCATAAAATACAGCATGCCGGCTGCCGATACGCATAGCTCCGTACATGGAAAAGCACACCATACACCGGTCATTCCAGCCACAGCGGAGAAAACAAAAGCAGACGGTATGATAACGAGAAACCCGCGCAGCATGGAAATCAGATTTGCCGGTACCGGATGTGCACAGGAAGTATAATAAGCAGAAATAATAATGTTAAATCCGGCAAAAGGACAGGCAGTAAAATACAGCCGCAGCCCTTTTACAGCAATTTCTGCAAGGATTTCGTTATGTTCTTTGTTAAAAATACTGCTGATTTGTCCGGCATAAAGAAAAATACCGGCATAAATCAGAACAGAAAACACAAGCATGGAAATCAGAGCATACTTTAATACTGCCATGGCGCTGCCGCGGTTTCCGGCACCGTAATGCCTGCTGATAACAGGCTGGATTCCCTGGGAAATGCCTGTATAGATAGAAAGCACGACAAGGGAGATATTTGCAATGATGCCGTATGCGGCAACTCCCACATTTCCTTCGAGCTTTAGGATGACCGTGTTAAAAATCATCATGACTATGCCGGAGGATACCTCGGTAACAAGAAAAGGAATCCCGCTGCTGAAAATGCCGGACAGCTGTTTCCATGCCGGGCGGCATTTTATCAAATGAAACTGGTTTTTCTTTTTCAGAAAATGCGGCGACAGCATCAAAAGGCTGATAAGCGGGGCTGTTCCCGTAGCAAGTACAGCGCCGAAAATCCCCATCTTACATGGAAAAATAAAAATATAATCCAAGGCAGTATTAGAAAGGCTTCCGCTCAGCATCGCGCGCATGGCAAGCTCCGGCGCCCCGTCGTTTCTGACAAAACACAGCATGACATTGTTCATCAGAAACAGCGGGGAAAACAGCAGAATGACCCGTAAATAAGTTTTTGTCATCTGATATACTGCAGCGTCGGCTCCAAGCAGGCTTACAATAGAATCGGTAAAAAATATGCCGGTAACCATAAAAAGCGCAGAAAACAGGAACGCAGACAGCACGGCATTTGTAAAAATCCGGTCTGTTTCTTCCTGGCCGCTCAGACTTTTTTTCAGGGAATATCTGGTGCCGCCGCCCATGCCTGTCATCAGTCCGCATCCGTGAATAAAGCTGTAGACGGGAATAGCAAGGTTTAAAGCCGTAAGGCCGTCAGCGCCGAGTCCTTTGGAGACAAAATAGGTGTCTGCCAGTATGTAGCACGACAGACCGAGGGCACCGAGTACGTTTAATGTGCAGTAATGAGCAAATTCTTTCAGGCAGGCTGTTTTTTCTGATTTTTGCATAAACGATGACTCCTTTCCTAATCAGGTATCCTGGTTTTTGCCGCAGATGTCCTGCGGTCTGGATTTCGGAAAATGAGCTGCTCAGATAGGAGGTTATAAGCTGTCAGCCAGTTCTTTTGCCCTTTTTCCAGAAAGATGCTCAATGGTCATTTCCAGCATACACAAAGCATTCCAGGATTTTTTAATGACATTTTCACGGTTTAGGTCAGAATCGTCCGGGGCATATCTGCGCGCCAGCCTGACTGCAGCATCCCACTTTTCTGATTCATCCTGCAAAATTTTAACTCTGCCGAAAGCAATGACGCTCTGATAATGGGTCGTATATTCTTCCGGTACGATAAGGTCCTGGTGGATGACGCAGAACGAAGCCTTGTCGTGTTTTTGGACGGCATCCAGCTTGTGGCCGCTTAAAGCACAGTGAAAATACAGACGCTGACTGTCATAAACGTAGCTTAAAGGAACGGTATAGGGATAATCTTCATCCCCGAGAACAGCCAGAACGCCGGATGAATCGGTTTCTAATATCCGGATACATTCTTCCTGTGTTAACATTTGTCTGTTTCTTCTCATTTCTCGAAACATAGCAGTACCTCCTGTAAATTTTTTTGAAATTCAAAATAAAAACACTGGTTCACCATTCCTTCTGATACAGACAATACTGAAAAGTGTGCTGTATTTTGGCCTGACGGAATGGGAAGCAGTGTTACCCGGCGGCAATTGAATTTTTAATTTTAGGGAAGTATAACATAATTCAGAGGAGTTTTCAAGATGCAGATGCAGACATTGACATAAGATTTTGTCCATTCGTAACAGGTCAGAAAGGGGATGATAATGTGGTGTTCTCTATGATATGCCGTTTGGGGGAAAGCTGAAAACTGGC
>CANDJC010000144.1 GCA_947384955.1 uncultured Eubacterium sp. | reverse complement strand
GCCGAAGCGGCACCGGTAGCTGCTGGCAGAAAGCCAGGGCGAATAGGTGCCGCGGACCGTCCGGTACCACAGTGTAAATGCAGAATGCTTAGGACTTCTTAACATTCTGGAGCAGCCGCAGGAAGACCGTGCAAATCCCCTCTCCCGGCGTCCGAGGAGCCAAATCCCCCTCTTTTACCTAAACTGTTACATCCATCCTCCCCCTCCCCGAAATATATCAAATAACCTCTTCCAAAAAACAGCCGTAAAAGGAGATTTTCCCCGTCATCTCTTAATATTCTGCCAGAAAGACAGGCGGCAGCAAATCCAAAACCTCACCTGCAGCATACTTCCCTCACCCTTCTACTGAAAATACGCCACTCCCGACTCAAACAGCTTCATATCCTGTTCTCCATAAATATTCACAGCCACAGCATCCCCGCGCCGTTCTGAATGCGCCATTTTCCCAAACACGCGTCCATCCGGGCTTGTAATTCCTTCAATCGCCATATAAGATCCATTCACATTCCACTCTTCATCCATCGTAGGAACGCCTGCTTCATTTACATACTGGGTTGCAGCCTGTCCGTTTGCAAACAGTCTGTCCAGCCATTCTTTCCCGGCTACAAAACGTCCTTCCCCGTGAGAAGCCGGATTAACATAAATGCCCCCAAGCCTTGCCTTTGCCAGCCACGGGCTCTTATCAGACACGACTTTTGTATATACCATTTTAGAAACGTGGCGCCCAATCGTATTATATGTCAGCGTCGGCGAATCCGCTTTCTGCTCTGTAATCTCTCCGTAAGGCAGCAGCCCCAGTTTTATCAGCGCCTGGAATCCGTTGCAGATGCCCAGAACCAGCCCGTCTCTTTCATTCAGCAGCTTCATGACAGCTTCTTTTACCCGCTCGTTTCGGAATGCATTGGCAAAAAACTTCGCGGAGCCTTCCGGTTCATCGCCCGCGGAAAAACCGCCCGGGAACATCAGAATCTGTGCCTTTTGAATCGCTTGTTCAAATTCTGCGGCAGATTCGCGGATATCCGCACTTTCCAGATTTTTGAATACTTTGATAATAACATCTGCACCAGCGCGTTCAAATGCCTTTGCGGAATCGTATTCGCAGTTTGTGCCAGGAAATACCGGAATAAAAACAGACGGTTTTGCAACGCGGTTTTTGCAGACGTATACATTATCTGCCCGGTAAATGCCTGTCCCTATCGTATCCCTGCCAGGAACTGCAATGGTCGGAAATACTTTTTCCAGAGTTCCGGTCCAGGCAGCTAATGCCTCATCCATCGAAATCGTAACATCACCATAGCTAAAGACCGCTGCCTTGTTAACTTCGCCAATCCGGACAGCTGCCTGCTCTATTCCTTTTGCTTTCAGCGCTTTATGAATCTCAGCCAGCGCCTCAGCACCGTCGTCTGACTGGCCGTCCGGTGTTTTTTTCTGCGGAATTTCTGCAATCAGGCTTCCGAATCCCGGCGCAAACAGTGCTTCTTTCGAAACCGCCTGCGTATCCAGCGTGACACCCAGTTTATTTCCAAACGCCATCTTGCTGACTGCCGCAGCGATTCCTTTGCCGTCCAGTGCATAGGCAGAAAGAATCATGCCTTTTTGCATCAGCTCATGCACAGCATCGTACAGTTTCTTTACCTGTTCGTATACCGGAAGGTCGTATTCATCTGTTTCAATGGAAAATTTCACCAGCTTGTTTCCGGCAGCCTTCAGCTCCGGCGTAATGATATCCTGTTTTACTGCTGTGTCCACGGCAAAGGATACCAGTGTCGGCGGCACGTCGATTTCATTAAAGGTCCCTGACATGGAATCTTTTCCTCCGATGGACGGCAGCCCGAATCCAATCTGCGCCGCATATGCACCTAATAAAGATGCAAACGGCTGGCTCCACCTGGACGGCTCTTCGCTCATCCTGCGGAAATATTCCTGGAATGTAAATCTGACCTTTTTATAATCGCCGCCGGATGCTGTAATTCTTGCTAACGATTCTAATACCGCATAAACTGCCCCATGATACGGCGACCAGCTGGATAAATAAGGGTCAAATCCGTATGACATCATAGTGACCGTATCCGTACTGCCTTTTAATACCGGAAGCTTGGCCACCATAGACTGCGTTTCTGTCAGCTGGAAACGGCCGCCATACGGCATGAGCACACTGCCCGCCCCGACGGAGCTGTCAAACATCTCTGTAAGCCCTTTCTGCGAACATACGTTTAAATCCTTCAGCGTGTCCAGCCAGGCTGCTTTTACATGATTCTCAGCAAGGTCTTTTGTGACCTGTTCTAATTCCAGTTTCTGGAAGAAATTCTCTTCTTTTGAAGGAATGTCTATCGCAACGG
The DNA here is from genome assembly GCA_947384955.1 of uncultured Eubacterium sp. GTDB lineage: Bacteria > Bacillota > Clostridia > Lachnospirales > Lachnospiraceae > Eubacterium_J. The sequence continues at coordinate 9,659 of CANDJC010000144.1, read as the reverse complement.
CCGCTGTCTGATGTGCGCCGTTTGTATTTAGAAACGCTCTGGAAATATTTACAATCTCCCGGCCCCGCCATACAAGCACAAGCCTCGGCTCTTTTGTCACTTCTGCGACTGGCACAGCCTCTAAATTTTCCTCTTTTGCATAAGCTAAAAACTGCCGGACATCCTCTGGTGCAATGACGCAGGCCATGCGTTCCTGGGATTCTGAAATCGCAATCTCTGTCCCGTCTAATCCGGCATATTTTTTCGGCACTTTGTCTAATTCCACGCGAAGGCCGTCTGCCAGTTCCCCAATCGCTACCGATACGCCGCCTGCGCCAAAATCATTGCATTTTTTAATGATATGCGATACTTCCGGTCTTCGGAACAGGCGCTGTAATTTTCGTTCTGTCGGCGCGTTTCCTTTCTGTACTTCCGCTCCGCAGGTATCTATGGATTTTGTGGTATGCGCTTTGGATGAGCCTGTCGCGCCGCCGCATCCGTCGCGTCCGGTCCGCCCGCCGAGAAGGACGATGATATCGCCCGGGTCCGATGTAAGCCTCTGCACCGCATCTCTTGGCGCGGCTCCCATGACAGCCCCGATTTCCATGCGTTTTGCCACATAATCCGGATGATAGATTTCTTTTACATATCCGGTTGCAAGCCCGATCTGATTTCCATAAGAGGAGTATCCTTTTGCGGCGCCCCGGGTCAGATTTTTCTGCGGCAGCTTGCCGGGAAGCGTCTGGCTTACAGGCAGCGTCGGGTCAGCAGCGCCTGTGATGCGCATTGCCTGGTATACATAAGTACGGCCGGAAAGCGGGTCCCTTATCGCGCCGCCAAGACAGGTCGCAGCCCCGCCGAACGGCTCGATTTCTGTCGGGTGATTGTGCGTTTCGTTTTTAAAGTTAATCAGCCACTCCTGCGTCTGACCGTCAATTTCCACCGGAACGACAATCGAGCAGGCATTGATTTCGTCGGATTCTTCCTGGTCGTCCAGTTTTCCTTCTTTTTTCAGCCGCTTCATTGCCATCAGCGCTAAATCCATCAGGCAGACAAATTTATCGCTGCGGCCTTCATACAGGTTGTGAAACGTACGCAGATAATCCTGATAGGTTTCTTCCATTGGCTTGCGGTAATATCCGTCCTGAAATTTCACATCCGTAAGCTCTGTCAGAAACGTCGTATGGCGGCAGTGGTCTGACCAGTATGTATCCAGAACACGGATTTCTGTCATGGACGGCTCACGCTTTTCCTCCTGCTTAAAATAGTTCTGTATATGAAGGAAATCCTGAAACGTCATTGCCAGATTCAGTGAATCATACAGATTCTTCAGGCTGTCCTGCGGCATGCCGGTAAATCCGTCTAACAAAAGGACATCCGAAGGCTCTTCAAAGCTCTGCATCAGCGTCTGCGGCTTTTCCATGCCTGTTTCCCTGGAATCTACCGGATTGATACAGTGTTTTTTCACTGCCTCTAATTCACTGTCGCTGATATCGCCGGAAATCACATACGTAACCGCCGTACGGATAACAGGCTCCTCTTCGCTGTTTAAAAGCCGGATACACTGCTGCGCAGAATCTGCCCGCTGATCAAACTGGCCCGGCAGATATTCTACGGAAAATACCCGGCCGCCTTTCGCATCAAAGGTTTCTTCATAAATATCGTCTGCCGGCGGTTCTGAAAAAACAGTGATTTTGGCTTTTTCAAAAATTTCGTCTGAAATATTTTCTACATCATAGCGGATAAGCTCACGCACATCCGTAACGCCTGACACTCCCAGATAATGCCTGATTTCGTGCTTCAAAGACTTTGCTGCCACTGCAAAAGCAGGTTTCTTTTCGGCATAGACTCGTCTTACTTTTCCCATTCTGTTTTCCTCCTAGATTCCGGCTGCCGCTGCTTTTTCTGATTCCAGCGTAACAGTTCAGCCTGGTTGTCTTAAAAAGTATAACGCATTCTCATTGCTTTTTCTATAGTTCTTTGATACAATTTATATAAATCTTCTTACAGTCCTGTATTCCGCATCGCTGTAACAGGCTGCAGGCTTTGTTTGAAACTTTCACATTAAGGAGGCTTTCACATATGGAAACCAGCAGGATACAATGGCATCCGGCATTCACTGCCGCTGTATATTTAGAATTATCCAGCAATCTCGACAGCCTGACGATTACCAGAGAATATAATCTGAACGTAAAACCGCTGCAGACAGACCTTCTGATTATTAAAAATCACGCAGATGTCATGTTAGACAACGAAATCGGAAAGATATTCAAAGGCCACAATATTTTGGAATACAAAGACCCCGAAGACAGCCTGAATGCCGATGTCTTTTTCAAAGTAAGAGGTTATGCATGCCTTTACAAATCTTATGGCAAAACTGCGGATGCCATTAAAGAAGAAGACGTTACCATTACATTCATCCGCGATACACGGCCAGCCGGGCTGTTCCGTTATTTTAAAGAACACCGCTACCGGGTATCCAGCCCTTATAAAGGCATTTATTATATTACCGGAAAAATACCGTTCCCGGCACAGATTGTTGTCACAAAGGAATTAGACCCAAAGCATCATGTATGGCTGCGTTCTTTATCAGGAAAGCTGCAAAAGCAGGACATCGAAAATCTGCTGAAACACATCCGCCGTCTGCATAAAAAATCAGACAGGGAATATGCGGATGCCGTCTTAGAAGTTGCTTTCCGGGCAAACTTAAATACAATGAAGAATCTGATAGGAGATGAGCGTATGAGTGAAGAATTGCTTGAAATTATAAAACCAATCATCGAGCCAAGGCTGATTTTACTGCAGAAAGAAGCGCTCGATAAAGGCATCGAGCAAGGCATCGAACGGGGTATCAGGCAGGGCATCGAGCAGGGCATCGAGCAGGGCATCGAGCAGGGCATCGAGCAGGGCATTGAGCAGGGCATCAGAGGAACAATCGAAATTCTGCGGGATATCGGACACAGCGATAACGAAATAAAAACTATGATTATGAAAAAATATGAACTGTCTGAACAGGATGCCGCTAAGTATTTTTAGTCATCTGCCAGACTTCTGCAGCGGTGCGCCGGCACCTGAAATTTGCCGTTTTGATGCTTTCATCCGTTAAAGTTATATCCGATGGTATGCCAAACATCAAACTGGAGGAATGATACCTTGATTCATATCTTGATTGCCGAAGACGAAAAACCAATCTCAAACCTGATCCGCTTGAGCCTGAAGAATGCCGGCTATACTTGCGACTGTGCTTTTAACGGCACTCAGGCTGCGGACATGATTGAAGAAACCTGTTATGACCTGATTCTTTTAGATATCATGCTTCCGGACGTGGACGGGTTTGAGCTGATGGAATATATCCGGCCGATGGGAATTCCCGTCATTTTTATTACGGCTAAAAATTCAGTCACGGATAAAGTTAAGGGTCTTCGCATGGGCGCTGAAGATTATATTGTAAAACCGTTTGAAATCATAGAGCTGCTTGCCCGTATCGATGTCGTGCTGCGCCGTTATCATAAAGCGGAAGAAGTAATCTGCACCGCGGGACTTGTCATTGATATGAAATCCAGAAAAGTGACCCGGGACGGGCGTCTGATTGCCCTGACTCCAAAAGAGTACGAGCTGCTTTTATTATTTGTACAGAATCCGAATACCGCCCTTTACCGCGAAACGATTTATGAACGCATCTGGGAGAAAGAATTCGTCTACGGAAGCAAGACGGTAGACCTTCATATCCAGCGGCTGCGCAGGAAAGCGCATCTGGAAAAAGAGCTGCTTGCCGTCAATAAAATCGGTTACCGCCTTGAGGTGAAAGAATGAAATTCCGTTTAAAAACAACCTGCTGCATGCTGACTTTGATGGCTTTATTTTTCGGGGCGGGCGGCAGTGCTCTTATTTCTGTAACCTTTCAAAATTCCCTGCTGCAGGAAAAAAGAGCTGCGCAGGAATCTTACCGGATGATTCTGAATACACTGCAGGTTGTCAACAGCATGGATGAGTGGACGGATGAAAAAGATATTTCCAAAACGCTCGAACAGCTTTCCGCGCAGGATGCGTTCGGCGCCGCGCTGCAGCTTCATTCCAAAACGAAAATACTGTATTCCAAAGGAGCCGCCGCCGCGCATTTTGTAAACCTAACCGGACAGACGGACACCACGCACCTTGCCTGCACGATTTTTTCCACACCGGAGGCTTTTTATTATCTGCAGCTTTCCGGTTCTTTTTATATTGACAAAGATATTTATTACCTGGATGCCGCTTATAATATTTCTCCGGTTTACGAGGCCAGGCGCCAGCAGCAGGAAATGTACCAGCATATTTTTATGATACTGTTAGCGGCATGCGCCTGCTTTTCTTATATTCTCGCCTTCTTTCTGACCAGGCCGCTTGCGCGTCTGTCGAAAGCCTCAAGAGAAATTGCCTGCGGCAACTATGATTACCGAAGCAATATCAAAAGCAGTGACGAAATCGGCGCGGTTTCCAGGGATTTTGACCTGATGGCGGATCATCTGCAGCGCAGCATTGAAGATTTGCGCGAAGCCATGGAACGGCAGAACCAGTTTATCGGAAATTTCACGCACGAGATGAAAACACCGATGACTTCGATTATCGGATACGCGGACCTGTTACGCAGCCAGACACTGGCAGATGAGGATGAGGCGGAAGCAGCCGAATACATTTTTTCAGAAGGAAAACGCTTAGAGCAGCTGTCGCTGAAGCTTTTAGATATTTTTGTATCCAAACAGGAAGCCTGGACGCTGACAAAAGCTTCCCCTGCTAAAATCATTACTACACTTACAGGTCACTTAAAACACGGCCTGCTTTTGGAAGACATTCTTTTAGACTGTGACTGCGAAGACGGTTTCTGCATGCTGGATACGGATTTTTTCGGCTCCCTGCTTGTGAATCTTATCGAAAACGCCAGAAAAGCGCTCCCTGACGGCGGACACATCCATATCCGGTCCGCAATGACAAAAGAAGGATGCTGCATTGAGGTTACGGATAACGGGAAAGGAATCCCGAAAGAAGCCATTGCACATATTACAGAGGCATTTTACCGCGTGGACAAATCCCGTTCGCGTGCACAGGGCGGTGCCGGCCTCGGACTTACACTCTGCGCAGAAATCGCCAGAATGCACAACGGAACCATTTCCTTTCAAAGCGACGAAGGGACGGGAACGGCTGTAACTGTAGATTTAAAAGGAGGACTGGCATGAAAAAAATACTGATTACCTGTTTTTATCTGCTTATGACCGCCGTTATCTCTGCTTCCGGTTTTCTGCTGCCTTCTGTAATGTCCGCCTACCAGGATAAACAGATTTTTGCAAAAATCGAACATACATCCATGGAGCCTTTAGAGCTTACTTACAGCTCCAGCCTGTATGACACGCTGCGCCTTCTTTCGGAAGGCCATTACTATGTGGATTATCCTCTGACAGGCAGCAGCCGCACAGCTGATGAAGTATACGAAATCGTATTAAAACTAATCGGACAGTTCGAAGATTATGGTATTATCCTCTCGGATTCCGAATATACCGTTACAAACCATACGATTACCCTGCAGCTTGCGATTGCTTCTGATAATAACCGTTATACAGATGCTTTCGGCCTGAGCCAGGAAGAATCTTTTCCTGCAAGCGCACCGGAAACTGACGCTGAAGATGCCGCCGATTCTTCCCCGGATATTACAACTGCTGTCGTCTGGGCGTGCTCTGTGTATTTTGTATCCGGTTACTGGATGAATTTCTGGATAGACGATAAAAGCGGAAAAGCTGTCGCCTTTTCGATGTACACAGGACAGTCGCTGCTGCTGCCAGACTCCATGAACACTTCCAGTCTGGATAAATTTATCGGCAGGCTTACAGACTTTTTACAGGATTACTATGAACTGCCCGCAGCCGCCCTGTATATGCCTGTGGTACACTCCTCCAATCCGTTATTTGATAAAAACCTTGCAGCAGCGGAGGCGGACTACAGCATACAGTTAAAAGAAGATTCCGGCAGGCTGATTCAGATGCCCCTTCGCATACGTCCTGAATACATGGTTCTAAACTAATAAAAAACAAATATCGACGCCGTACCGATGCCAGAAAAACAGGGGTTATCATACAGCTGATATACGACGAAAGGAAGGCCCCGCCAATGAACATACGAAAAAAACATCTGCACAATACACCAGCTTCTGTAAACCGCCGAAGACGTTCCAAAAAACACAGGCGGCCGCTGTACATAAAATGCATGCTCAGCATATTTGCATTTACACTGACACTGGAAGCCGCTTCCAGACTGCCGTACCTAAAATCCAGGCTGCTGTCCTTTGCCCGAACTCCGCAGCTGCTGTTTCATGAAGCAGGCAGTCTGACGCTGTTTTCCAGCGACGCGCACAAAACCTCAGACGGCACTGACCGTGACACCGCAGCAGATACTTCTATAAACGAAAACGCTGAAAATACGGACAAAAACACTGATTCCAGTTCCGGTGAAAATGCTTCCTCTTTGGATTCAAAACAGGAACAGTCTGATTCCGGCTCAGATGCAGGAAAAAACAAGACCGATTCTGACGGAAATGCGGACAAAAACAGAACCGGCTCCGGCACGAATTCCGGCGGCAATGACAGCTGTTCTGACCAGATTACCGGCAGCAATAGCAGCTGTTCTGACCAGATTACCGGCGGCAGCGGAAATGATTCTGACAAAAATACAGACAAAAACAGAACCGGCTCCGGCACGAATTCCGGTATCAATGAACCTGATTCTGATAAAAATGCGGACAGCAGCAGCCTTCCTTCCGGCCGTTTTGCAGCGGGTGCAGAAGATACTGCAAAATCCGGCACGAACGCCAGAAAGCGGTCTTCTGATTCCGAAAAGCCAGATACAGCCAGACAGCATCTGTCCCCAAAAGACTCCGGCTCTGGAAAAAACCAGCGAATGGACCAGGCAGAATCCGCTTATCCGGATACTGATACGCAGTGGATATTTTTCTCGGAAACGGACTCTGACAGCCAGCTTTTAAGCGGTTCCAGACGGTTAGAGACAGACCCTTCGAAGAATGCCTGGAATGACGCTGAAACAGATGCAGAACACATTCGCTATGATGCAAAAGAGTGGAATCTGGTTTTGGTAAATCCATGGAATGAACTGCCGGATAATTACGAAATCCGTCTTTCCAGCCTGCCTGGCGGACATTCGATTGACAGCCGCTGCTATTCATATTTAATGGACATGCTGGATGACTGCAGCAGTGCCGGATACCGCCCCCTTATCTGTTCTTCGTACCGGACACAGGAAAAACAGGAATCTTTATTTCAGGAACGCATGGACGAGCTGGCCGCCGAGGGTTACTCTGCAAAGGAGGCACGCATCAGAGCCGCTTCTTCTGTCGCCCGTCCGGGTACAAGCGAACATCAGCTGGGCCTGGCCGTCGACATTGTAGACCAGAGCCGTCAGACACTCGATGCCGCACAGGAATATACGCCCGTCCAGCAGTGGCTTATGAAAAACAGCTGGAAATATGGATTTATACTGCGCTACCCTCAGGATAAAAGCAGCCTGACGGGAATTATTTATGAGCCCTGGCACTACCGCTATGTGGGAGTACAGGCTGCCGAAGAAATCTTTCAGCGCGGCATCTGCCTGGAAGAATATCTGGAAGAGCTGTAACAGAATTAAGCCCGGCATCTGCCTTTCCCCGCATCAGGCATGCCTTTCCAAAGGATTCTGGCACTCGTCCAGAACCCGTAAAAAACGAAATACAGATAAAATTTCACAGAAAAGCTGCCGCTTTGTTCCAAACTTCTGAGCACGGCATTTAAAAAGCTCCGGCTATGCGAGGTCCCGGACAAAACAGCCGCTCTTTCGTGAAATTTTTGTGCGAAATATGCTCAAATCTGAACGCTGGAATACAGCCGTACGATAAATGTGCTGCCTTTCCCCTCTTCACTTTCTGCATGAATGGTTCCGTTTTGCCTGAGTATGACCTGTTTTGCCATTGCAAGTCCGATTCCCGCACTGTCTTTTGCATCCTTCCTGCCTTTATAAAACCGTTCGAATATATGCGCAAGGTCTTCTTTTGCAATGCCGCATCCTGTATCCCGGATTGTGACTGTCGTGCCAAAATTGTTCTGCTGCGCACAGATACGCACCGTTCCTCCCCGCGGTGTATGTTCCAGGCAGTTTTTTATAATATTGGAAAGAGCCTCCGATGTCCACGCATAATCACAGACCGCAGATATCCCGTCATCCAAAGACTCCTGTATTAATTCTACGCCTTTGATTTCTGCAAGCAGCTCTAAAGACTGACAGACAGAATTTATCAGCGCAGCAATCTTCGTGCTCTCTTTTTTAAACTGTATCACATCGGCTTCCAGCTGCGAAAGCGTCAGCAGACTCCGTATCAGCCAGCTGATTTTATTTACCTGCCGCTGCATCTTTTCCACAAATTCCAGGCGTTTATCCTCTTTAAGCCCCGGCTGCTGCAGCAAATCCGTCATAATGGTAATCGCGGCAAGCGGCGTCTTAATCTGGTGCGAAATATCGGAAAGCATATCTGCCAGATACATTTTCTGCCGGTCGGCCGCCCCTGCCTGTTCCTTTAGCTGTATCACCAGCTTATAAATCTCGCTCTGCAGAATTCCCATCTGTCCTTCCCGGCATTCTGCCAGTTCCGGGAGCTTTAATCCGTCCTGAACCTTCATAAGATACGTAACCAGTTCTTCCAGCTGTTTTTCCTGCCTCTGACACTGGCATGCATGGATTCCGCACAAAGCAGCAATGCACAGGCTCAGAAACAAACAGGACAAGATAGCGTCCCCGGATAACATACAGGATGCTGCAGTAATCAGTATGACCGTTATCTGTATTTTCATTCTGTCTCCATTCGATAGCCGATGCCGCGGACCGTCTGTATAACCGGATGGCTGGGCGATTCTTTTAATTTTCTGCGCAGCCGTTTAATATACACCGTTAACGTATTATCATTGACATAATCCCCGGCTTCATCCCAAAGCTGGTTTAAAATCTGCGCACGGGTCAGTATCTGTCCTCTGTGGTTTAAAAATACAAGCAGCATTTTATATTCCATGGCAGTCAGTATAATCTCTTCGCTATCCCGGAACACCCTGCCTGTTTTTAAATCTACTTTATTTTCACCCACATATACAGTCTCGCTGCCTTGCCTCCCATGCTCTGCTCCGGTTCGCCGCAGGATGGCTTTCATCCTTGCTAACAGCTCCCGGATGCGGAACGGTTTTGCAATATAATCATCCGCCCCCAGCTCCAGTGCCCGGACCGTGCTTACTTCATCACTGCATGCGGTCAGAAACAGAATCGGAACGTTACTGCTCTTTCGAATGGCTTCGCAGACCGCAAATCCGCTGCCGTCCGGGAGCATGATGTCTAAAAGACAGAAATCAAATGACTGTTTCGATTTTAATACCGCATATGCCCCGGATGCGTCTGTGGCAGTGAGAATCTGGTATCCTTCCTGCTGAAGTGCGTAGGCGAGGCCTTCGGATATGATGGTATCGTCTTCTATGATTAAAACTGTCATGTGTATGGATTCCTTTCATGAGTTATTGCTGAGTATGGGTGGTGGATGGCTGTATGATGCTGGCGGAGAGACGCCGGGCGGAGGAAGTTTTTCCTTCTGATGTTCCGCTTCCAAAAAGCAGGAAGTTCTAAGTTTTCTG
>CANDJC010000143.1 GCA_947384955.1 uncultured Eubacterium sp. | reverse complement strand
GTAAATGCAGAATGCTTAGGGATTCTTAACATTCTGGAGCCGCCGCAGGAAGACCTGGCAAATCCCCTCTCCCGGCGTCCGCGCAGCCATCTCCCCTCCCCCGCACCCCCTGTAAATAGAAAACACCTATTTTGCCCGCAGATTTTTCAAAAACATATTGACTTTTTTCTCCTTATCCTGCATAATAGTCATTACTTGTTTAGAATCATTAAACACAAAATTCATTATTATAGTTACACATAATCACACAAAAATCCGGCATCTTTCTTTTTCTGCTGCCCTTTATACAGCTTAGGAGGCTATCTTATGGATATCGGACACCGTATGAAAGAGCTGCGCATCCAGTACGGGCTGACGCAGCAGGAATTAGCCGACCGTTCCGAGCTGTCCAAAGGCTTTATTTCGCAGTTAGAGCGCGGCCTGACGACTCCTTCGATAGGGACGCTGCTAGACATTATCCAGTGCCTGGGCACTACGCCGGCTGAATTTTTTACGGATGATGAACCGGAACAGATTGTATTTTCACCCGAAGACTACTTTGAAAAAAATTACAAAAAACGCAGCTGCCGGATTGAATGGCTGATTCCGAACGCACAGAAAAATACAATGGAGCCTGTGCTGTTAACACTCGCCCCCGGCGGAAAATCCGAAACACTCGCGCCGAAAGAAAGCGAAGAATTCGGCTACGTATTAAAAGGAAGCGTCAGACTTCATTATGGCACAAGGACTTATATCGTCCGCGCAGGAGAATCTTTTTATTTTACTGCCGCCAAAAAGCATTACATCGAAGCCTGCCAGGAAGAAGCATCGTTAATCTGGATAAGCAATCCGCCCTGCTTTTAATCTGCCGGGGCAGCTGTTTTCTTCCTGATTTTTATTTTAACTTTGGAGGCCCTGCAAATGGAAAAAGAACTGATTAAGCTACAGCACATTTCCAAATCTTATGACAATACCGTCATCTTAGATGATTTGGACTTAACCATTCACGAAAATGAATTTGTGACACTGCTCGGTCCGTCGGGATGCGGAAAGACGACCACGCTGCGTCTGATTGGGGGATTTGAAACGCCGGATGAAGGACGGATTATATTTGACGGCAGGGATATTACCACGCTTCCCCCGAATGAGCGGAAATTAAACACGGTATTTCAAAAATACGCGCTGTTCGGACATATGACAATTGCAGAAAATATTGCTTTCGGCCTGAAAATCAGCAAAAAAAGCAAAGAATATATCCAGGATAAAATTAAATATGCCTTAAAGCTGGTAAACCTTGACGGTTTTGAAAAGCGCAGCGTCGACTCCTTAAGCGGCGGACAGCAGCAGCGGATTGCCATTGCGCGCGCAATTGTAAACGAACCGAAGGTATTGCTTTTGGACGAACCGCTCGGCGCGCTGGATTTAAAAATGCGCCAGGATATGCAGTACGAGCTTATCCGTCTGAAAAACGAGCTTGGCATTACTTTTATTTACGTGACCCATGACCAGGAAGAAGCGCTTACCATGTCGGATACGATTGTCGTCATGAATCAGGGATACATCCAGCAGATTGGCACGCCGGAAGATATCTATAATGAACCTGTCAACGCATTTGTCGCCGACTTTATCGGAGACAGCAATATTATAGACGGCATGATGGTTCGGGATAAGCTGGTGCGTGTTCTGGATACCAACTTAGAATGCGTCGACACCGGATTTGGCACGAACCGCCCGGTCGATGTCGTCATCCGCCCGGAGGATTTAATCATTACCCGTCCTGAAGACGGATTTTTTCAGGGCGTCATAACGTCTGTCATATTTAAAGGCGTGCATTATGAAATTGAAGTGCTGGCCGGCGGATATGAATGGCTGGTTCATACGACAGAATATCATGAACCCGGCAGACAGGCCGGACTGCGTGTGATTCCTTTTAATATCCAGATTATGAATAAACCGGAATCAAGCGACGAAAGGATGGTGGAACCGGATGCGTAAATTCTCCAAACAGCTGCTGGCCGGCCCTTACCTGATATGGATGGCTGGCTTTATCCTGCTCCCGCTGCTGTTAATCGTATATTACGCCTTTACAAATTCAGCCGGGGATTTTACTATGGCAAATGTAATTTCCATTTTCCATAAAGTCCATATGAAATCACTGTGGCTGTCTGTAAAAATTGCACTGCAGTGTACGGTTATCTGCCTGCTGCTCTCCTATCCGCTGGCAATGATTTTAAATAAGCTGAACATCAGGCACCAGAATTTTATCGTATTTCTTTTTATCCTTCCGATGTGGATGAATTTTTTACTGCGTATTTTAGCCTGGCAGCTGCTTTTATCCAACAACGGAATTATCAATGCCGTGCTGGATTTTTTTCATCTGCCGAACGTAACCATCTTAAACACGCCAACGGCAGTCTTATTTGGCATGGTGTATGATTTTCTGCCGTTTATGATTCTGCCGATTTACAATGCGATGGCAAGAATCCGCAAGGACATTATTGAGGCGGCACAGGATTTAGGGGCTAAAAATTTTGTGATTTTTCGCAGGATTATTTTTCCGCTGACCCTTTCCGGCGTCATGAGCGGCATTATTATGGTTTTTGTACCAGCCCTGACCTCCTTTGCTATCTCGAACCTTCTTGGAGGCGGCAAGGTGCTGTTAATCGGAAATATTATCGAAGCCGATTTTATGCAGTTTTTCAACTGGAATCTGGGAGCCGGATTATCGCTGGTGCTTATGATTTTTGTAATTGCAAGCATGGCGGTTATGAACAAATATTCTGATGATGCGGGAGGGGCTGCGGTATGGTAAAAAAAGGGCTGGAGCGTATTTACTTAATCCTGATATTTTTATTTTTGTATCTTCCGATTGCCGTACTTATCGTCCTTTCTTTTAATGATTCCAAATCCAGGGTCATGTGGGGCGGTTTTACGTTCAAATGGTATCGGGAGCTGCTTGAAAGCAGTATGATTATGGAAGCATTTCAGACAACGATTGTCATAACGCTCGCCGCTTCCACGCTTGCTACGCTGCTTGGCACAATGGCCGCTATCGGCATCCATGCCATGAAAAAAAGAAACCGCACCCTGATGCTCGGAGCGACAAATATTCCGCTGCTCAACGCTGACATTGTAACCGGTATTTCCATGATGCTGATTTTTGTCCGCTTTACCAGCCTCGGCCTTCATACGGTACTGATTGCGCATATTACCTTCAATATTCCATATGTGATTTTAAATGTGCTGCCAAAGCTGAACCAGACAAGCGCGTCCGCCTATGAAGCCGCCTTAGACCTGGGCGCAAAACCGCTGTATGCATTTTTTAAAATCGTATGGCCCCAGATTGTTCCCGGCGTGCTTTCCGGCTTTTTAATGTCCGTTACGATGTCTTTGGATGATTTCAGCATCACCTACTTTACAAAGGGAGCCGGCGTCAATACGCTCTCAACTATGATTTATACCGAGCTGCGCAAAGGCATTATGCCGCAGATGTATGCTTTGTCCACGATTTTATTTCTGATTGCATTTGCGCTGCTTTTGCTTATTAATTTCCGTTCCAGCCGCGCCGCAAAACAGGCTGAGCAGACCTCTTACTAGTGCTGCGGACGCTGTTTCTGCCTCTGCCGGACTTAAGCTGCGAACATATTTAGGAAAGGAGAAAACGCCATGAAACAATGGAAGCTCGTTTTTCTATCTGCCGTCTTATGCACGTTTTTTCTTACGGGATGCGCTTCCAAAAACGACCCGGACACAGTCACGATTTTAAATTACGGCAAATATTTTGAACCAGGACTGCTCGACCAGTTTGAAGAAGAAACCGGCCTGACAGTCAAATATGAAGAATATGAAAGCCCGGAAGAAATGTATGCAAAATACAAAGCCGGTTCGATTCATTATGATGTCGCCTGTACTTCAGACTACATCATCCAAAAACTGCACGAGGAAGGCGAAACCTTAGAAATCGATTTTGAAAATATTCCGGAATTTTCCAATATCGACCCGAAATACTTAAACTACTGCAAAAACTTCGATGCGGACAACAGCTTTACCATTCCTTATTTTTTTGGAACCGTAGGCATTTTATATAATACCACAATGGTTGACCCGGCTGAAACAGACACCTGGAGCGTTTTATGGGATAAAAAATATTCCGGGCAGATTATTATGGAAAACAGCGTCCGCGATACTTACATGGCTGCCCAGAAGCTGCTCGGCGTCTCCTGCAATACAACAGACCGGGATGTCTTAGACCGTTCCCTGGACCTCCTGCTCGAACAAAAACCGCTTGTCTATTCTTATTTAAGCGACGAAACCGCGGACTGGATGGCTGCCGGAAACGCTGCTCTCGCAGAAGTATATTCCGGAGAAGCGGCTTACGCACAGAGCCTGAATGAAGACCTGGCTTTTTCCGTACCGAAAGAAGGCTCGAATATGTGGGTAGACGCCTGGTTTATCCCAAAGACTTGCAGGAATAAAAAAAATGCGGAGCTTTTTCTAAATTTTCTATGCAGGCCTGATGCAGCTATGGAAAATTTTGATTATGTATATTATGCAACACCGAATAAGGCTGTTTTTGAACAGTTAGACCCCGAAATACAGAATGACAAAACGATATTTCCAGACAGCGAAACACTGGATAACTGTGAGTTTTTTCAGCCGCTGGATGAAATTACAACAAATTATTATACGGAACTGTGGGAAGCGCTAAAGGCTTATTGAAATATGCTATTCGCAGCGCAAAATCCCACCCCGGCCGTCGTAGTCAGCGTCTGCATCTCCATGTTCTACAGCCTTACCATGGAGCTGCTGCGCAGACAGTGCATACATGCCGTAAATATGCTGGCCTGCGAGCTGGACGGTTACGTCGGGCCGCCGGATAAGACGGTTGTACTGGATGAACTAAAAGAGCTGCTCGGCTGTGAATTTACCATTTTTCATGGAGACGAGCGCGCTTATACAACCATCCAGCAAAACGGCGAACGCGCCGTCGGAACAAAGCTGTCAGAAGAAATCGCAGACATCGTGCTCGGACAGGGGAAATCTTATACCGGCAACGCATCCATTATGGGCGTAGAACACCTCTGCTCTTACATGCCGTCTGTCGATGAAAACGGCGAAATCACCGGACTGATTTTTGCAGGCATTTCAACACATAACGCTTATTCTCAGGTCAACCGCACCGTGCTTGCCTCCATTGCGGCCGGTATTGCCATGGTTATCGTAAGCATTGTGTTTATGTCTGTATTTATCCGCCACTATGTATCGAAGCCGCTTTCAAAGCTGACTGCACTTGCACATACTATGGAGCAGGGAAAGCTCGGGCTTCATGACAGCCAGGAGCTGGCCGCACATATCCATTCGAATGATGAAATCGGTATATTAGCAGATATTTTTGAACATACGGTTCACCGTTTAAGGGGCTATATCGGCGAAATATCCACCGTTTTAGAATCCATCTCAGACGGCTGCCTGACGATTTGCACAGCCCAGGATTACGCCGGGGATTTTACTTCCATTAAACATTCCTTAGACGGTATTTTAGACAGACTGAACAGTACCATATCGCAAATCGTAGACAGCTCGGAGCATGTTTCCATCGGTTCAAAGCAGATGTCCGCCAGCGCCCAGGCGCTCAGCCAGGGAGCGCTCGAACAGGCTGGCGCTGTGGAAGAGCTGGAAAAAGCCATACAGGATATTTCCAGGCATGTAGAAGAAACCGCAGCAAACGCAAACCAGGCAAGCCAGAATGTAGACAGCGTCGGAAATCAGCTGTATGAAAGCAACCAGAAAATGCAGGAAATGATACTTGCCATGCAGGAAATCAGCAGCAGTTCCAGTGAAATCGGAAAAATCATCAAGACCATTGAAACAATTGCCTCGCAGACCAATATCCTTGCCCTGAACGCCTCCGTAGAAGCCTCCCGGGCCGGGGAATCCGGCAAAGGCTTTGCCGTCGTTGCAGAAGAAGTCCGCGAACTGGCAAGACAGAGCGCAGAAGCCTCTAAAACAACCTCAGACCTCATAGAACGCTCTATGACAGCTGTCGGATATGGTTCAAAAATAGCGAATGAGACCGCTGCGCAGCTTGGAACCGCTGTGTCCGGAGTCAGCGACATTGTAGAAACTACAAGCATTATAGCTGAGGCTTCCCGCACACAGGCAGACCATATCTCACAGGTTAAGGAACGCATCAGCCAGATTTCGCAGGTTGTGCAGACAAATTCTGCGGCTGCACAGGAAAGCGCGGCAACGGGTGAACAGCTGCGTTCGCAGGCAAGGCTGCTCAAAAGGCTGGTTAGTATGTTCCGTGTGAGGGGGTAAGAAAGCTGTCATGTCACTTACAATGCACTGCAGCCCGCCGCTTCCTCCACGGTCAGTTCCCCATCGTATACGTGCCTGGCGTTGTCCAGGCGTTGTTCCCTGGTGTACTTCATTGGCAAACTTCCTGTTCACTGGATGGTGCTGCTTATCTGCGGATAATAATTGTTTTTTTGAAAAACTCTCAACGTCATTGAGAGTTTTTATCCTCATCCACCATTTCCGTTAATTCCTCAAGTTTCTTTTGTAAGATTTCCTTGCTGATTAGTTTCGTCCTATATTCGGAAATCATGGTTGGACTCATGTTCCGGCTCAGGGCATATTCAACAACGTCCTCGTCCTTACTCTTGCAAAGAATAATGCCAACGCTGGGATTTTCGTGGGGCTTCTTTACATCCCGGTCTAACGCTTCAAGATAAAACTGCATTTTTCCCAAGTATTCCGGTTTGAAATCATCAATTTTCAACTCAATTGCAACAAGACATTGTAGTTCCCTATGAAAAAAGATTAAATCCGTATAATAGTCGTTCTTTCCTACTTGAAGATGATATTCTTCTCCCATAAAAATAAAATCCCTGCCAATTTCCAGTAAAAACTTTTTCATGTTCTTCAAAATGGCCTTTTTCAAATCATATTCCCTATAAGGCTCGGGCAGATCTAAAAACTCCAACATATACATGTCCCTGATTATGTTCGCAGGCGCAGCCTGGGATATGGCGGAAGGCGCTTTACCGTCTGATAGCATTAAACGCTCATAATATCCGCTGTCAATCTGCCGTTCCAGTTCTTTTGCTTTATACTTTTCCCGGGAGGCCAGCTTCAAATAGAATAATCTCTCTGCATCCGATTTTGTCTTTGACATGATATGCAGATTATTTGACCATGTATTTTCTCTTAGCAGAGTTCCTAACTCCGGCTTGTCACAATAAGTTTCAAAGAACTGCTTCATGCGCCAGATATTCTGTGGGGAATAGCCTCTAATCCCTGGTTCCTGCGTCAGAATGTATTCAGAAAGTGCCTTTACGGTAGAACGTCCCCAGCCATCCTGCACGGCCTTATTGGAAACAAATTCTCCAATTCCCCAATAAAGGTCAATCATTGTGGCATTCACTTGATAGGCAGCTTTCCGGCGGGCATCTGCTATCATTTGCAGAATGGCATGAAAATCACTTTGATAGTTTAATGCTAAATCGTCCATACATTTCCCTCGTTCCGATAGTCTGTTTGGATAATTATATCATGGAATATGCTCAAGATGAAGATATATTTTTCCATTTAGAAAATATGTTATACCAGCTTAGTTTAAATTTTAATACCTTAGTGTTACGAAATACTTTCAGCCAAATCGTAACAGCCGTACTCCCTTTTTAATGATTTTTACCAGCTGGCCGCAGAAAGACCGTGCAAATCCCCTCTCCCGGCGTCCGCGAAGCCACAGCATCGCCCATCCCCAGCCTTATCAAATTTCCTCAAAAAACTACTTGCATTTCCCAACAAAACATGTTACACTTAACCCACGCAATATCATTTTCTCATTTCTGCGTAAACAATCATTATCCAGACACAAAAGTCTGTTCTGTTCCCTCTGGCACATCTGTTCTTCTCTTATTGACAGCCAGCAGCAGGCAGGCAGTTTCCATATTTCCCACATCACTCTTACCATAAAGGAGCTTTTATTTATGACTTATGAAGAATTCAAAACTGCAATAGCCAGGCAGATTGAGCAGATGCTTCCGCCGGATTCATCTGTACAAATGCAGACCATCCGCAAAAATAACGGCCTGAAACTGGACGGACTTACGATTGCAAGCCCGGCAAGCAACATTTCACCTACTATTTATCTAAACTATTATTATGAAAAACAGAATCTGTTTCCAGATTTAGATACCATCTGCCGGGATATTATGCTTACATATGAGCATAACCGTTCTGCAGAACATTTCAACGCGGATTTTTTCACGGATTATGAAGCAGTCCGCAGCCAGATTTCCTACCGTCTGGTTAATTTTGAAAAAAATAAGGAACTGCTTGAGACAGTCCCTCATGTCCGTTATCTGGACCTTGCGATTGTATTTTACTGCCTGCTGAACTTTACTGAAAACAGCAGTGCAACGATTCTGATTCACACAGACCATTTAAAATTGTGGAACATCAATGCTGCTGAATTATACCATCAAGCTTGTCAGACTGCACCGGCTCTGCTTCCGTATGATTTCAGGAACATTGCTGCCGTGCTTTCCGATGCTTTTGGCAGCAGTGCCCGGCCAAATCAGAACATCGAAAGAGAGGCGGATACCTTCTGTCCGATGTATATACTGACAAATTCTCAGAAGCTGTACGGGGCAAGCTGCATGCTTTATCCGCGTCTTCTGGATACCATTGCGGAAAAACTAAACACAGACCTGTTTATTCTCCCAAGCAGCATCCACGAAATTATCCTTCTGCCAGCTGTAAACCGCAGTCATTACAAAGAGCTGGCCCATATGGTAACGGATATTAACCGCACAGAACTTGCCGCCGATGAAATTTTAAGCGACCTGATTTACTATTATTCCCGCGAGGAGCATGCGCTCAGTATATGCGGGAATAGCTGACGGATGCTTTTATGCCACATGCCGGATTCAGAGCATGTCATAAATCTTTTCATATTCCCTTGCGGAACGGCCCCAGGAAAAGTCCTGTTCCATGCCTCTTAGCGCAATGGCATCCCAGTCTTTTCTGTGATTGTAATAAATATCCATTGCATAATACAGCGCAGACAGCATTTCCCTTGCATTAAAATTACAGAAACTAAAACCCGTTCCTGTCTGGTCATAACGGTTATATGCTTCTACGGTATCTTTTAATCCTCCCGTTTCCCGCACAATCGGAACTGTGCCATAACGCATACTCATCAGCTGGCTGAGTCCGCACGGTTCAAACAGGGAAGGCATTAAAAACGCATCACAGGAAGCATATATCCTGTGTGCCAGCTCCTCCGAATAGCAGATATTCGCAGACAGCTTATCCTCATATTTCCAGGCATAATGCCGGAACATATTTTCCAGGCCGGTCTGCCCTGTGCCTAAAACAGCAATCTGGATACGCGCGCTGGAAAGCAGCTCATCCAGCACGGATTCTACTAAATCTATCCCTTTTTGGTTTGTCATGCGCCCGACCATGCCAATCAGCATCGTTCCGTCATCTTCTTCAAACCCCAGCTGCTGCTGAAGCAGAAGTTTATTTTCCCGCTTCCCCGAAACCATATCCTCTTTTCCATACGTGCATGCAATCAGACTGTCGGTCTGCGGATTAAATACATGATAATCCAGGCCGTTTACAATACCATACAAATCCCGCTGCCTTGCCCTCATTAAACCGTCCAGGCCTTCCCCGCCTCCGGGTGTTGTGATTTCATAAGCATATGTTTTGCTTACAGTCGTAATAATATCAGAATATACGACACCGCCCTTTAAATAATTGGCTTCTCCATAAGATTCCAGCTTGTCTGCCACAAACAGGTTTTCTGGCAGCCCTGTAATATCCTTCACTGCCTGCATAATCCAGCGGCCCTGAAACTGCAGATTGTGAATCGTAAAAATAGTCCTGATTCCCTGATAAAACGCGTTCTTTTGGTACTCATTTTTAAGATACACCGGTATCAGGCCAGTCTGCCAGTCATGGCAGTGCAGGATATCCGGCCGGAAATCAATAACCGGCAGCGCATCCAGCACAGCCTTTGAAAAATAAGCAAACTTCTCCACATCCTCATAAATATTATGATAAGGACTGTCTCCTGCAAAATAATATTCGTTATCAATAAAGTAATAAGTAATTCCATCCACCTTTGTTTCCAGCACTCCCACATACTGGCTCCTCCAGCTTAACTGGACATAAAAGCGGGAATGAAAGCGCAGCTGCTGTTTCCGTGCATCTTCCATGCAGACATATTTGGGCAGAATAATGCGCACATCGTACTTTGATTTGTCAAAATACTGCGGCAGAGAGCCTGCCACATCTGCGAGTCCTCCTGTTTTGACAAAAGGTACTGCTTCTGATGTTACAAATAATACTTTTTTCATGAAAATTCCTCCGAAAGGTATAATGGCATATTTGCCTTTACTGACATTATACTCTATTTCGTGCGGTATTCCAACCTAATTTTATCTGCAATCAGCGCAATAAATTCTGAATTTGTCGGCTTTCCTTTGCCGTTATTAATCGTATAGCCAAATAATTCATCAATGGTATCCATTTTTCCCCGCGACCATGCTACCTCTATGGCATGACGAATCGCGCGTTCGACTCTGCTCGACGTGGTCTGGAACTGCTTGGCAATCGTTGGATATAAAATCTTTGTAATGGAATTTAACATTTCTATGTCATTTACCGACATCATAATTGCTTCGCGAAGATACTGATATCCTTTAATATGAGCCGGCACTCCGATTTCATGAATGATACTGGTCACATCCGCCTCTAAATCCCGCTCCACCGGTTCCTGGTATTTTTCATAAGCATTTGCCTTCCTTGGTTCACTGGTTTTTTTCATATCCCTGTCGCGTATCAGCTTAATCTGACTGATTACCATATCATTGTCAAACGGCTTCATAATATAATAATCCGCTCCCAGGCTAAATGCATCTTCCGTAATTTTTTCCTGTCCAATTGCACTGATAATGATAAACGCCGGATGCTTTTTCAGTGAACGGTCATTATTAATTTTCGACAGCACGCCAAGCCCGTCTAATTTTGGCATTACAATATCCAAAAGAACGATATCAGGCTCTTTTGTCCTGATCATCTCACAGGCTTCTACACCGTCTTTGGCGACTCCTACAACATTCAGTTCCTTATCGCTTTTAACAATGTCACCTAACAGCTGTACCATTTTTTCATTATCATCTGCAATTGCTACATTTAATTGAGTCATGGTTTACCTCCTAATCACTGCCCGTAAATATTTGCAAAAAACTACAGAAAATTGTGAAAAAGCCAAATTTCTCCTGTCCTCCTATCATAAAGAAACTGTTTTATTGAAACTTGTCGAAATTTGTCGATAAGTCTTGCATTTTCACTAATTTTCCGCTTTTTATGATTTTACCATTCCTCATTTTATTATCCTATATGTATAGTCTAATCATCGCCTGTATAGCGCTCTTGCGAACGATACTGCAATATGTTAAAATATACTCAGAAAAGAATCGTGTATGACAAAAAAGAAAACTTACAAAGAATTAAAAGAACGTATCCGGGAACTGGAAAGACAGCTGAAATGTAATGTCCAGATTGAAAAACAGCAAAAACCTCTTCGATGAGAATGCAATTGCTGCTGACAGGGGGGAGGCATTATGGCCTCTCGGACGCCGGGAGAGGGGATTTGCACGTTCTTCCAGCGGCATTGGAAGAATGTTTAGAATCCCTTAGTATTCTGCCGCGATAACCAGGCGGCGAAGCCGTAGCGGCACCGGTAGCTGCTGGCAAGAAGCCAGGGCGAATAGGTGCCGCGTCCCGTCCGGGGCCATAGCGTAAATGCAGAATGCTTAGGGATTCTTAACATTCTGGAGCAGCCGCTGGAAGAACGTGCAAATCCCCTCTCCCGGCTGTTTTCTGACCGGCGTTACATACGTGAATTCCGGGCACGGAATGACAGCTTTCCAGCGGCAGTTTAAAATCTTTCTGGCCGATAAAAATTCAGCAGAGTCCGCCGTTTTTCATGTAAAGCCTGTGAAAACCAGCCGGGTGACGGGAAGATGCACCGGCTTCCTGTGACATTGGA